>NZ_CP011567.1:1747666-2059000 GCF_001655615.1 Pseudomonas sp. GR 6-02
ACGCTAAGTGCCGTCTCCGGGAAGCGCATTCCATTATCTATATTGAAGTAACTCGTACTGCCGACTTTTACTTCATCCATATTTCTGTTTTTGGCAAACAACGGCAAAAAGCCGGTGTCACGCTTGCTACCGGATACGCTGACATACACTTCACGCACCCCTGCCTTGGTCTTGATTTCGACGAACGCAATGTTCCTGGGGTTGTGCAAAGGCCGACCGGTTTTTTGCCTGATAAGTTCTTGTAGTTGCCGCATTGTGTCATCGATTTTTAATGCCTTGGGTCCGCCCTGAACCGACGACTCCAAGGTTATGACGGTTTTCTGAAACAGTGTGTTGAAAACCTCCGCAGTCGTATCCCGCACGCTGTCCGGCGTAGCCTTGGACAAGGACCAGGTCGCGGCGCCATCGGTGGAGTTCCTGATGATCATTCTTGTGGAGTGATCGAACAGGGCCGCTTCTGCTGGGCTGGTATCGACCTTGAGCAATCTGAGCGTATCGGGCGGATTGGCATGGCTACCGATCGAAATGGCAATTTCATCCATGGCTCTCAATGCGCGCTCCACCGCTTCCTGGCCATGGATTCTTACCATGTTATTGGAGTTCAGTGAGCCGGTGTACACCACCATTAACTCTTTCCTCAGTTCGTCAGGAAGGGTGTCGGCTTTTCTGAAGGTCAGGAGGTCTTTAACGCTTTGGCCCTTTGCGCGCGAGGTAACGTAAAAGTCTCCCGCGCTCAGCCGCGTGAACACATAATGTTTTGAGCCGTCGATTGACTCTACGATAGTTGCGCCCACGCGAAATTTATCGACGAGTTTTTGCCCGGATACGGGAACGCTGACCATGACCCGCCCATACATCCCTTTCTGAAACTCCAGTACGGCCTTGAGGGATGAATTGGCAGCTATTGAGGACACTTGCATCGGTGTCCTGCCTGTTGCGGGGGTGTAAATGGCGTCTCCGAACCAGGGGGCCCAGCCTTTGGTTTCATCGAAAGTAGCGATAGCAGGGGTAGGAGCCGGGTCGCGAGTGACGTAGCTTGTTTGACACAGCTCGGGACCAGGGGCGCGACGTACCCGGCAAGGCAAGGATCTGAACATTGCCTGATCATCAATCAAGTCGGCACGGCGCAGTTGGTTGCCGTCCAGACGATAGGGAATGTCATCAACGAACAGTGTGGTTCGACCATCGACCTCAAGTACTTCACGGACATGGGCGTCTTTCGGAAGTTCTACCAGGACGTGGGATTCGGTAGGAGATAACGTTTTGAAGGTTGACCGGCCCTGTACGAGGTTTTTGCTGTGATTGTGCAGGCGGGGGCCGTAGGGCAAGGATGTCACTGGATCGACGGGGTGGAATCGGGTCAGGTCCGATGGGCTGGTATTGCGCACAAGTACATCATCGACACCTTTGACCGTTGCCAGTCGATCACCGCTTGCCAGCGGCTTCCAGCGCCCCGGATCGGTCGTCTGGGGCAGGTTGTGCACCAGTCGGTAGCTGTCGGCGTGTCCTGTCAGTTTCTTGAACCCGCTAACACCAATGCGTCCCGCCGTATGCAGTCCTTTCCACGCACCGCTTCCCAGTGTCTTGAGTAGTGTCGGGACCCCATCCAGCGGATTGAGGTTGCTCAGGGAAGCGGTCAGGAGTTTTCGGGTCAATGTTGAAAAGGAAGGCAGACTTGCTTTGACGGTCATTTGCGAGGCTTTGGCGCCCGCCCTGATCAGCCGCACCGAACCTGACATGAATTTCCCGACTGGGGTGAGGAATGAAGCCAGGTCCAGCACGACTCCGGCTACGCCTATGAGTATCTGCTCAATTTTGCCCGACAAAATGTCCTCGATACTGCCCCAGAAGGGTACAAGCCCTTTGGCTATTTCCAGGGTCGTACTGATCCTTTGTTCGCTTCTGGTCCTGATGGTGTCGAATGCCGTCACGCCGCGAGACTGGGTACGCAACAGCTGTTCGTCGACGAACAGGAAGTTCGTTGCAATGTAGTGGGCCACTGCATTCAAACGGGAGGATGCCAGCGCTGTTACTTCGCTATCGTTAACGGCTGCGATTGGCGATACAACTGTGGGCACGTCGCCTACCACGCCGAGGATCGCCACGCAGTACGCTCTTTCAGCAGGCTGCGTGCCATTTAAGTGAGCGGCCCAATCGAGAAGCAGCGTAGTGCTGATTTCAGCAGTATATGTTTGTCCGGGGATCGAGGCGTGCAATGGAAACGTGGTGCGAACCCCGTTGACTGTTGAAACTCTCAGGTGGGGTCGACGACGAATGACGCCAGCATTCGGGATCAGTTCGTAATAGGTAATTTCATGATTGTGGGTCACCTGTAGAACGAAACCTTTTCTTGGCCGGATGTCTCCCCTTGCCTTGATGAGTTTTTCGTCCAGGTGCAGGCTCAGCAAGCGGACGTCACCCCGTTCAAGGGCCTGGCGGTCGGTCAGTGGCAGTGAGGTCAGCAAACTGGCGATCAGGGGCTGATAGGCCGTCCTGATTTTCGAGAGGTAGTTTGTGAAGTTTGTTTCAAACTGCGTGTTGATATCGGGCAACGTCTTGCCTCCGTATCTGGTAATCACACGCCTTTCGATCCCCTCATGATCCTTGCGAAAGAGTTCCTCATGACGCAGGATTCGCTTGTCGTCGATCTTGATCCAGTGACGGGTTCGTGTTTTTCCGTCGGACCGGGTTACAAACCATTTTCTCTTGTCATCGAATTGGCCGTCGGCATAGACATCCAGGAATGCATAGCCTGGCAGCTTCAATGAGGGCGTGTCTTTGGGGCCGCCGCTCGGTGGATCATCGCGCAGCAACTTGAGCCCGTCCGATTCGAACATGGCCTCGCCAAACAGATCATCCTTTACCCGTTTGGCCATCTTCAATCTTTCAGGGGGTGGCAAGTCCAGTGCCATAATGGCGTTGTTCAGGCTCTTGCTGTGGCTTTCCAGCGCCGCCATCGCCCGCTTCATATCGTCCTCGTCGTAATCGGATTTTGTTCGCGATTGAACGATGCCGCAGCAGACCGCCCATTCCAGTGCCGGCCCCATCCTCAGTCGAGTTATCTGCTCAAGTTGTTCGGGCGAGGCGTCGGCGCTCCGGCTCAGGGGCAAGTCGACGAGTTGTTGAAAGGACAGCGCTTGCAATCGATCAAGGCCGAGTTCATCTGCCAGCAGCACGCCGTGCATGAAGTTCACCCACACCACCGAACTTTTGTAAGGAAGGTCGGACGGGATATCGCGCACAGCGAAGTCCTTTGAGAGGCGGGTCTCGAACACCCGCGCGAGAAAGGCCGCCTCTTTTGCATCGGTTACCCGGTTGGTGCGCAGCAAGTGCTGTTCAAAATCGCTGCGCAGGGCCTGGTAGCTTTTGCCCCAGTGAGCCGTGTCTTGCCAGCGGAATCCGGCGACTTCCTGCGGCTCATCCGCTGACGGGGCTTGCAAGTAAAGGCATATGGCTTTGCATACGAGCTGATGGCGCACGGACGCCGAAGTTTGTTCGCCAGGGCCTGCGCCATACCACCTGAGCATCTTGAGCAGCCTGTCCCCCAGCTCTTTCGCTTCGACTGTGTTCAGTATTCGCTGGAGGAATACAGACGGCGTTGCTCGCAGTTGATCCATGGAGGTGGAAGCCAGTACCGAGGCGCCAAGATGACCGATTAACGAACGCTTGCCATTCAGGAAAGCCTTCACGATGTTGGTGATTTGAACATCGATGCGTTTTGCCTTGTAAGTGTCGATGGTCATGTGTTGCGCGAGGTTGGGGCCCCCGCGTTGAATAAGCTTGAACCCTCGTCGATCCTGGGCGGTGGTGCGCAGGCCGAAGTTTTCGATATCCGGGCCGTCGTCGAGTCCCAGAGCCTGTCTGGCGCGAAATTCTTCGTCTGCCGGTGACAGCGCCGGTTGATCGGGTGAAGGTGAAGACGTCTCTGTCATGTTGCACTCCTTTGAAAGGGATCCCGTAACGGATAGGGGGAGCCCGAAGTGCCCAGTAAACAGATCTCCAAACTGGCCTTGGCGGTATATATCTATATGGGGCGCACGTGTACGGCGTTGAGGTCGATCCTCTGCTTGCCGGTTTCGAGAACGCACCCTAGTCTAGCTGTAGCGATCACGTTGGATGATGATCTGGCGGTGCTAAAACAAGGGACCTCATGAATCAAGCGCGGACTCTCGGAACGCCACGGCTGTTGGGCATCGTCTGGCCATTTATTGCCGTTGTGTTGTTTCAGGCACTGTTGGGCGGCGTCAGTCTTTACGTTCTTTCAGCGGTTCGTGGCTACGTCGGCGGTGAGAGCCTGTGGTCCAAGGGCCAGAAAGACGCCATCTATTACCTCAATCTCTACGCCGACAGTCGCGACGAGACGATTTTTCTCAAATACCAGAACGCGATTGCCGTGCCTCAGGGCGGCCATGAGTTGCGTATGGCGCTGGATCATCAGCCACCGAATATCGAGGCCGCGCGGCTCGCGATTCTCAAGGGCGGCAATCACCCGGACGACGTCCCCAGCCTGATTTGGCTGTACCTCAATTTCCGGCATTTCAGTTACCTGGAAAAAGCCATCGAGCTCTGGACGATCGGTGACGCGTACCTGGTGCGGCTCGATGACGTCGCGCGGGAAATGCATCAGGGTATCGTCGATAACCAGGCCACCGATGCCGACATCAAGCGCTGGAAGGTGCAGATTTTGGCCATCAACGATGGTGTGACGCCCCCTGCCAAAGCGTTCAGCGATGCCTTGGGCGAGGGCTCGCGCATGATTCTCCGGCTGCTGCTGGCGACGAACCTCGCCACCGCGCTGGGCCTGATCGTGCTGGCGTTGCTGCGTACCCACAAACTGCTCGAACAGCGGCATGCCTTCGCCGATGCCTTGCAGTTGGAGAAAGACCGGGCGCAGATCACCCTGCAATCGATTGGCGACGGGGTGATCACCACCGACGTCGAGGGCGCGATTGCCTACATGAACCCGGCCGCCGAGGCCTTGACTCACTGGAAGGCCGAACAGGCGACGGGGTTGCCATTGGCGGCGCTGTTCAATCTGCTGGACGAGAACGCTCAGGCCGACGGTTTTACCTTGATCGAACACATTTTGAGCGGCCAGCTCAGCGGCGGCAGCGAACATTCCAAACTGATCCAGCGACTGGATGGCAGCACGGTTTCGGTCACCCTGGTCGGTGCGCCGATCCGTAACGCGGGCAAGGTCAGTGGCACCGTGCTGGTGCTGCATGACATGACCCAGGAGCGGCAGTACATCGCCAATCTGTCCTGGCAGGCGACCCATGACGCCTTGACCGGGCTGACCAACCGCCGCGAATTCGAATATCGCCTGGAACAGGCCCTGCATGGCCTGATGCGACAAGCGGGGCGTCACGCCTTGATGTTCCTCGATCTGGATCAATTCAAACTGGTCAACGACACCTGCGGTCATGCTGCCGGCGATGAGTTGTTGCGGCATATTTGTGCGTTGCTGCAATCAGGATTGCGCGAAGGCGACACCTTGGCCCGATTGGGGGGTGACGAGTTCGGCATTCTGTTGGAAAACTGTGCGCCGGAAGCGGCTGAGAAAATTGCCGAAGTCCTGCGCCAGACTGTGCAGAACCTGCATTTTGTCTGGAAAGGCCGACCGTTCGTGACCACGGTGAGCATTGGTCTGGTGCACGTCACTCAGAGTCCGGCCACCCTCGAGGCCTCGCTGCGAGCCGCTGATATGGCCTGTTACATGGCCAAGGAAAAGGGCCGCAACCGGGTTCAGGTCTATCATGCCGACGATTCGGAGCTGTCCCTGCGCTATGGCGAGATGGCTTGGGTGCAGCGCCTGCACATGGCGTTGGAGGAGGACCGCTTTTGCCTGTACTCCCAGGAAATCGCGCCTCTGGGTCTTGGCGAGCGGGACGGCGGACATATCGAAATCCTGCTGCGCCTGCATGACGAAGCCGGGCGCATGATTCTGCCGGACAGTTTCATTCCGGCCGCCGAGCGTTATGGTTTGATGACGTCGCTTGACCGCTGGGTGGTGGAGAACGTTTTCAAGGTCATTGCCCAGGCCATCGCCCAAGAGGGCGAAGAGCCGCTGGCCATGTGTGCGATAAATCTGTCAGGTATTACTATCGGAGATGAGGCGTTTCTGGACTTCCTTCGTGAACAGTTTGTTGCATATTCAATTCCGCCTGAAATGATTTGTTTTGAAATTACAGAAACCAGCGCGATTTCCAATTTGCCTAGCGCAATTAGATTTATTAATGAACTCAAAGGCTTAGGTTGCCACTTCTCATTAGATGACTTCTGTGCCGGTATGTCCTCATTCGCTTACCTGAAACATTTACCTGTAGACTTCCTGAAGATCGACGGGAGTTTCGTAAAGGATATGCTGGACGACCCGATTAACCGCGCCATGGTCGAAGTGATCAATCACATCGGGCATGTCATGGGTAAGCGCACGATTGCCGAGTTCGTTGAAACACCTCAGATCGAGCAGGCATTGCTGGAGATCGGGGTGGATTACGCTCAAGGGTATCTGATTGAACGCCCGCATCTGTTTACCTGCGACAGTTTACAAAGTCGTCCTGCCAGACCCCGGCCTTTGTTATTCAAGGCGCCCGGCACATTCCGTTGAAAGCTCCTGTCGATCTTGAAATCACAATCAAAAGGAGCGCGACAGTGATCGACACATTCAACAGAACCGGACCCCTCATGGAAGCTGCAAGTTACCCCGCCTGGGCTCAGCAATTGATTCAGGATTGCAGTGAGAGCAAGCGCCGCGTCGTCGAACATGAACTGTACCAGCGGATGCGCGATAACAAGCTCAGCGCAAAAACCATGCGTCAGTACCTCATTGGTGGCTGGCCGGTGGTCGAACAGTTCGCCTTATACATGGCACAGAACCTGGCCAAGACCCGTTTTGCACGCCACCCTGGCGAAGACATGGCGCGTCGCTGGCTGATGCGCAATATTCGCGTCGAACTGAACCATGCCGATTACTGGGTGCACTGGAGCCGTGCTCACGGTATCAGCCTGGAAGATCTGCAGGCGCAACAGGTTGCCCCTGAACTTCACGCCTTGAGTCACTGGTGCTGGCACACCAGTTCGTCGGACTCGCTGATCGTGGCTATCGCCGCCACCAACTATGCCATCGAGGGTGCTACCGGGGAGTGGTCGGCGCTGGTCTGTTCCAGTGGCGTCTATGCGGCATCGTTCCCAGAGGAAGATCGCAAGCGGGCCATGAAGTGGTTGAAGATGCACGCCCAGTACGACGATGCCCATCCTTGGGAAGCGCTGGAAATCATCTGCACCCTGGCGGGGCTGAACCCGAGCAAATCCCTGCAAATGGAATTGCGTCAGGCAGTCTGCAAAAGTTACGACTACATGTACCTGTTCCTGGAGCGATGCATGCAGTTGGAACTGGCGGCAAAAGCCCCGGTAGTCCGTGAGCGGATGGCGTTGGCCGAGAGCTAAAAGACGCAGCCTACGGCAGCTCGTAGGAGCTGCCGTAGGCTGCGATCTCTTCAAAAATATCTACCCCGCCATCGCCAACCGGTTACGCCCCTCGCGCTTGGCCACATACAGCGCACTGTCGGCTCGTCGCAACAGGCTCTCGGCAGACTCGCCGGGCAGCAGGGTCGAGCAACCCAGGCTGACCGTCAGTTCGATGGTCTTGCCTTCGGCCACATAGTCCTGGGCCTGCGCAGCGAACCGCAGTCGTTCGCCGACCATGGCCGCGGCTTCCCGGCTGGTGTTGGACAGCAGGATCATGAATTCTTCGCCTCCAAACCGGAACACCATGTCCACGTTACGCAACTGGCTTTTGATCGAGGCCGCGACGGCCTTGAGCACTTCATCGCCGGCGCTGTGCCCGTAGGTGTCGTTGATCTGTTTGAAGTGATCGATGTCCAGCATCAGCAGCGACAGGGGCTGTGAGTGTCGGCGCGACATCTCGATTTCCCGTTGCAGCGTCTGATCCATCGCGATGCGATTGCCGGTGTCGGTCAGCGGGTCGCGCAAGGCGCTTTGGGTGGCGGCACGGTAGAGCAGGGCATTGCGCATCGGGTAGAGAAGCGCTGATAACAGCGATTCCAGATGGCCTTGCTCTTCATCGCTGAAACGCTGATTGCGACGGAACACCAGTTCACCCAATTGCTCGCCTTCATGACTGAGGCTGTAGCTGATCGAATGATGACCTCGCTGGCCGAACTGCAGGCGCAAGTCGCTGGGCTGATGCTCATAATTCAAGGCATCCAGCGGTACAAGGCGCTGAATTTCACGGAAGAAAAGTCCGAGAATGCGTTGCGGCTCAAGACTGGTTTGCAGTTGCAGGCCCAGCTCCTGACGCAACTGCGCAAGACTGACGGGCCGCTCCAGAAGGGGAGGCTGCTGACCAAAGCCCAGGCGTTGCAATTTGGCGCTGTCGAAGTCAATTGCGTTGGTCTGGGAAGGCGATTTCATATGGCGTGAGCCCCTAAACAGTAAGACTGTCTTACAGGCTGGGTGAGAGCGGCTTTGGGCTGCGCGTCATACTGGTCCATCAGTCCCGTAGGACATTTGGCACGAGTTTAGTCCGCTTTGCCGAAGATTAGTAACCTCTCGGCTCGAGCTCTGCCCCGTCTGCTTTCACACGGCGTGTCTGAGCAAAATTAGAGCGAAAGTCGTGCCATTCGGTTCAGTCGGTTAAAAAGCGTTCTAAATCAACAAGGTTGGGGAGGTTGCGAAGGATGGTGTAGGGGGTATTGGCATTTATTTGACTTGAAACAGCAACAGTTATCACGGGCTTTGCGTGCCGCGACGGGAAGTCGTCGCGGCACAAAAGCGACGCACGGGCATTACTGAGCGTCGAACGCCTGACCGTTGATGCCGGTACTGTCCGGCCCCATCAAGTAAAGGTAGACCGGCATGATCTCCTCGGGTGTCGGGTTGTTCAGCGGATTTTCCCCAGGGTAGGCCTGAGCGCGCATGCTGGTGCGGGTGGCGCCGGGGTTGATGCTGTTGGAGCGCACGGGGGCGACGGTGTCTACTTCGTCGGCCAGGGTTTGCATCAGGCCTTCGGTGGCGAACTTGGACACGCCGTAAGCGCCCCAATATGCACGACCCTTGCGACCGACGCTGCTGGAGGTGAACACCACCGAGGCGTCCTGCGATAGCTTGAGCAGCGGCAGCAGGGTGCTGGTGAGCATGAACATGGCGTTGACGTTGACCTGCATGACGCGCATGAAGTTCTCGCCGGACAACTGCTCGATCGGTGTGCGTGGGCCGATGATCGACGCATTGTGAAGCAAGCCGTCGAGGTGGCCGAATTCGGTTTCGATCATGGCCGCCAGTTCATCGTATTGGTGGGGCAGGGCGGTTTCCAGGTTGAACGGGATCACCACCGGTTGTGGATGCCCGGCCGCTTCGATTTCGTCGTATACCTGAGTCAGATTGGCTTCGGTCTTGCCCAGCAGCAACACGGTGGCGCCATGAGCGGCGTAGGTTTTCGCGGCGGCAGCACCGATGCCTCGGCCAGCGCCGGTGACCAGGATGACCCGGTCCTTGAGCAATTCAGGACGGGCGGAATAATCAAACATAAAAAACCTCAACACAATTCAACAGGCAGGCATCGTATTTGTGGCGAGGGAGCAAGCTCCCTCGCCACAAAAGCCTCTGTAATCAGCAACTGCACAAAGCGCTATCCAGCACCAGGCGCAACTCCATTGGATGATCGACCACCACATCCGCGCCCCAATGCCGCGGGTTATCCTCCGGATGAATGTAGCCGTAGGTCACGGCGGCTGTTCTGGTGCCGGCATCGCGGCCGGATTCGATATCGCGCAGGTCATCGCCGACGAACAGCACGCTGGCCGGATCGAGGTCGAGCATCTTGCACGCCAGGATCAACGGCTCCGGGTCCGGTTTGCTGTTCTTCACATGATCCGGGCAGATCAGCAGCGCCGAACGCTCGGCCAGCCCCAATTGCTGCATGATCGGCTCGGCGAAGCGCAGCGGCTTGTTGGTGACCACGCCCCAGATCAGGTTGGCCTTCTCGATGTCGGCCAGCAATTCGCCCATGCCGTCGAAGAGCTTGCTGTGCACCGCGCAACCTTTGACATAGCGCTCCAGAAACTCCAGGCGCAGCTCCTCGAAGCCCGGCGATTCCGGGTCCATCGAGAAAGTCACTGCAACCATCGCCCTGGCGCCGCCGGAGATCTCGTCACGGATGTGCTTGTCGTTCATCGGCGGCAAACCACGCTCGGCACGCATCGCCTGGCAGATGGCGATGAAGTCCGGCGCGGTGTCGAGCAGGGTGCCGTCCATGTCGAAAAGAACTGCTCTGATACGCATCGGCTTACTCCTCGCGCAGGGTCTGGATCATGTAGTTGACGTCGACATCGGATGCCAGTTTGTAGTGCTTGGTCAGCGGGTTGTAGGTCAGGCCGATGATGTCCTTGACGGTCAGGCCGGCCATGCGACTCCAGGCACCGAGCTCGGAAGGGCGGATGAATTTCTTGAAGTCGTGAGTGCCACGCGGCAGCAGCTTCATGATGTATTCGGCGCCGACGATGGCGAACAGATAGGCCTTCGGGTTGCGGTTGATGGTGGAGAAGAATACCTGGCCGCCAGGCTTGACCATGCGGAAGCAGGCGCGGATCACCGAGGACGGATCCGGAACGTGTTCAAGCATTTCCAGGCAGGTAACGACGTCGAACTGCTCAGGCATTTCTTCGGCCAGCGCTTCGGCGGTGATTTGCCGGTACTCGACGTTTACGCCGGATTCCAGTTGATGCAATTGCGCGACCGCCAGCGGCGCTTCGCCCATGTCGATGCCCATCACGGTGGCGCCGCGCTGGGCCATGGCTTCGCTGAGGATGCCGCCGCCGCAACCGACGTCGAGGACTTTCTTGCCGGCCAGATTGACGCGCTCGTCGATCCAGTTGACCCGCAGGGGGTTGATGTCGTGCAGCGGTTTGAACTCGCTTTCGCGGTCCCACCAGCGATGGGCCAGGGCTTCGAATTTGGCGATTTCGGCGTGGTCGACGTTGCTCATGGTGTCAGTCCTCTAAAACTTGAAAAATTCTGTTGCCCCGGTTTTGGTCCAGGGTGCTTACGATTCGGTGTGGCCGCTGATGCGCCTGCCCCAGGCCTTGGCGGTGGCGCACAGTTGCGCTTCATCCAGGCGGGTCAGGCGGCGGTCGTCGAGCAGTTGCTTGCCGGCGACCCAAAGGTGTTTCACGCAGTCGCGGCCAGTGGCATATATAAGTTGCGAAACCGGGTCGTAGACCGGTTGCTGCGCCAGGCCCGACAGGTCGAATGCGACGATGTCTGCCGCCTTGCCGACTTCCAGCGAACCGGTTTGCGCTTCGATTCCCAGCGCGCGGGCGCCATTGAGCGTGGCCATGCGCAGGGCGCGATGGGCGTCCAGCGCGGTGGCCGAGCCGGCGACAGCCTTGGCCAGCAATGCGGCGGTGCGGGTTTCACCAAGCAGGTCCAGGTCATTATTGCTGGCCGCGCCATCGGTGCCGACTGCCACATTCACCCCAGCCTGCCACAAGCGCTCGACCGGGCAGAAGCCACTGGCCAGCTTCAGGTTCGACTCCGGGCAATGAATCACATTGGTGTTACTTTCTACCAGCAGCGCCAGGTCTTCATCGCTGATCTGGGTCATGTGAACGGCCTGGAAGCGCGGCCCGAGCAGGCCCAGGCGGCCGAGGCGGGCCAGCGGGCGTTCGCCGCGCTGCTCCACCGACTGCTGCACTTCGAAGGCGGTTTCGTGGACATGCATGTGAATCGAGGCGTCCAGCTCTTCGGCGATCACCCGGATTTTTTCCAGGTTTTCGTCGCCCACGGTGTACGGGGCATGGGGGCCGAAGGTGACTTTGATCCGTTCGTGATGCTTGAGATCGCCGAATAATTCGACGCCCTGACGAATGGCGTCATCCGCCGTGCTGGCGCCTGGAATCGGGAAATCGAGGATCGGAATGGCGATCTGGGCGCGAATGCCGCTGTTATGTACGCGTTCGCTGGCGACCTTCGGGAAGAAATACATGTCAGAGAAGCAGGTGATGCCACCTTTGATCTGCTCGGCGATGGCCAGGTCCGTGCCGTCGCGTACGAACGCCTCGTCGACCCATTTGGCTTCGGCCGGCCAGATATGGCTTTCCAGCCAGGTCATCAGCGGCAGATCGTCGGCCAGGCCGCGGAACAGCGTCATTGCTGCATGCCCGTGGGCATTGATCAGGCCCGGGCTGAGCAGCATGCCCGGCAATTCGCGCACTTCGGCTGCGTTAAGCTTCAAGGCTGCTGCGCGAGGGCCGATAAACACGATACGACCGTCGCGGATACCCAGGGCATGCTCTTTAAGGACCACGCCAGCCGGTTCGACGGGTACCAGCCAGGTCGGCAGCAATAATAGGTCGAGCGCAGCGGTGGGGGTCGGCATCGAGAGTCGGTTCCAGTGCTTTTGTAAAGGATGGCGAAGTATACCCGAGCGTCTTCGCGGGGGGATCGCTATAATCGGCGGCTTTTGTTCATGAGTGCGGGGTGTGGGATGCGCGATCGACTGTTGGCTGCGGAGAAGGTGAAGGCCATCGATTGGCGTGATGGCGCACTGTACCTGTTGGATCAGCGTATTTTGCCGTTCGAGGAAACCTGGATCGCCTACACCAGCGCTGCGGGTGTGGCCGAAGCCATTCGCTCGATGGTGGTGCGCGGTGCGCCGGCTATTGGCATCAGTGCGGCCTATGGCGTGGTGCTGGCGGCCCGTACCCGTTTTGCCGAAGGGGGCGACTGGCAAGCGGCGCTGGAAGAGGATTTCGCGCTGCTGGCCGACTCCCGTCCGACCGCGGTCAATCTGTTCTGGGCCTTGGGTCGCATGCGTGAGCGGCTTGAGCGCCTGAGGGAGCACGCCGATCCGTTGTCGGTGCTGGAAGCCGAAGCCATCGCCATCCACGAAAGTGATCGCGAAGCCAACCTGACCATGGCCCAGTTGGGCGTCGACCTGATCCGCAAACATCAAGGCAACGCCCAGGCGATCCTTACGCATTGCAACACCGGTGCACTGGCCACCGGTGGTTTCGGCACGGCGCTGGGGGTGATTCGCGGGGCGTTCATCGAAGGCATGGTCGAGCGCGTCTACGCCGACGAAACCCGGCCATGGCTGCAAGGTTCGCGATTGACTGCGTGGGAATTGGCCAATGAGGGTATTCCGGTGACCCTCAATGTCGATTCCGCTGCCGCGCACATCATGAAAACCAAGGGTGTGACCTGGGTGATCGTCGGCGCCGACCGGATTACCGCCAATGGCGATGTGGCGAACAAGATCGGTACCTACCAGTTGGCGGTCAACGCCATGCACCACGGCGTGCGCTTCATGGTGGTGGCACCGAGTTCGACCATCGACATGAACCTGGCCAGTGGCGACGAGATTCCTATCGAGGAGCGTGATGGCCGCGAGTTGCTGGAAGTTGGCGGCAAGCGGGTGGGGGCAGATGTGGAAGCGTTCAACCCGGTTTTCGACGTGACCCCGGCCGACCTGATCGATGCGATCGTCACCGAAAAAGGCATCGTCGAGCGCCCGGACACCGCGAAAATGGCTCAATTGATGTGCCGCAAGCGTCTGCATTAAATCATTCAGGCTGCACGAAATCGGTGTTTACAAGTGAAAAATACGGTTGAATGCCGGTTGATCACGCCTCTAAGCCCCTCTCGTCTCCTTCAAGCCTGTCACCGGTCAACTAACTATGCTCCATGCGCATCTGGGGGATAGGTGCGTGGCGGCTCTTGTGATAACATCCGGCGGTTTCCAGGGTAGCCTGATGTGGCTGCCTTTACTGCGCAGATCCATGGCATAACTCGTTGATTTGTCGTAAGTCGGTGCATGGCACTCAGTCTGTACCGGCGAGCTTCGTTCGTCCCATATGGATGTGACGAAGTTTCACCAGAAAAAGGAATCAGGCTTCTCATGGGCGAACTGGCCAAAGAAATCCTCCCGGTCAATATCGAAGACGAGCTGAAGCAGTCCTACCTCGACTACGCGATGAGCGTTATTGTCGGGCGGGCACTGCCGGATGCGCGCGATGGCTTGAAGCCCGTGCACCGGCGTGTGCTGTTCGCGATGAGCGAGCTGGGCAACGACTTCAACAAGCCGTACAAGAAATCTGCCCGTGTTGTCGGTGACGTGATCGGTAAGTATCACCCGCACGGTGATACCGCGGTGTACGACACCATCGTTCGGATGGCGCAGCCATTCTCGCTGCGTTACCTGCTGGTGGACGGTCAGGGCAACTTCGGTTCGGTGGACGGCGACAACGCCGCGGCCATGCGATACACCGAAGTACGCATGACCAAGCTGGCGCACGAGCTGCTGGCCGACCTGCATAAAGAAACCGTGGACTGGGTGCCGAACTACGACGGCACCGAAATGATCCCCGCGGTCATGCCGACCAAGATCCCCAACCTGCTGGTCAACGGCTCCAGCGGTATCGCCGTGGGCATGGCGACCAACATTCCGCCGCACAACCTCGGTGAAGTCATCGACGGTTGCCTGGCACTCATCGACAATCCGGAGCTGACTGTCGATGAGCTGATGCAATACATCCCTGGTCCGGACTTTCCGACCGCCGCGATCATCAACGGTCGCGCCGGCATCATCGAAGCCTACCGCACCGGTCGCGGGCGCATTTACATGCGTGCCCGCTCGATCATCGAAGACATCGACAAGGTCGGTGGCCGTCAGCAGATCGTCATTACCGAACTCCCTTACCAGCTGAACAAGGCCCGTCTGATCGAGAAGATCGCCGAGCTGGTCAAAGAGAAGAAGCTTGAAGGCATCACCGAGCTGCGCGACGAGTCCGACAAGGACGGTATGCGCGTCGTGATCGAGCTGCGTCGCGGTGAAGTGCCAGAGGTGATTCTCAACAACCTCTACGCCCAGACTCAGCTGCAAAGCGTGTTCGGCATCAACATCGTTGCGCTGATCGACGGCCGTCCGCGGATCCTCAACCTCAAGGATCTGCTGGAAGCCTTCGTTCGTCACCGTCGCGAAGTCGTGACCCGTCGTACCGTGTTCGAGCTGCGTAAAGCGCGCGAACGTGGCCACATCCTGGAAGGTCAGGCGGTTGCCCTGTCGAACATCGACCCGGTCATCGCCCTGATCAAGGCTTCGCCGACCCCGTCGGAAGCCAAGGAAGCGCTGATCAGCACGCCGTGGGAGTCCTCCGCGGTGGTTGCAATGGTTGAACGTGCCGGTGCCGATTCGTGCCGTCCGGAAAACCTCGATCCACAATACGGCCTGCGCGACGGCAAGTACTTCCTGTCGCCAGAGCAGGCGCAAGCCATTCTGGAGCTGCGTCTGCACCGCCTGACCGGTCTGGAACACGAGAAGCTGCTGGCCGAGTATCAAGAGATCCTCAACCAGATCGGCGAGCTGATCCGCATCCTCAACAGCGCCACGCGCCTGATGGAAGTGATCCGCGAAGAGCTGGAAGTGATCCGCGCCGAGTACGGCGATGTGCGTCGCACCGAGATTCTCGATGCCCGTCTCGACCTGACCCTGGGCGACATGATCCCGGAAGAAGAGCGCGTCGTGACCATTTCCCACGGTGGCTACGCCAAGACCCAGCCTTTGGCTGCGTACCAGGCTCAGCGTCGTGGCGGTAAAGGTAAATCGGCTACCGGCGTGAAGGATGAGGACTACATCGCTCACCTGCTGGTCGCCAACAGCCACACCACGCTGCTGCTGTTCTCCAGCAAAGGCAAAGTGTACTGGCTGAAAACCTACGAAATCCCGGAAGCCTCCCGCGCGGCCCGTGGTCGCCCGCTGGTCAACCTGCTGCCGCTGGACAGTGATGAATACATCACCACCATGCTGCCGGTCGAGGAATACACCGAAGGTCACTTCATCTTCATGGCCACTGCCAAAGGCACCGTGAAGAAGACCCCGCTGGAATCCTTCAGTCGTCAACGCAGCGTCGGTCTGATCGCGCTGGAGCTGGATGAAGGCGACGTACTGATCTCTGCGGCCATTACCGATGGCGATCGCGAAGTCATGCTGTTCTCCGACGGCGGCAAGGTGACTCGCTTCAAGGAAACCGACGTTCGCGCCATGGGCCGTACCGCTCGCGGTGTCCGCGGCATGCGTCTGCCGGAAGGCCAGAAGCTGATTTCCATGTTGATCCCGGAAGAAGGCAGCCAGATCCTCACCGCTTCGGCGCGTGGTTTCGGCAAGCGCACCGCGATCACCGAGTTCCCTGAGTACAAGCGTGGCGGTCAGGGTGTTATCGCCATGGTCAGCAACGAGCGTAACGGCCGTCTGGTCGGCGCGGTCCAAGTGCTCGACGGCGAGGAAATCATGCTGATTTCCGACCAGGGTACGTTGGTTCGTACCCGCGTCGACGAAGTGTCCAGCCTGGGCCGTAACACCCAGGGTGTGACCCTGATCAAGCTGGCCAACGATGAAACGCTGGTGGGCCTGGAGCGGGTTCAGGAGCCGTCGGAAGTCGAAGGCGAAGAGCTGGAAGGCGAAGGGCTTGCAGGTGAAGAGGGTGCAGTGTTCGAGGGTGAGGTCGTGATCGACGATGTTGCCGACGACCAGCAACTCGACGCCGCCGCCGACGAAGAGCCGCAGGAGTAAGCGGGCAAGCAGGGGGCGGATGAAGATTCGCCCCCTTGTTGTTTGTCCTCAGGGAGCTGTGGAATTGTTTTTTATGTAGGAGTTGTCGAGCGAAGCGATGCTGCGATCTCTTGATCTGGCTCTTGCTTTCGCTCAGCACTAAAAGATCGCAGCCTCGCTCTGCTCGACAGCTCCTACAGATTTATTGCGTGATACCACCAAATCAGAGCGAGATTGGATGTGAGCAAGAGAGCCTATAACTTCTGTGCCGGTCCTGCGGCGCTTCCCGAAGCTGTCCTGAAGCGCGCCCAGGCTGAACTCCTTGATTGGCACGGCAAGGGCCTGTCGGTCATGGAAATGAGCCATCGCAGCGATGAGTTCGTGTCCATTGCCACCAAGGCCGAGCAGGATCTGCGTGATCTGCTGAATATCCCCTCGAACTATAAAGTGCTGTTTCTGCAAGGTGGCGCGAGCCAGCAATTTGCTCAGATTCCGCTGAACCTGTTGCCGGAAAGCGGCACCGCCGACTATATCGACACCGGTATCTGGTCTCAGAAGGCGATCGAAGAAGCCTCGCGCTACGGCCACGTCAACGTTGCCGCAACCGCCAAGCCTTACGACTATTTCGCTATTCCCGGTCAGAACGAATGGAACCTGTCGAAAGATGCGGCCTACGTTCACTACGCGCCGAACGAAACCATCGGCGGCCTGGAATTCCAGTGGATCCCGGAAACCGGTGATGTGCCGCTGGTCGCCGACATGTCCTCGGACATTCTTTCGCGCCCGGTGGATGTCTCGCGTTTCGGCATGATCTACGCCGGCGCCCAGAAAAACATCGGCCCGAGCGGCATCGTCGTCAACATCGTTCGCGAAGACCTGCTGGGTAACGCCCGTTCCATCTGCCCGACCATGCTCAACTACAAGGTCGCGGCCGACAACGGCTCGATGTACAACACGCCGCCAACCCTGGCCTGGTACTTGTCCGGCCTGGTGTTCGAGTGGCTGAAAGAGCAGGGCGGCGTCGAAGCCATCGGCAAGCTCAATGAAGTGAAGCAGCGCACGCTGTACGACTTCATCGACGCCAGCGGCTTGTACAGCAACCCGATCAACAAGTCGGACCGCTCGTGGATGAACGTGCCGTTCCGTCTGGCCGACGATCGTCTCGACAAGCCGTTCCTGGCCGGTGCCGACGAACGTGGCCTGTTGAACCTCAAAGGTCACCGTTCCGTGGGCGGCATGCGTGCCTCCATCTATAACGCCGTCGATATCGTTGCGGTCAACGCACTGGTTTCGTACATGGCAGAGTTCGAGAAGGAACACGGCTAATGTCTGAGCAAGAACTCAAGGCACTGCGCCTGCGCATTGATGCTCTGGACGAAAAGGTCCTGGAGCTGATCAGTGAGCGCGCACGCTGCGCCCAGGAAGTTGCGCGAGTAAAGATGGCCTCGCTGGCCGAAGGCGAAGTGCCGGTGTTCTATCGTCCTGAGCGTGAAGCTCAGGTGCTCAAGCGCGTGATGGAGCGTAACCAGGGGCCGCTGGGCAACGAAGAGATGGCGCGGCTGTTCCGCGAAATCATGTCCTCGTGCCTGGCCCTCGAGCAGCCGCTGAAAGTGGCTTACCTCGGCCCTGAAGGTACCTTCACTCAGGCTGCGGCCATGAAGCACTTCGGTCACGCGGTGATCAGCAAGCCAATGGCGGCGATCGACGAAGTGTTCCGTGAAGTGGCGGCCGGTGCGGTGAACTTTGGCGTGGTCCCGGTGGAAAACTCCACCGAAGGCGCGGTCAACCACACTCTCGACAGCTTCCTCGAACACGACATGGTGATCTGTGGCGAAGTCGAGCTGCGTATTCACCATCACCTGTTGGTTGGCGAAAACACCAAGACCGACAGCATCAGCCGCATCTATTCCCACGCCCAGTCCCTGGCCCAGTGCCGCAAGTGGCTGGACGCCCATTACCCGAATGTCGAGCGCGTGGCGGTGTCCAGCAACGCCGAAGCGGCCAAACGGGTCAAGGGTGAGTGGAACTCGGCAGCGATTGCCGGCGACATGGCTGCCGGCCTCTACGGGTTGACCCGTCTGGCTGAGAAAATCGAGGATCGCCCGGACAACTCCACGCGATTCCTGATGATCGGCAGCCAGGAAGTGCCGCCGACCGGTGATGACAAGACCTCGATCATCGTTTCCATGAGCAACAAGCCCGGCGCTCTCCACGAGTTGCTGGTGCCGTTCCACGACAATGGCATCGATCTGACACGGATCGAGACCCGTCCGTCGCGCAGCGGTAAATGGACCTACGTGTTCTTCATCGACTTCGTCGGCCATCACCGCGACCCGCTGGTCAAAGGTGTGCTGGAAAAGATCAGTCAGGAAGCGGTGGCACTCAAAGTGCTGGGTTCCTACCCGAAAGCAGTTCTCTAAGGGCGGTAGCAAATGAGTGGCAACTTCCTCGCTCTGGCACAGCCGGGCGTGCAACAACTTTCGCCTTACGTTCCGGGTAAGCCTGTGGACGAACTGGCCCGTGAGCTGAACCTCGATCCGGCCAGCATCGTCAAGCTGGCGAGCAACGAAAACCCGTTGGGCGCCAGTCCCAAGGCGCTGGCGGCGATTCGCGAAGCGCTGGCCGAGCTGACCCGCTATCCGGACGGCAATGGTTTTGCGCTCAAAACCCTGTTGGCCGATCAGTGTCGCGTCGAGCTGAACCAAGTGACGCTGGGCAACGGCTCCAACGATATTCTGGAGCTGGTGGCGCGTGCCTATCTGGCGCCGGGCCTGAACGCGGTGTTCAGCGAGCATGCGTTTGCGGTCTATCCGATCGCGACCCAGGCCGTTGGTGCCCAGGCAAAAGTGATCCCGGCCAAAGACTGGGGGCATGATCTGCCGGCGATGCTGGCCGCGATCGATGCCGATACCCGCGTGGTGTTCATCGCCAACCCGAACAACCCGACCGGGACCTGGTTCGATGCCGAGGCGCTGGATGAATTCCTGCAGGACGTTCCGGCCCATGTGCTGGTGGTGCTGGACGAGGCCTACATCGAGTACGCCGAAGGCAGCGACTTGCCGGATGGCCTGGACTATCTGGCGGCCTATCCGAACCTGCTGGTCTCGCGCACCTTCTCCAAGGCCTATGGTCTGGCGTCGCTGCGGGTCGGCTACGGTTTGTCCTCGGCCATCGTCGCCGATGTGCTCAATCGCGTGCGTCAGCCGTTCAACGTCAACAGCCTTGCGCTGGCCGCCGCTTGTGCCGCGCTGCAAGACGTCGAGTACCTGGCTGAAAGCCGTCGCCTGAACCAATCCGGCATGCAGCAGCTTGAGGCGGGTTTCCGTGAGTTGGGGTTGAGCTGGATTCCCTCCAAAGGCAACTTCATCTGTGTCGATCTGGGTCGCGTTGCTGCCCCGGTGTTCCAGGGGTTGCTGCGCGAAGGCGTGATCGTACGTCCGGTGGCCAACTACGGCATGCCGAATCACCTGCGCATCACCATCGGTTTGCCAGCGGAAAACAGCCGCTTCCTCGAGGCGCTGACCAAGGTTATGGCTCGTGGTTGATGTCACTGCACTGCAATCTGCTGAACCTATGATCGGTCGCCTGGTGGTGGTCGGTCTGGGGTTGATCGGCGGTTCGTTTGCCAAAGGCCTGCGTGAAAGCGGTCTGTGCCGCGAAGTGGTCGGGGTCGATCTCGACCCGCAGTCGCGCAAGCTGGCGGTCGAGTTGGGTGTGGTGGATCGCTGCGAAGAAGACCTGGTGGCGGCTTGCCAGGGCGCGGACGTGATTCAGTTGGCGGTGCCGATCCTGGCCATGGAGAAACTGCTCGCGCTGTTGGCGGGCATGGATCTGGGGCAGGCGATCCTGACTGACGTCGGCAGTGCCAAGGGCAATGTGGTGCGCGCGGCGACCGAGGCGTTTGGCGGTATGCCGGCGCGTTTCGTGCCAGGGCATCCGATTGCCGGTTCCGAGCAGAGCGGGGTGGAAGCCTCCAATGCTGACCTGTTCCGTCGCCATAAAGTGATTCTGACGCCGCTGGATCAGACCGATCCGGCCGCGCTGGCGGTGGTCGACCGGTTGTGGCGCGAATTGGGCGCCGACGTCGAGCACATGCAAGTCGAGCGTCATGACGAAGTGTTGGCGGCGACCAGCCATTTGCCGCACTTGCTGGCGTTCGGTTTGGTCGATTCATTGGCCAAACGCAATGAAAATCTTGAGATCTTCCGTTACGCTGCGGGCGGTTTCCGCGATTTCACAAGAATCGCCGGTAGCGACCCGGTCATGTGGCACGACATCTTCCTCGCCAACCGCGAAGCTGTCCTGCGCACACTCGATACATTTCGCAGCGACCTCGACGCCTTGCGCGACGCGGTCGATGCAGGGGATGGGCACCAATTGTTGGGCGTGTTCACTCGCGCCCGGGTTGCCCGCGAGCATTTCAGTAAAATCCTGGCCCGCCGGGCCTATGTGGACGCTATGAATTCCAACGATCTGATTTTCCTGGCACAACCTGGTGGCCGCCTGACTGGGCGGATTCGTGTACCGGGCGACAAATCGATTTCCCACCGCTCGATCATGCTCGGTTCCCTGGCCGAAGGCGTCACTGAAGTGGAAGGTTTCCTCGAGGGCGAAGACGCCCTGGCGACCCTGCAAGCTTTCCGCGACATGGGTGTCGTCATCGAAGGTCCGCACCATGGTCGCGTGACCATTCACGGCGTCGGCCTGCATGGCCTGAAGCCTGCGCCGGGCCCGATCTATCTGGGTAACTCCGGCACTTCGATGCGTCTGCTGTCTGGCCTGCTGGCTGCGCAGAACTTCGACAGTACCCTGACCGGCGACGCTTCGTTGTCCAAGCGTCCGATGAATCGCGTGGCCAATCCGCTACGTGAAATGGGCGCTGTGATCGAGACCGCCGCTGACGGTCGTCCACCGATGACCATTCGTGGCGGCAACAAGCTCAAGGGCCTGACTTACACCATGCCGATGGCCAGTGCCCAGGTTAAATCCTGCCTGCTGCTGGCGGGTCTGTATGCCGAAGGCAAGACCACGGTCACCGAGCCGGCACCGACTCGCGACCACACTGAGCGCATGTTGCGCGGCTTCGGCTACCCGGTGACCGTTAACGGGGCGACCGCCTCGGTCGAGTCCGGCCACAAGCTGACCGCGACCCACATTGAGGTGCCGGGCGATATCTCGTCGTCGGCGTTCTTCCTGGTGGCGGCGTCGATTGCCGAAGGTTCGGAGCTGGTGCTCGAACACGTCGGCATCAACCCGACCCGTACCGGCGTAATCGACATCCTGCGTCTGATGGGCGCTGACATCACTCTGGAAAACCAGCGTGAAGTCGGTGGCGAGCCGGTAGCCGACCTGCGCGTACGGGCAGCTAAACTCAAAGGTATCGAGATTCCCGAAGCGCTGGTGCCACTGGCTATCGACGAGTTTCCGGTGCTGTTCGTGGCGGCTGCATGTGCCGAAGGTCGCACTGTGCTGCGTGGTGCCGAAGAGCTGCGCGTGAAGGAATCGGACCGGATCCAGGTCATGGCGGACGGTCTGCTGGCGCTGGGCGTCAAGTGCGAGCCCACTCCGGACGGCCTCATCATCGACGGCGGCCAGATCGGCGGCGGCGAAGTGCACGGTCACGGCGACCACCGGATTGCCATGGCCTTCAGCGTGGCTTCACTGCGCGCCACTGCGCCGATCCGCATCCATGATTGCGCCAACGTCGCGACCTCGTTCCCGAACTTCCTCGCGCTGTGCGCGCAGGTCGGTATCCGTGTTGCACAAGAGGCTCAGTCGTGATCAGCATTGCACCGGTCATCACTATTGATGGGCCAAGCGGCTCTGGCAAAGGTACTGTCGCCGGGATTCTGGCCAAGCGCCTGGGCTGGAACCTGCTGGATTCCGGTGCACTTTATCGATTGCTGGCTTTCGCCGCGCATAACCATGGCGTCGACCTGACCAATGAGGAATTGCTCAAGAAGCTCGCCGCTCATCTGGATGTGCAGTTCATCGCAGCGACCGACGGTCAGTTGCAGCGCATTATTCTGGAAGGTGATGAAGTCAGCGATGTGATCCGTACCGAGAGTGTCGGCTCGGGTGCCTCGCAGGTCGCCGCGTTGCCTGCGGTTCGCGAGGCGTTGCTGCAGCGTCAGCGGGCTTTTCAGGAGGCGCCGGGTCTGGTGGCCGATGGTCGCGACATGGGTACGGTGGTATTTCCCGACGCGCCCTTGAAGATTTTCCTCACTGCCAGTGCCGAAGAGCGTGCGCGCCGACGTTACTTGCAGTTGAAGGGCAAAGTCGATGGTGTTAGTCTGTCGAGTCTGCTAGATGAGATACGTGCGCGCGATGAGCGTGACACCCAGCGAGCGGTAGCCCCGCTCAAACCGGCGGCTGACGCCATACAGCTGGATTCCACGGAATTATCCATCGACCAGGTGCTGGAACGCATCATGAGCGAGATCGCCATTCGCGATATCGCCGGGTGACCAAGAGGGCCGCAGGGGACCAGTCATAGTCCTGCGGAGCTTCTTTTAAATGAAACTAACCCACATCGTCTGGGATGTGGAGATGGGCGTATTCTTCGCCCTTATCAACAGGAATTAAAATGAGCGAAAGCTTTGCGGAACTCTTTGAAGAAAGCCTAAAAACCCTGAACCTTCAGGCAGGCTCCATCATCACCGGTGTTATCGTTGATATCGATTACCAAGCTCGCTGGGTAACCGTTCACGCTGGCCTGAAGTCTGAAGCACTCATCCCGCTTGAGCAGTTCTACAACGACGCTGGCGAACTGAACATCAACGTCGGTGACGAAGTTCACGTTGCTCTGGACTCGGTTGAAGACGGCTTTGGTGAAACCAAGCTGTCCCGTGAAAAAGCCAAGCGCGCTGAATGCTGGATTGTTCTGGAAGCAGCCTTCGCAGCCGAAGAAGTGGTCAAGGGCGTTATCAACGGTAAGGTTAAAGGCGGCTTCACTGTCGACGTTAACGGCATCCGTGCGTTCCTGCCAGGTTCTCTGGTTGACGTCCGTCCAGTGCGCGACACCACGCACCTGGAAGGCAAAGAGCTGGAATTCAAGGTCATCAAGCTCGACCAGAAACGCAACAACGTTGTCGTTTCCCGTCGCAGCGTCCTCGAAGCCGAGAACTCCGCCGAGCGTGAAGCTCTGCTGGAATCCCTGCAGGAAGGCCAACAAGTCAAAGGTATCGTCAAGAACCTCACCGATTACGGCGCATTCGTCGATCTGGGTGGCGTCGATGGCCTGCTGCACATTACCGACATGGCTTGGAAGCGTATCAAGCATCCTTCCGAAATCGTCAACGTTGGCGACGAGATCGATGTCAAGGTTCTGAAGTACGATCGCGAGCGCAATCGTGTTTCCCTGGGCCTCAAGCAACTGGGCGAAGATCCATGGGTTGCTATCAAAGCCCGTTACCCAGAAAGCACTCGCGTTACCGCTCGTGTAACCAACCTGACCGACTACGGCTGCTTCGCTGAGCTGGAAGAAGGCGTTGAAGGTCTGGTGCACGTTTCCGAAATGGACTGGACCAACAAGAACATCCACCCTTCGAAAGTCGTACAAGTCGGCGACGAAGTGGAAGTTATGGTTCTGGACATCGACGAAGAGCGTCGTCGTATCTCCCTCGGCATCAAGCAGTGCAAATCTAACCCATGGGAAGATTTCTCTGGCCAGTTCAACAAGGGCGATAAAATCTCCGGCACCATCAAGTCGATCACCGATTTCGGTATCTTCATTGGTCTGGACGGCGGCATCGACGGTCTGGTTCACCTGTCCGACATCTCCTGGAACGAAGTGGGCGAAGAAGCCGTACGCCGCTTCAAGAAAGGCGACGAGCTGGACACCGTTATCCTGTCGGTTGACCCAGAGCGCGAGCGCATCTCCCTGGGTATCAAGCAACTGGAAAGCGATCCGTTCTCCGAGTACGTTCAAGAGAACGACAAAGGCGCCATCGTTAAAGGCATCGTGAAAGAAGTTGACGCTAAAGGCGCCATCATCACTCTGGCCGACGATATCGAAGCGACTCTGAAAGCCTCCGAAATCAGCCGTGACCGCGTTGAAGACGCGCGTAACGTTCTGAAAGAAGGCCAGGAAGTAGAAGCCAAGATCATCAGCGTTGATCGCAAGAGCCGCGTAATCCAGCTCTCCATCAAGTCGAAAGATGATGCTGAAGAGAAAGAAGCAATCCAGAGCTTGAAAGACAAGCCTGCTGCTGACATCGCTGCTGGTCCTACCACTCTGGGCGACCTGTTGCGTGCACAAATGGAAAAACAGAACTGAGTTCTGTCAGACCATAGAAAAAGGGCGACTTCGGTCGCCCTTTTTTGTGTCTGCGATTTGGTGAATCCCAGACGTGCTGACGCTGCAATATTTCTTTCGTGAAACCAATGATCTACATAAGTTGTCTGTAACTTCATACAGGTCAATCGTCTATTCAAGGCTAGGCTTAGTCTGAAGTGAACGACCGCCGGGTTGCGTATCCGGCATAAGGAAGTGAATGAATAAGCTCATTGTCGTGATAGCAGTAATGACATTGGCAGGTTGTACCACCAGCGCCAAGACTCATGTGGTGCGCGGCGTCAGTGGTATAGAGGTCGATTGTTCGGGATTGGGCTCAGGATGGGAGAGGTGTCACAAGCGAGCGGCCAAGGAGTGTAAAGGGGCAGGTTATAAAGTCATCGTAAGGTCTGATGACGCCAAGGAGGAAGATATATTCCCTTTCGGTTTCAATCCCGCAGGCTATCTGACACGCACCATGCTGGTTATCTGCAGGTGAGTGTGTGGGTTCGATCAGAGTTCCGGTGCCTTGAAATCGGGCATCTCGCTGCTGGGGACGATATGTCAACACTCGGGCTGTTCAAATTACTCGGGGCATGCTAAAACCTTTGAAGCGCTGATCTAGCTGCTTGAAAAAGAAGGGAAAAATATGACGAAGTCGGAGTTGATCGAACGAATTGTCACCCATCAAGGGCTACTCTCATCTAAAGATGTGGAGCTGGCCATCAAGACCATGCTTGAGCAAATGTCCCAATGTCTGGCCACTGGTGATCGAATCGAGATCCGTGGTTTTGGCAGCTTTTCACTGCACTATCGCGCGCCGCGCGTGGGGCGTAATCCAAAAACCGGTCAGTCCGTCAGCCTTGACGGCAAGTTCGTTCCACATTTCAAGCCAGGCAAAGAACTGCGTGATCGTGTGAACGAGGATGAGGAGGAAGGGCTTTGACGGCTGTTGCACTCCAGGGAGCCGCTGATGCGTAACTTCAAGCGCGTACTCCTCGCTGTATTTGTCCTGTTGCTTGTTCTGGCGATCCTGGCGTTCGTTCTTGAGAATCAGCAGGCCATGTCACTGCTGTTCCTGGGGTGGGCGAGCCCGCAGTTGCCAGTGTCGTTGATCATGGTGATTACGTTGCTGATCGGTATGGTGATAGGGCCGGTTCTCGGCTGGTTTCTGGGGCGTACGTCCAGAGCCTCACGCAAGCGCCTTGTCTGATTGCGACAAACCCATGGTGAGCATCGGATTTGCATCACAGCTTGTCTATATCCATTAGTAAAACCTTCATTTAGCTGTAAAATGCTGCGCTTATCCGATAGTGGCATATTCCCACATCGGTTCAGACTGACTCTGTCAGAAGCCTCAGCGAATTTGATGGCTTTTGCATTCATGGATTCGACAGTGCTCGGTTGGCGGCCCTGTCAGCAACTCAAGGGTATGGTTTCGCGTGAAAATTCTAGTTACCGGCGGCGCCGGGTTTATTGGCTCGGCGGTCATCCGTCATATCATCTCCAACACCACTGACGCTGTCGTTAACGTCGATAAGCTGACTTATGCCGGCAATCTTGAGTCCTTGGCCGAAGTCAGCGAAGACCCGCGCTATGCGTTCGAGCGCGTCGATATCTGTGACCGCGATCAAATTGACCGTGTCCTGCGTGAACACCAGCCGGATGCCATCATGCACCTGGCCGCAGAGTCCCACGTTGATCGCTCGATCTCCGGCCCGTCCGAATTCATCCAGACCAACATTATTGGCACTTACACCCTGCTTGAAGCTGCGCGCCACTACTGGGCGGCGCTGGATGACGCGCGTAAAGCCAGCTTCCGCTTCCACCACATTTCGACTGACGAAGTTTACGGAGACCTTGAAGGTCCGGAAGACCTCTTCACCGAAACAACGCCATATCAGCCAAGTTCGCCTTACTCCGCGAGCAAGGCCAGTTCCGATCACCTGGTTCGCGCCTGGAGCCGTACTTATGGCTTGCCGACCCTGGTCACCAACTGCTCGAACAACTACGGTCCTTGCCACTTCCCTGAGAAGTTGATCCCGCTGATCATTCTCAACGCGCTGGAAGGCAAGCCGCTGCCGGTCTACGGCAAAGGCAATCAGGTCCGTGACTGGCTCTACGTCGAAGACCACGCCCGCGCACTCTACAAAGTCGTGACCGAAGGTGTTATCGGCGAGACCTACAACATCGGCGGCCATAACGAGAAACAAAACATCGAAGTGGTGCATACCCTTTGTGCACTGCTCGACGAGCTGCGTCCAGACTCCGCTCATCGTCCACACGCCAGCCTGATCACCTACGTTCAGGATCGCCCGGGCCACGACCAGCGTTACGCGATCGACGCCAGCAAGATCCAGTGTGAGCTGGGTTGGACGCCGGAAGAGACTTTTGAAACCGGCATCCGCAAAACCGTCGAGTGGTATCTGAACAACGCTGAGTGGGTCGCTCACGTGAAGAGCGGCAGCTACCAGCAATGGATCGACCAGAACTACACGGACCGTTCGGACAAGGCATGAAAATCCTCCTGTTGGGAAAAAACGGTCAAGTGGGCTGGGAGCTGCAACGCTCCCTGGCGCCTCTTGGTGAACTGATCGCATTGGATCGTCACCCGGTTGATGGTTTGAGCGGTGACCTGTCTGATCTCGATGCGTTGCGCACGACGATTCGTCAGGTCAAACCAGACGTCATCGTCAACGCAGCGGCCTACACGGCGGTCGATAAAGCTGAGTCCGAGACAGAGTTGGCCGACCGCGTGAACGGTCAGGCGAGTCAGGTCATGGCTGAAGAGGTGGCATCTCTAGGGGCGTGGCTGATTCACTACTCGACCGATTACGTGTTCAGCGGTGAAGGCCTGACGCCATGGCAAGAGACAGATGCTGTCGCGCCGGTGAATCACTACGGTGCCAGCAAACTTGCCGGCGAGCAGGCGATTATCGCCTCCGGCTGCAAGCACCTGATCTTCCGCACCAGTTGGGTCTATGGCGCACGCGGCAACAACTTCGCCAAGACTATGTTGCGCCTGGCCAAGGATCGCGAAACCCTGAGCGTCATCGCCGACCAGATCGGCGCCCCTACCGGCGCAGACCTGATCGCCGACGTGACGGCGCTGGCTATTCAGCAAGTCTTGCAGCGTCCTGAGCTGGCGGGTCTGTATCATCTGGCGGCCGCTGGCGAAGTGTCCTGGCACGGCTATGCCAGCCATGTGATTGGTTTTGCCAAGGCCAACGGTGAAGAGCTTGCTGTCACGGCAATCAATCCGATCGACACGACCGCTTATCCAACACCGGCACGCCGCCCTCTGAATTCCCGGTTGAACACTCAGAAGCTGCGCGAAAATTTTTCTCTACACTTGCCGGATTGGCAAAGTGGTGTCACCCGAATGCTTATGGAAGTCCTGAATAAATGACCACGACAAATCGTAAAGGCATCATCCTCGCTGGCGGCTCGGGCACTCGTCTGCACCCGCTGACCCTCGGCGTATCCAAGCAAATGCTGCCAATCTACGACAAGCCGATGATCTTCTATCCGCTGTCGGTGTTGATGCTCGCCGGTATGCGCGAAGTCCTGATTATCTCCACGCCTGAAGACCTGCCATGTTTCCAGAAGTTGTTGGGTGACGGCAGCCTGTACGGCATCAAGCTGACTTATGCCGAGCAACCTAGCCCGGATGGTCTGGCTCAGGCTTTCATCATCGGCGAAGAATTCATTGGCAAGGATCCTTGCTGCCTGATCCTGGGCGACAACATCTTTTACGGTCAACACTTCTCGGACAACCTGCGTTCGGCTAGCACTCAAGAACGCGGCGCGACTGTATTCGGCTATCACGTGTCGGATCCAGAGCGTTTTGGTGTCGTCGAGTTCGACGCTGCCGGCCGTGCCTTGAGCATCGAAGAGAAGCCGCTGAAGCCAAAATCCAGCTACGCGGTGACTGGCCTGTACTTCTACGACAACCAGGTTGTCGAGATCGCCAAGAACATCAAGCCATCCGAGCGTGGCGAGTTGGAAATCACCGACGTTAACCGCGCCTACCTCGAGCAAAACACCCTCAATGTAGAAATGCTCGGACGCGGTTTTGCCTGGCTGGACACGGGGACTCACGACTCGTTGCTCGAGGCCAGTCACTTCGTGCACACGATCGAGCAGCGTCAAGGCTTGAAAGTGGCCTGCCTGGAGGAGATCGCCTACAACAACGGTTGGATTACCGCTGAACAGTTGGGCGCTCAGGCCGATAGGCTGAAGAAGACTGGCTATGGTCAGTACCTGCAAAAACTGCTGGATTTGGATTCCCTCTGAGTCGAGAGGGTTTACTTTCAAACCTAGCGTTTAATCCGAGCAAGCAGGAATAGCATGCCAGTAAAACATCCCAAGGTTGCAGTTTTGCTGGCTGCGTACAACGGAATGCAGTGGATTGAGGAGCAATTGGTCTCGATTCTCGGCCAGTTATCGGTCGACGTTACCCTGCACATTAGCATCGACCCCTCTACTGACGGCACCGAGGCGTGGTGCAGAGCTTATGCGGCTGAGCATCCAGCAGTTGTAGTGCTTCCGGATGCCAATCGCTTCGGCGGAGCATCGCGCAACTTCTTTCGGCTGATCCGGGACGTTGACTTCGATGGCTACGACTTCGTCGCCTTTGCCGACCAGGACGACATCTGGTATCCCGATAAGCTGCACAGAGCAACCCAGGCGTTGCAGGCACGAGGAGTGGATGCCTACTCCAGTAACGTGACGGCGTTCTGGCCAAATGGCAGAACCCTGCTGCTGGACAAGGCGCAACCTCAGGTCGCCTGGGATTTTTTGTTCGAGGCAGCCGGGCCTGGCTGCACCTATGTCTTTAGAAAAAGCCTGATAGAAGCCTTGAAAGGCTCGATGCTCGCCAACTGGCAGCAACTGCAAGGTGTAACTTTGCATGACTGGTATTTCTACGCCTTTGCGCGCAGTCATGGTTACCGTTGGTATATCGACCCGTTACCCAGCATGGATTACCGGCAGCACGAGCGTAATCAGGTGGGTGCCAACACAGGCCTGAGTCCGTTGATCGCTCGTTACAAAACCATTCATGACGGTTGGTGGTTCGGTCAGGTTCACCTGATTGCAGATCTGGTGGGGCAGGGGGCGAAGCCCTTTAAAGGCGTCTTGTTGCAATTACGGCGTACGGAACTGATGAAACTGTCCTTCAGTGCCTGGCAATGCAGGCGCCGGGTGCGGGACAAGATTTTTTTCTTTTTTATCTGTTGGTTCACCGCATTGATGGGAAACAAAGCTCAATGACAGCCCCAAAGGTATTGGTCACGGGGGCAGGCGGTTTCGTGGGTGAGGCGCTGGTTTTCAGGATGTTGGTGGACAAACAGTTCGCTCCGATCGCGGCCGCTCGCAGTCTCACCCGGTTGCAGGGTTTATGCCCGGTTGTACCCTTTGATCTGAATGATCCTGAAGCCTTGCCTGAGTTGAAGGAAGTCAGTGCGGTCGTCCACGCGGCGGCCAGAGTTCATGTGATGAACGAAATCGCTTCTGATGCCTTGGCCGAGTTTCGCAAGGTTAATGTGGAGGGCACTCTTCGGTTGGCAAAGCGCGCCGCTGAATCGGGAGTCAAACGCTTCATCTTCATCAGTTCGATCAAGGTCAATGGCGAAAGCACCCAGCCAGGCAAGCCGTTCAAGGCTGATGATACACCGGCCCCGGCGGATCCTTATGGCGTGTCCAAGCACGAGGCTGAACAAGGCCTGAGAAAACTTGCTCGCGAAACCGGAATGGAAGTGGTGATTATTCGCCCGCCATTGATCTATGGGGCGGGTGTTAAAGCCAATTTTCTGAGTATGCTGCGCTGGCTGAACAAAGGTATTCCGTTACCGTTGGGAGCGGTTCGGAACCAGCGTAGCCTTGTGGCGATCGGAAACCTGGTGGACCTTGTAATCACCTGTATCGATCATCCTGCCGCAGCGAACCAAACCTTTCTGGTCAGTGATGGCCAGGACTTGTCCACAACTGAAATACTACGTCGCCTGGGCAATGCGCTCGGGACGAAGGCCTGGCTCTTGCCACTGCCAAAGTGGTTGCTGGTAATGGCAGCTTCGGCATTGAGAAAGCAATCCGTTGCTCAACGGATCTGCGGGTCATTGCAGGTCGACATCAGCAAAAATCGTGAATTATTGGGGTGGACCCCCCCCATCAACATGGATGAAGCCATGCGCCAAACCGCAGGTCACTATCTGGACGCGCAGACGAAATGACTTTTTTGTGGCTGCTACTAGCAGTATTCGTTGTTTCCTGGGGGCTGACGTTTGTTTTACGTCGTTATGCTTTGGCCAATAGCTTGATGGATACACCAAACGAGCGCAGCTCTCACTCTGTGCCTACTCCTCGGGGTGGAGGTGTAGCTATTGTTGTCTCCTTTCTGTTGGCGCTTCTGATCCTTCGGGGGCTTGATTTGATGAGCCTGGCGACGCTCGTCGGTTTACTGGGGGGCGGCTTGTTGGTCGCGCTTATCGGTTTTGCCGATGATCACGGGCATATCGCCGCAAGGTGGCGCCTATTAGGCCATTTTGCAGCCTCGATATGGGCGTTATATTGGCTGGGAGGCTCTCCTGGCGTCACGCTCTTTGGAGTCACCCTTGATCCAGGGTGGATTGGGAATATTTTGTTTGTGCTGTATTTGGTCTGGATGCTGAATCTTTACAACTTCATGGATGGCATTGACGGCCTGGCCAGTGCTGAAGCGATCAGCGTCTGCCTCGGAATGTTGCTGGTCTATTGGTTTAGCGCAAACCTCGAACTGGCCTGGGGGCCTCTGGCTCTGGTAGCTGCGGTCGCGGGCTTTCTCTGTTGGAACTATCCGCCGGCGAAAATTTTCATGGGAGACGCAGGCAGCGGTTTTTTGGGGATTGTATTAGCAGGGATGTCGATTGAGGCAGCCTCCAAGTCGCCCGAGTTGCTCTGGAGCTGGTTGATCATGCTTGGCGTTTTCATTGTTGATGCGACGTGGACCCTGATGCGCAGGCTTTTACGAGGTGAAAAGGTATATGAAGCCCATCGCAGTCATGGTTATCAATATGCCTCTCGCAAGCACCGTAGCCATAAAGCAGTAACGCTGGCATCGATCACTATCAATTTTGTATGGCTCATGCCGTTATCGATTGCTGTAGCAAGTGGCTGGATTTCCGGATTTTTTGGTATGGTCGTAGCTTATGCGCCACTGCTGTTTATCGCTCGTACCTACAAAGCAGGAGAGTCGGAGCAAGTAGTGTAATTAAAAAGCGTCAAAAACACATATCAACACGGGTTTGCATGGTCGCCTCTCTTATAGAGCATCTAGGGATGTACCTGCCGCTGATGTTGTGATATTTGCAGGTCGCTAAGTTGCATTGGTTAGGGAGTTCGATTTGATGAGTGGTTTATTCAGTATGGTTGCTTCAAAAATCTGGCAAGTCATAACGCGTTTTTCACGAGGGCTGCGCTCTTTTTTGGCTAAGTCTAAAGCGTTTATTCGGCCCTTTTACCAAAAGTTTCCTTTCCTTGTGTGGATTCGTGTTCGTATACATTTGTTTTTCAAGCGTTTGCGCGAAAATATAATGTTAGTGATTAATTCGCGGAATAATACCAAGGCTATCCAGGCTATATTGAATCGTCGTTTCTCACGGTTCCAGAGCTCGTCGATCGCTCAGGCGCAACCAGTTATTGATGTGTCGGTGGTGACGTTCAATAGTGGCAAGTGGATTGATGGTTTTTTTGAATCGTTAAGAGCGCAAAATTACCCGCTCAGCAAATTGAATATGTTCTTTGTTGATAACGGGTCTTCGGACAGCACCCTCGAAGCATTGCAGCGTTGGCAGACATTGCTTGGTCAGGAAGTGGCTGGTTTCGACATTATGGAAGGCGACAATGTCGGGTTTGGTGCCGGGCATGAAAAGGCAATCCGTAAAGGACGCTCTGAATATTTTCTTGTTAGTAATGTGGATATCGTTTTTGCCAAAGACTCTATAACCAAAGTGGTGGCTGCTGCTCTGGCTGATGCCAAGGCTGAGGTGGCATCCTGGGAGTTGAGGCAGGCACCTTATGAACACCCTAAATATTATGATCCGGTAACGTTGGAAACCAACTGGTCGTCCCATGCTTGCGTACTTGTAAGAAGGTCGGCTTACGTTGAGGTCGGTGGATACGAGCGCGAGATCTTCATGTATGGCGAAGACGTCGAGCTTTCCTATCGCTTCAGGTCCTATGGATACCAACTCAAGTATTGCCCATCCGCCGTCGTCTATCATTATACCTATGAGCATGAGCATCATATAAAACCGATTCAGTATACCGGCAGCACGCTGGCCAATGCTTATATCAGGCTGCGCTATGGGAATTTGAGCGATAGAGTGGGTGGCTTTATCTTGCAATGCCTGCTTTTGCTCCGTCCAGAACCCTATGCTGGCGCCCGTCGCGATGTGTTCAGAAACTTCGGTGTGATATTCAAGAAGGCTCGGTATTTTATGCGGGGCAAGGGACCGAGTGAAAACTGCTATTTCCCTTTCAGGGGCTTTGATTATGAAATGATCAGGGATGGGGCGTTCTGGGAGGTGGGCGAATCATTGGCTGATTACCCTCTTGTTACTGTGGTTACTCGAACTTACAAGAATCGAGGAGAGTTTCTCAGACAGTCCATGATGTCTGTGTGTAATCAGACGTACCCGAATATCGAGTTGATAGTCGTTGAGGATGGCGGTTCTACGATGAGCTCGGTTGTGTCTGATTTTGAATTTCCGGAGGGAATGAGTGTTAGTTACTACTCCCTCGATAAAGTCGGTCGTTCGGTGACCGGTAATTATGGTTTGGAAAAGGCTGCCGGAAAATATTGCATGTTTCTCGATGATGATGATTTGCTTTTCGCGGATCATGTCGAGGTGCTTGTTGGTGCGTTGGCGAAAAATGCTGACGCGGTAGCGGCCTACTCATTGGCGCTGGAAGTCGGTACTGTTGCCAGTGGCGTGGAAGGGCAATATTTTGAGGTTAGCCATGCGGTACCTCCGATTCTCAAGCAAGAATATGACTATGAGGTTCTGCTGGATCACAACTATATAGCTATCCAGTCTCTCCTTTTTCAAAAGAATCTCTTCTTGCAACGAGGCGGATTTCAAACCGATATGAGCAGTCTCGAAGACTGGAATCTTTGGTTGCGGTATGGTTATGGCAATAAGTTTGTTTATGTGCCAAAAACCACGTCTTTGTTTAGAACTCCAGGTGACCCCACTGTACGGGTAGAGCGGCATATGCAGTTGCATGACGCATATTATATTGCCAAGAATCACGCGCTGAAAACGTGTAAGAGTTATACCTGAGTTCGTGCTTTAGCGGTTTGTGGTATCGAGTTTTTGAATTGAGTCATTCCGAGTGAGTGACTCTTTTTTTGTATTTTTCTACTGATGTAGCTCTGGCTCGTTAGTCGAAGTGGTTGGTTTTGTATACGATTTGTTGACTCTTTATTGGTTTTTTGCTCCTCAATATTCTGGTTTTTTTTCAGATGGACGGCGGCAGCCCTTTAAAGTAATCAAATCTGGCTGTTTCGGGAGGGGGCGCAGGTCTGGGCCGGGATGGTTTCGAGCGGTGCCCATCCTCTGTCCCGTCAACGATTCAGTCCGCTGTGTGTCTGCCTGGGGTTGACGTGTTTTTCGCTCTTGGCGGTAGGGGGGAACCTTTTTTGTTGGGGGCTGCAGCTAGACCATAGGTAAGGAACCCGGTATTTCTGAGCTATTTTGAATGTTAAGACCAAAAAATGTTATAAATCAGTTTTGGATGGTTTCGCGCTTGTTTGCTCCGGGTCAGTGACCGCGTTTGAGGTTCACTCGGCCCAAGGGGGCTAACGTCGTCGACGTAAAGTCGTCGTGGAACCAGGGAGTGGTCATTTGCAAGTGTTACCCTTTTATGTAGGGCTATGGTTGTAGCCGTCTTACAGGGTGTTCGTATTAGTGCAGATAATTTACTCGTTTGGAAGTGCGTTGCTGAGAGTCAGCATGCCCATAGGATTTTTTGACGCATATGCTAAATATTAGTGATTTGTCATCAGTGGACAAACAAAAAGTCTTCGACTATCTCAAGTGGAACAGTTTCCGTTCCGAGAAGTACAAGGTTTTATACGTTAGTACCCCAAAAGTTGCGAGTACTTCCCTGAAGTGGTGGTTTGCGTCACTGGAAGGTTGCTCGCAGGCCTTGCGCGGCGTCGGTGAGGCTGCGGGAAGCAATTCTGATCAAGTTGTTCACGAGATTCACAAGGTTGCGCCCCATGTCAGCGGGCTGGAAATAGACGACCTTTTGGAACCGCTTCTTGCTGATACATATTTTCGATTTGCCGCCGTACGAAATCCTTATAAGCGCATCTTCTCCGCATGGCAGTCGAAAATACTGTTACAAGATCCGGAGCAGGTCGCATCGTATCCAAAGTTTGAGTTATTACAGCAGCCGGTAAAAAGCGTAGCGGATGTTGCTTCGGCTTTTGAGGCGTTTCTGGAGTATCTCGCAAGTAATAGCGCATCTTCACCTGAAAAAGATTTTTGGGCGCCTCAAGCCACGCTATTGCGTCCGGATTTGATCAATTATTCCTTGTTGGTCAAAATTGAAAACTCCTCTGAACTCCATAAAGCATTATCGGAGCACTTCGGTGAGCAGGCCGCCGATCCTTTCGCAGAGCCTTCGCAAAGTGAAAATGTCATTCCCTTCCTTCCTGCTTTTATAACGGAACGAAGTGCGAGTTTGATTAAAGAGTTGTATGCCGAAGATTTTGATGTCTTCGAATATGATAGGCAAGTACCAGAACGTACAGAAGCGTTTTCGGTAGAGCAGTTGGATCTTGCGTTTGACGCGGCCAGGCTGATTCGGGAAAGTCGTCAACAAATAGGTGCGCGCTCCCTTCAGATTCAGGACTTGACCCAACAGATCGAGGATTTGAATCAGCGAATTGCCTCATTGAACCCGACTCTGTTCGAGCGTGAATCGCAGTTAAAAGAGCTCATGGGTTCTTTGGTTAAACGTGACCGGCATATCGCCAGTCTTGAGCAATCTGTGGGTGTGCTCAATAGGCAGTTAGTCGATCTCAAAGCCGTTTTGGTTGATTACGAAAAAGAGAATGTCAGTCTGAAGGCTGATCTGCTCAAGACGCAGCAGGAACTCCAGGCATTACTCTCTTCGCATTCCTGGCGTTTAATGTCGTCTGTGCGCATGGTTTCAGGGTTTGTGCGAGAGTCCGTCCATAACGTTAGAACGCTGACATGGAGTAAAGTTGTCGACTCGTTAAGGCGTCGTCGAGAGCTTTATAACGAAAATACTCTTCGTGAGATTCAGGAAAGCGGGTTGTTTGATCCGGATTATTACCTGGCCAATAATGCAGAAGTGCGTGCAAAAGGCACTGATCCACTCAAGCACTACATGCTCAAGGGCTGGATAGAAAATCGCAATCCTTGCGCCGCTTTCAGTCCTTCGGATTATCTGTTGGCCAACCCTGATGTTGCCGAGGCTCAGGTTCATCCGCTGCTTCACTACATTCAATGCGGACAGCTCGAAGGTCGCCCAATCAGATTGCCAGTTCGCATTTGCGAAATGACGGCGGTCAAGCGTCGACCCGTCGGGCGCAATGCGGTTTTCAATCCGTATGGTGAATATACACCGATACCGGTTCTCAAGGCTGTGCTCGAGGCACAGATCGAAGCCGTCAAAAAGTCAGGATTGTTCGACGAGAAGTACTACCTTGCGATGTACAGCGATGTGCCAGAGGTCTCGGTCGATCCGCTCAGGCACTACTGTGAACAGGGCTGGCGCGAAGGTAAAAATCCTTCCATGGACTTTGATACGCGCGCCTATCTCGCACTTTACAAAGACATTCAACACATTGGTCTCAACCCGCTTTGGCATTACATTGTCACTGGCGCGGCGGAGCATAGAATAGCGGTACCGGATGCACTCATTAATCACGAAAACGACATCCGTTTTGGTGAGGTTAACAGCGACATCAAGTTGCTCGCGTTCTATGTATCGCCTGACTGGGAGGCGTTGCGTAGTGCCAGATTCGCTGCCAAAGGCAATTCGCAGCGACCACGTCCTGACAAGATGCTTGGGTTGTATGATCCGTTGGATGGGCGTGTGCTCACCCAGCAGGTACTCAGTGCCAAGAGCCATGGCTTTTTTGGCTTTTGCTTTAAACTGAGCGCGGATTCGGTTGTGCAAGCGTCGCCACAGCCTCTGGACATTTTTCTTGCCCACACAGAAATCGACTTTAATTTCTGCGTTCAAATAGATTTGCATCTGGAAGGCCTGGCGAACAACTTGATTACGCCTGTTGTTGCAGTTCTAGCTGATAAGCGATGTGTGCGGGTTGATGAGCGTCCCGTCATCGTGGTTAAACTCAATGAGTACGACGAAGACATCGTTGATTCAATTCGCAAGCTACGTGAGCGATTGAATGAACTGTGTGACGGGGTGTACCTGATTGCTCAGTTTGGTTTTGCGGGTTCGGAAGAGTTGGCGCAGGACCTGGATGGTTTGTGTGACGCCGTGCTTGATCTTTCTGCAGATCCTGTACCGGGCGAAACTGGCGTATTTACACCGCAAAACAAGAATGGAATAGATACCGTTCCGTATAACCTTGTTGCTTCGCAAGGGATCGTACGAGCGCAGAAAACACATCTTCGTACTACTCCGGTTTTCCACGCTATTTCATTGGGGCGTGATGAAACTGCGCTTAAGCAATATTCTCCTCTTGTGTATTCGCGCTTTCACATTCGTGACTATGGACGTTGGCTTGACGCGGCGATCAGGGGCGCGAGAAAGGCGCTCCCCGAGGATCGCCGTCTACTGTTCGTGAATGCCTGGAACAATTGGCAGGAAGGACTTTTCCTTGAGCCAGACAGTATCACCGGTTTTGGTCGGTTGAACGAAACAACACGCGCTTTGCTGGATATTGATTCCAGTATCGTTATGCCAAAAGTTTCGGTAATTGTTCCAAACTATAATCATGAGAGCTACCTTGCTCGTCGGCTGGATAGTATTTATGGGCAGACTTACAAGAATATAGAAGTTATCCTGATGGATGACTGTTCGACTGATGATAGCCGTTCGGTGTTAACTGGTTATGCGGAAAAGTACCCTGATATAACGCGCTTGTTGTTCAATGAGACGAATTCGGGTGGCGTTTTTCATCAGTGGGCTAAGGGGATCAAGGCGGCCAAAGGTGATCTGGTATGGGTCGCTGAAAGCGATGATTACTGTGATGAGCGTTTCCTGGAGGCGCTTGTTAGTTGTTTTGATGATGAAGCGGTCATGCTTGCGTACTCGAAATGTGAGTTCGTAACGACCGACGAAGTTGTGATGCCGGACCAGTTCCTTAACTATGTAAGTGATCTGGAGTGTGCGAATAAATGGGCGGGTTCCTATGTAAGCACAGCGCATAACGAAGTGCGCTCGGCGTTGGGTATTAAAAACACAATACCTAATGCCAGTGGCGTGCTTTTCAAGCGTCCCGTTGATATGCCACTGTTGGATGATCAGTCGTGGTTATCAATGAAGGTTGCCGGTGACTGGGTCTTCTATTTGCACATCATGCGTGGCGGAAAGATTGCTTACTCCACTGAGGGTACAAACTATTTCCGTCGACATTATGCAAGTACTGCCAACACCACTTATCGCAAAGAGGTCTTTTATCGCGAGCTCGGGGTGGCGAACAGAACGGTCCAGTCCCTCTACAATGTTCCGATGTCGGTGCTTGAGGCTTGTGAGGAATCCAGCAAGAAGCTGTATGACCACTATGTCGGGGGCTCCGCAGAAGAGTTTCTACGTTGGTACGACCATGATTCGATTGTTCGTGCAAGGGCTGACCGACTGCCGAACGTGATGGTTTCCACCATCGGCTTCTATCCGGGCGGTGCCGAAATTCTTCCGATTCGACTGGCAAACGAGTTTAAACGCCAAGGTATTTCCGTCTCCTTGTTTAGCGCCGGGATACCAAAACGCGAAGATGGTGTTCGCAAGATGCTGAGAAACGACGTGCCGGTGATCGAGACGTCGAATATCGAATCAGTGAAAGAGATCATTCATGATTTCGGAATTGAAGCACTTAATAGCCACCAGTGGTACGTTCAGAAGTATCCGGTCGATGTCCCGGATGTTTTTTCCGAGCTTGGCGCCCATGTGGCTGCTCTGCACGGGATGATTGAACATGGCAATGGAGTGACTGATGAACAGTTGCGCATTGCTGACAAAGGTGTCAGTACATGGGTCTACACCGCTGAGAAAAATCTTGTTCCTTTCTCGGACATCTCACTGTACGACAAGTCTTCTCCCCGTTTTGTCAAGGTTCCTAACGGGTTGCAGCCGCCGGAAATCGTTCCAATCTCGCGCGTGCAGATGGGTATACCGGAAGATGCTTTTGTATTGTGTTGTGTCAGTCGGGCAATTCCCGATAAAGGCTGGGGCGAAGCTATCCAGGCGGTAGAACTTGCGCGATCACTTTCCGGTCGGGACATCCGTATTATATTGGTCGGTAATGGCCTGGTGTACGATGAATACTGTCAAGCAGGTGCGCCGGACTTCGTTTACCTGGCTGGCTTTAGTGATAACTCCGTAGGCCATTATGCTGCCGCGGACATGGGCATCATGTTATCGACCTTCAGGTCAGAGAGTTTCCCTCTGACCATTGTCGATTGTCTGTTCGCCGGCAAGCCATACATTGCCACAGACGTAGGCGACATCAAAAACATGTTGACGATAGAGAGCGGCGTTGCCGGGGAGATTATCGGGTTGGAAGATTGGGTCGTCCCAATCGAGAGTGCGGCCCGCGTGATTGCAGCGTTCGCGACAGATGAACGGAAATACAAGGAAGCCGTCGGCCTGGTGAAAGACGTTTCCAGTCGATATCGAATTGACGCCGTTGCCTCTCAATATCTTCGTTTGTTCGAGCGTGACATTCAGCAGCGCAGGGCGGAGTCGGCGAAGGCCGAAAGCGCTGGCCTGACTGTCCAAGACCTGTAGCCGGGGAGTTGCTGTAAGCAGGACAGCTAGCGTTAAGGGGAGGGCTCACAGGGCAGGTCCGGCTGATTACCAGGCCTGCGCTGAGAGCAAGACGGGCGTCTCCGGCAATTTGGTAAGCCGCCTCTCTTGACGTATCATTAGCCGTCACAGTGTGTTCCGTTAAACAATAAAGTGTAGGTCGTTGCAATGGTTGCCAAGGATGGGGCAGGTCACGCCCGCCTTGTCTGCTGCTGCACAAGGCGGCAGTTTCAACCATATCAAGCGCTGGAGGGCAACGTTGAATAATTCCGAGAACACTTCCCCTAATCCCGTTAAGCGGTCCCTGGTTTTGGGGGGGCGTGGTTTCATAGGCACCCACTTGATAGACGCATTGCTCGATCAGGGCCATTTTGTGCGCTGTTTCGATCGTCCCAATGTGGCGCCGTTGGGTGAATCCCACTTCAATCATCCTAATTTCGAGCTTTGCGAAGGAGACTTCACCAGCGAGGCCGAAGTCGCCAAGGCTTTGGAAGGTTGCGATGTTTGCTATCACCTGGTGTCTACGACCCTCCCCAAGTCTTCAAATGCGGATCCCGTCTTCGATGTGGAGAGCAATGTCGTTGCGACCATCCGCCTGCTAAACCTCGCGGTGAAGTCCGGGCTGAGGAAGATTGTTTTTATCTCCTCAGGTGGCACGGTGTATGGAGACCCTACGCAAGTACCTATTCCAGAAACCCATGCTACTGACCCGGCCTGTTCCTATGGAATTGCCAAGTTGGCGATCGAGAAGTATTTGGCGCTTTTCCATCGCTTATACGGCCTTGATTATACTGTTCTACGTCTTGCAAACCCCTTTGGTGAGGGGCAGCGCACCTATGCTAGCCAAGGCGCGGTTGCCGTATTCCTTGGCAAAGTCCTGCGTGGCGAGACGGTTGAGATTTGGGGCGATGGCACGGTTGTACGTGACTACATTCATGTCTCTGATGTGGTGAAAGCGTTGTTAGCATCGTCAGCGCAATCCGGTGAAGAGCATGTGTTCAATATCGGTTCAGGGCGCGGACATAGTCTCAATGAGGTTCTTGACGCGATCGAGAGGGTCACGGGGCGAAATGCCAGTCGTGAGTACTTGTCGGGTCGAGGATTTGATGTGCCTGTCAGTGTCCTGGATATCGAGCGCGCCAAACAGTCTTTGGGGTGGGCCCCTTTCGTGAGTTTCGATGAGGGGTTGGAGCGCTTTGCTGCTTGGTTATTGGATAATCCGGAATAAGCACGTTGATTTAACGATGTAAGCACTGCATAAGCCCGCTTCTTGGAAGGTGAGCTTATGGGGTGGTTACGATCTCTGGGAAGGCTTCAAAAGCGGGGGGGCATAAGGCGTCAAATCGATCTGTAAAGGGTTGCCATCCGGCCGGGTTGTGACGAAAGAAATGCCCTTCTAGAATATTACATATAAGAACGCCGATTTGTTAGATATGTTTGCACCCGCGAACATCATCAATCAAATCGGCGTTCTTGTTTCTGTATTTCCTTTCATCCATGAAAGACCAATTGACGCGACTGTAGCTGATTTGTCGGTGATTGGCAGGTGCGTCTTATGGTGTAGAACTCAATGGACTAATTGTTTCTCTTTCAATAGTTTTCGTGTGATGGTGTTAACCTGCTTAACCCACCAGTCATCAAAGCGAGAGAGTGGTACTGCTAATGCAATTGAAGTGGTAGCGGTGACAATAAATACGATAATTAAGCTTTGTGTATTGCTGATTCCGTGATTTGCAAGTTTGATATATACGTAGCTTGATAGTGAGCAGATCACAAGGGTATGGACAAGATAGAGTGGAAAACTGATTTTTCCAATACCCCTTAAAAATTTCCCGTTCAGGTTTTTAAAAACCTTTTGATTGCTCATGGTTGCGAATATTATGCAGGCAGAACCAAGTGTGTGGAGCAAGGTTTGGGTGTGAGCTTTCATAATATCTGGGATGACTGAAGCCCAAGCGTATGATTTTTCCGGGATCATGTATCCGAGCAAGTATAACCCGAAAATAATTAATGCTATGGAAGCGAGGAAGGGGATTTCATTTTTGTTTTTGGTCAGATAAACAGAAAGAAATGTACCGGCAACAAAGGGGAATATGAAGTCGTTATAGAACAGTGCTGATATTGAAATGATTATGAAGGCGTAAGTAAGGTAGCGGTATTCGAGTATTACTGAAATAAAGCATGCAAGCATAAAGACAATCATGCTGCCGTAAAATTCGGGTTTCATAGTCCAAAGGTTTGTATTGTAGCTAGCTACTCCTGTGAAAAAAGTTGTCATTCCTTGTGTTAGAGCTCCCCAGAAGCTCGGTTCAAACCCTGGCGTCCATCCGTAAGCAAATGTCGCAAGCCATGGGCTCAAGCTAAGTTGTGAAGCGTCGTGGAAATAGTAAAAACCAAGCTTGAATAAGCAGTAGCTTGCGACAGTGGTAATCGTTACTGTGGCGGCCAGTCTAGGAAATCTTTTAAGAAATGCCAGAAGCAGTTTTTGTGGGTTTTCATGATTAAAATAGGACCAGCATAAAACAAACCCGGAAAGGGTGAAGAAAAAACCGACAGCTGCTGTGCCGTTAAAAAGAGCAAAATATGGCTGCCCTATTAAACTGTCTTTGTTTCGTGCGTCCCCTAATAATCCAGTTGTATATGGGGAAAACCCTAAAAAAAAATGGTGAACAAGCACAATAAATGCAGCTATTCCCCTATAGGCTTCTAGGGGGAATAGTCTATTGCTTCCAGTTTCCAGTTTTGCTGACATGTCAGGCCTTGAATATTTATCGTTTGATCTATGAGTGCGGGATAATAGGCATATTTATTTGTTTTGGCTAGCCTTGGCCAATAGCTTTGGGGGAGTTGCCCAGCGGTGGCGTCGTCTCTCTCCGCGTTGGGGGAATTTTCACACGGTCGCCGAATTTGTTGACGAGCACGTCAGCGCAGGTAGGTGAATAACGTCACCATAATGACCCGTTCAATCGGAGTTGCGAGGCTATCGATAGTTTTTTTTGGGGGATTGGATGCAGATAAACATTTTCGGTTGTTGCGTCGGGTTACATCATGAGGTGTAGCTGGCAAGAGGCGTTGTTGCTTTGGCTTCTACGCTGCAATGGCTAAGCGGCTACTTTCATAAAAAACCAATGTTCATCCTAACTTGATAAAGTGGTTTTTTATGAGTTCGCCGGTTTATTAGCTTATTGAGGGTTGCAGGCGCGAACGAAAATATTAGTGGCCAAAATAAGCTCGGGTAACTGTTTCGGGGTCCGAGTCCATTTTTATTTTGCCGTGCTCCAGCCAAATGACCCGATTGCATGTATGCAGCACCAGGTCACGGGAGTGGCTGGCTATCACCAAAATGCTGGTGGCTTGGACCAGTTCGTTCATCCGGGCTTCTGCTTTGTGCTTGAAGCCTTCGTCTCCTACCGACAGCCATTCGTCCATGATCAATATTTCAGGTCTGATGGTCGTCGATACCGCAAAGGCCAGGCGCAAGTGCATGCCGGAAGAGTACGTGCGTACCGGCAGGTCAATGAAGTCACCCAGTTCTGAAAACTCAATGATTTCGTCGAGTTTTTCTGCAATATCGCTTTTTGTCATCCCAAGCAGGATGCCGCGCATGAAGATGTTTTCCCTGCCGGATGCCTCCGGGTCTATCCCTAATGAAATATCAATGAGGGAAGCGACTTCGCCGCTGATACTGGCGGTGCCAGCGGAGGGGGCGTATACACCGCTCAGCAGTCTGAGTAATGTGCTTTTGCCAGCGCCGTTATGACCGAGCAATCCAACCCGGTCTCCGTCATTGAGGGAGAAAGTAAGGTCCTCCAGTGCTCTGACGATCACTCGGCCTTGGTCGTTGGCACTGAGTTTGCCGCCTGTAGCGACTTGAATCAGTTGCTTTTTCAGAGAGCGAGAACTTGCGTTGTAGATAGGGAAATCAACGCATGCGTTATGAAATTCAATACAAGCCATAATAGTTTTCTTCTTAGAGCCAATAAGCAATGCGACGTTTATAGAGGCCATAGATGATGATCGCTATGCACCAGCCAAACAGAGCCATGCCCCCGGCCACGCACCAGCTAACAGTGCTCACATCCTGTCCGAGCAAGGGGGCCCTGACGATTTGTATGAGGTGATAGATGGGGTTCAAATCCAGTAAATAAGTGCCGGCTCGTCCTGGTAGCAGGCTTGGAAGCCACATGATTGGCGTCAAGTAAAAGGCAATTTGCAAGGCGCTCGCAATGATCTGCGGGAGATCGCGATATCGAGCGCATAAAAGGCTCAATATCAAGCAGATCCATGCCAGATTGAGAACAAGCAGTGCAAAGCCCGGGACACTCAACAGTGCTCCAAGACCCAATGGCTTCTGAACAGCCAGCAGTACAAGCGGGAAAATGACGATGTTGTGCGCGAGGATCAAAGTATTGCGCCATATTGTGCGTAAAATATGCACGAATAATGGGATGGGGAGTTGTTTGATAATGCTTTCTGCGGCGATGAGGCTGGTGCAGCCCTCTAGCACGCAGGTAGAAATAAAACTCCAGAGAATCATACCTGCTGCAAGAAATGGCAGAAAGTCTTTCATGGGGGAGTTAAATATTTGGCCAAATACGAGGCCAATGGTACCAATCATAACGCCCATGCTGATGGTTAGCCAAAACGGTCCGACAGCAGAGCGTCTATACCGTTGACGTACATCCTGCCATCCGAGCATGCCTACCAGAGAATAGCGCTTTACAGCTGTCGCTATATCTGCCATGGCGGCGGTAATTGAGTTGTTTAGCATTCGAAACACCGGGTTGTCAAAACAGTCAATGATTGTAATCTTGTAGGAGGGGGGAGTGTCACTTTTTCCATCCCGTCTGGTTTCCAGTTTTTTGCGATCGCGGGATGTGCTCCACGTAGAGTGCCTCCCCCTGTTGCAAGGAGGGAGCATAAAGTCTGCAGCTATTTCGTATGGCGCGCGCGCTATCGTGCCAAGTTTGAGCTATTCGCTAAAAAAGTGCTTGTGTCTGGTGAGCTAGATGTGCTAGCGATCATGGATAAAATCTCTGTCAGATGATTCGCACTTTTTCTATCATCCCACGGTCAGAGGAGAACTCCCAAGATATTTCCCTCACCCCAGAAACGCATTTTGGGTTTAAGTCACGGCGTCTGATCGTCAGGCTCCAATAAATCGCCTGCTCGGAAGCGGGCGGAGCGATTAGCCAATGGTTGCCGACGAGCAGTGTCGCGGCAGCAACGTTTCGTGGTTTTCAAGCGAGTTTCGCGTCCGTGCGCTGTCTGTCGGGCAGGCCGGTCAGAGGGGTGAATTATAGCGGCGCTTTCAGTTAAATGCTCCTTCCTGGACCCTGCCATGTGCAAGTATTGGGCGATCTCGTCCTCATTGAGGTTACAATGCTGACCAACGACCGCGTAAAAAGGAGGGGGGCTGCGTGCTCGAAAGTTTGAATGGATAAAGTACGGAGAGTTTTGCTGGGTTTGCCTCGTAGGCAAAAAAGACTGATACAGGTCGCCACCGATGTGGTTTTGGTGTGGGTCGCTTTGTGGCTGGCCTTTATCGTCCGCCTCGGCATCGACGACATGTACAATCCGCTAAAGTCGCATTTCTGGCTGTTCGTCAGTGCCTCGATTATTGCCATTCCCCTTTTCGTACGCTTTGGCATGTACCGCGCCGTCATGCGCTACTTCGGCAATGACGCGCTGATTGCCATCGTCAAGGCAGTCAGTCTGTCCTCGCTGATCCTCGCCGTGGTGGTCTACTGGTACAGCAATCACGAAGTCGTGGTGCCGCGCTCCATCATCTTCAATTATTGGTGGCTAAGCCTGGTAATCATTGGCGGCCTGCGTCTGTGCATGCGTCAGTATTTCATGGGCGATTGGTTCACCGCTGCGCAGCATGTACCGTTTGTCAATCGAGACGATGGTTTGACCAAGGTCGCCATTTACGGTGCTGGCGTCGCGGGCAACCAGTTGGTTGCAGCGTTGCGCATGGGGCGCGTGATGCGTCCTGTGGCGTTTATCGATGACGACTCCTCTATCGCGGATCGCTCGATTGCCGGGTTGCAGGTCTTTAAGCCCAAGCATATTCAGCAGATGATCGACGTGACTGGTGCTCAGGAAATCCTTCTGGCGTTGCCGTCTTCGACTCGTGCGCGGCGTAGGGAGATTCTCAATTTTCTGGAGGACTTCCCGCTCCATGTGCGCAGTGTTCCGAATTTCACTGATCTGGCCAGTGGCCGGGTCAAGGTGGACGACATTCAGGAGGTCGACATTGCTGACCTGTTGGGGCGGGATTCGGTGCCGGCGCAGCCTGATTTGTTGGCTCGATGCGTCAAGGGCAAGACGGTTTTGGTGACGGGGGCGGGCGGTTCGATCGGTTCCGAACTCTGTCGTCAGATTTTCTCCCTGGGGCCAACCACGCTGTTGTTGTTCGATCATAGCGAATTCAATCTCTACAGCATTTTGTCAGAGCTCGAGCATCGTATTGCTCGTGAGTCGTTGTCTGTCCGATTGTTGCCGATACTGGGGTCGATTCGTCATCCCCATAAACTTCTGGATGTGATGAAGACCTGGAATGTGGACACGGTTTATCACGCGGCGGCCTATAAGCACGTGCCGATGGTTGAGCACAACATTGCCGAAGGTGTGCTGAACAATGTGATCGGGACGCTCAATACGGCTCAGGCTGCATTGGAGGCAGGTGTTGCAAACTTTGTGCTGATCTCGACCGATAAGGCTGTACGCCCGACCAATGTCATGGGTAGCACCAAACGGCTGGCCGAGTTGACCTTGCAGGCCCTCAGTCGTGAGTTGGCACCGGTGTTGTTCGGGGACAAGTCCAATGTGTCCCGGGTCAACAAGACCCGTTTCACCATGGTGCGGTTCGGTAATGTGTTGGGCTCGTCTGGCTCGGTAATTCCGCGCTTTCACAGCCAAATCAAATCAGGCGGGCCCTTGACGGTTACCCATCCGAAGATTACCCGTTACTTCATGACCATTCCCGAGGCGGCACAACTGGTAATACAGGCCGGCTCAATGGGGCAGGGCGGTGACGTGTTTGTGCTGGACATGGGAGAGCCGGTCAAGATCATTGAGCTGGCGGAGAAGATGATTCACCTGTCTGGCTTGAGCATTCGCTCGGAGAAAAATCCGCAAGGCGATATTGCCATCGAGTTCACTGGACTGCGTCCTGGGGAAAAGCTTTACGAAGAGTTGCTGATCGGCGACAACGTGTCCGCTACCCGGCACCCGATGATCATGAGTGCCAAAGAGGACCATTTGCCTTGGGAAGTGCTCAAGCGCAACTTGATGGAGTTGCTGTCTGCCGTTGAGCGGGATGATTATTCGCGGGTTCGCCAACTTCTGCGTGACACTGTCAGTGGTTACGCGCCGGATGGTGAAATCGTCGACTTGATTTACCAGCAGCGTCGCCTCGAGACCTGATCGTTGCGCGCTCTGTAGCGGACACGTTTTTGACAGAATTGTCCCATGCCTAGGTTTGGGAGGCAGCTTCGGAAAAGCTGTTCTTCCGGTGTTTGAGTGCGCAGCCACATGGGCAATGAGTGTTGTCCTGTTCGCAGGGTACCAATGCAGTGGCCTGCAATCTACGCGGTATACCGTCCAATGATATTAGCAGTCCCAATTGGGTGTCGGAGCCAGGCAGTTTCAGCGAACCAATCGGCGATGGCACCCAGCATGGCCGCTTCGGAATACGCAATCAGGTAGCCCAGGGCCAGATAGGAGTCTCCCATGGGGGGCTTCTAAAAACCTAATTTATGATCCGTATCGCAACGGAAGCGTGCAGCTTTCAAATACGTGCCCCAGTCAATGAAAGGGTTTAGGTATTGCCCATTAGCGATGCGCCCTTATTTAGAAAATGCGGGCTAAAGTAGAGAGAAGCGTCGCCGCCATTTGCGCTGGAGCTGGCGAGGGCAGATGGCATGGTCGAGAGCAAGTGGCAGGTGGCGTTTCTGCTCGCTACGGTGATATTGGGTCAGTCGTATGAGGGCTATGCGTGCGCAAGCTTGGGTAACTAATAAGATTTTTACGTATCGAGCGGTAACATATACACTGCTTGCCGTTGAGGGCGCGGTGGCTTCATCAGCTCCGTCGTTGCCGACGCATCGCGAAAATAGGCTGCAGTCGAACGGATGTCGGGCATTTTTTAACTCTGCTGATATCGCGCACCGTCACCAAGGGGGCGTTGAGTCAGGCCTCTCAGCGATGAGTAAAGTTCGTTGGCGGCGATCCTCATCTACCACGCATGGACGACGGGCGAGAAATACTAGGCCGCCCTTTCCACTCGGACATCGCAAGCGCGACGGCGTCCGGAACATATATGGCATCGCTCATTCCGACCTTGCAAAGCGTTGCATGCGCGAGCCATACAAATAGAGGTTGCATGCGTCGTTTGTGGCTCTCGCGAAGAGAGGACGGCAAGCCGGCGGCTCAACAACAATACGCGTCAACAGGAACTGCGATATGATTTTATCGAGAATCAAGATGTTGGTGGGGCCGTTCTTGCCGGGTGCGGCCAGCCGCCAGAGAACGGTCGATTATACATTGTTGGATCTGTCCGGTTTATTTGACCGGGAGTGGTATCTAGCAACGAACACTGACATCGCCGCGAGCGGAGCTGATCCGATTGCGCACTATCTCGAGCACGGATGGAAAGAAGGGCGTAACCCGAGCGCGTTCTTTGACGGGGCCTGGTATGTCGTTCACAACCCCGATGTTGCACAGGCGGACATCAATCCATTGCTGCATTACGTCCGTTCTGGGCAGAGTGAAGGGCGCGCACCGAATGCCTTCTTTGACTCTGACTGGTATAGGCGATTCATCGTCCGGACGGAAGAGGACGGGGAATGCACGCCATTCGCGTTCTTCTGGTCGCGTGACGCGGCCATGCATCCGCCATTGCCTGAACTCCAGCCGCTTTATGCGTGTCGGACCAACGTGCCGAAGGACGCTCGTGACCAGTACATGCGACTTGTTGCAGCGGCCCAGCCATGGTGGGCGCGATTCGGTCGCGACAAATTCGCGATTATAGTGGCGCTGTTCTCGCCTTACGAAGATCATCCGGGAATCGGTACAGAAAGCGCTGACACCATCGAGCGTCTGATCGCCTTTCTGACGGCCGCATGGAAAATGGAAATCGCACCGGGCCCCCTATTCAGCGTGGAGCATTACCGACGCATCATCCAGAACCGTGGTCTTGTGCTGCAGGACGGGGAGACTCTCCTGCAGCATTTCCTTCGCGAGGGCATTGACAAGCGGATCGTTCCCACACCCTATTTCGACGAGAATTACTATTACGCACAATATCCGTCTGTAGTTGCAGCCTACACGTGGGCGTTCGAGCATTTTATCAGCCGGGGTGTATTTGAAGGGGCGCGTGCGTCAAGTCTGCCGCAGCTGATTGTCGCTCAACCACCATCCATGCGGGACGGCGAAGCGCGTCTTAACAATTGGAAGTACTTCCTGTCATCCTGCGGTAATGGCGGCGATCTGGGTGAGCTGTATCGTGGTGTGCCTCACTACTCGCAGGTCATCGAAGATATCCTTCATTCCACAGTATTCGCGAAGACGATAAGTCGCGCGTTGATGATTGAGCCCGCCATCGGTGACGTATCGGACATCAGCGACGTGCATGTAGCGCCGCTCCACGACGGTCGCAATTTAGCTCGTCGTGCTCTGCGCGAGCTGTTCGAGCGCGATCACTACGATATGATCGTATGCGTGCCTTGGATTCGCACGGGAGGCGCCGATTTGGTTGCATGCCAGATTTGCGAAGCGGTGTCCCTGGCGTTTCCCAACAAGTCGGTTTTACTGCTCCGTACCGATCAGCCAAACTTCGACCGCCCGGAATGGGTATCTGCTGGTGTCGACGTTGTCGATGCATCAAGCGTATTCCGGGATCTTCCGCCCCTCCAGGCGCAAACTCTGCTGTACAGTCTGTTCATGGGACTCGCGCCGTCCTGGATCATCAACATCAACAGCCGGTTATGCTGGGACGTGATGGCGCGCTTCGGAACACAGTTGTCCGAAAGCATCGATTTGTATTCCTACCTCTTCTGCTGGGATCAGACGGCAAGCGGCTATCGCGCCGGCTACCCGAGCGAATTCTTCCCGGGAACGGCGAGCCATCTGCGAGCTGTGTTCACCGACACGATCCATATGAAGAACGAACTGGCGAAGATCTACAACCTGCCTGCGTCACTCTCCGAGCGGATTGTTCCACTGTTCTCGCCGTCGCGTGGGGATATCGGCGGGCAAACGGCGACCGAAGAAAGTATCAAGACCGAGAGTAAACGCCTACGCCGAAGGGTACTGTGGGCCGGCCGTCTCGATCGGCAGAAGCGATTCGATCTTGTGCAGGAGATCGCGCACAAGATGCCTGAGGTCGATTTCCTGTGCTGGGGAGCGCCGCTGCTCAATTCTCCGCCGGATTACAGCCGCTCTCCGGCTAACCTGATTCTGCATGAAGGCTTTTCATCCTACGACGAATTACCGCTGTACGATGCGGATCTCTGGCTGTTCACGTCGGACTGGGAAGGCATGCCGACGATAATCATCGAGCTCGCGCTACGCGGCGTCAGTATAGTCGCGAGCGCTGTGGGCGGGGTTCCCGAGCTGATCGACGAGCAGACTGGGTGGCCGGTTGACGGTGTTCGCAGTGTCGACGATTATGTCGGCGCAATTCATGCTGCGCTTGAAGCGCCTCACGAACGAATTGTCCGGGCGCAGCGTCTGCGAGAACGGGCACGTAGTCGGCACAGCATGCAGGCCTATGCGAAGCAAGTGTCGGATGTTCTGAATGAAAAGGTGGGTGCGTGATGGAAGTTTCCGCAATTATGACGGCCCATAGAGAAGGAGTGCTTAGCGGCCCGTCGATCTCGAGCTTCCGCGAGGCAATCGATCATGCAAGAGATCAAGGCATTACTGTCGAACCAATCGTCGTGCTTGATCGTCCCGATGCGTTGACCCGCACCATGTTCGCCGACGCGGATCGCTGGGGAGCGAAGGTCGTCTTGACCGATTTTGGCGACCCGGCACTCGCTCGAAATCATGGGATCAGCCTGGCTTCGGGGCGCTACGCGACCTTTCTGGATGCGGACGACCTCTGGAGCTTCAACTGGCTCGTCGCCGCGCACCGTTTCTGTACTGAGATGGGTAGACCGGTCATCGCTCATTCGCAATTGAGCATCATCTTCGGGCGTGAGCGGCTGTTCTGGTTGCATGTTGATTCGGACCACCCGGATTTCGACCTGGATTATCTACAGATTGGCAATTATTGGGAGGCATTGTCGTTCGCGCCGCGCGAGATCTATGCGGATTTCCCGTTCCGCAAGAACGAACTGGCGTCGGGGTATGGGCACGAGGATTGGCACTGGAACTGTACGACTCTTTCGAAAGGCTTTCCGCATAAGCCCGTACCGGACACAGTGCATATGATACGCCGCCGACATGGAACACAAAGTTCGCGTGCGAATAATAGCGACGTCGTCCCGTGGCCGACCGAACTCGTGCGTTTTTCGCGTTGACGGCGGCGGTCACGCCGCCGCATGTCGTCAGAAGGGAGACAGTTTGAATACCGCACAGATTCGTGCAATGTTCGAATGCTAGACATTCTCGAGCATGCGCTGGAGCACACTGTATTCCTCCCGAGGCCTGCTGTGTCGATCCAGACATCCTGGCGCAAAGCGTCTGTGACAAATGTGTGCTTCGATTCGCCGTTGTGAGAAAACCATATAAATGGATTTTTTCCGCATGGTAGTCCAACCGGCTAATACATGAGTCCCTGCAATCGATTTCGTATCGGGGATTCGCGTTTTTTGACATGCTGATGGATGCTCCGGGCGATATCGCATGCGGCATTGAAGGCTTGCTTGAGTATCTGGTGAGCAACGATCCTCCGGTGTTTGGTGATCCCCACAGGTCAGCTTGTAGCGGTCGTGCAGATGAAAGCAATGCTTGCCGAGATCGATACTTTCCAGTGTTAGATCGATCATGACGATGGCCTCCGAAAATAAAACACTCTGCGAAAGCGTAGCCCTCGCAGGGTGTGGGGGGGCATCTTTAGCCTACCTTTATCCCAAGGCATCAGGCGGCGCGGCGGGTAAGAAGGCCGATATCTTCAAAGCCCGTTACTTGCACGGAACACTGTGACATAGATCCGACAAGCATATGCGGGAAGGTCGCGCGAATTAACCCTGGGAGATCTGTTTAGCCTGCCATGTGCTACCGGCATCGCGAGATGACGGGATGGGTAGTTGCTCGAAACCGGAGCAATGAATGGCTGAACCTGCCATGAGTGGATAGTTGGGTGTGATCTCTGTTGGAGCGTAAAGCAGAAACTCCGCATAGCGGGGGTCGAGACCATCAGGAGGTAGGAGCCGGAGGATCCGAGGGCCGGTCTGGGTGCTTAGATACCGCAGGCGACACATCAACTGAACCAAGCTCGCTGGCGTTGTTTATCAGTAGGCAGGAACCGCCGTATACGGAACCGTACGTACGATGGTGTGAGAGGACGGCGGGGGCAGGTTCAAGGCTCAGGAACTCTTACGCTCCTGACCTCCCCGACACGCTTTATCGCAACGACGTCTCGGCAGAGCAGCAGCACAAGCGCGTTCAGAGTAGCGGCGCAGCTCCAGCTCGCAGTTGGACGGTGCATAGGCTGATTGAGCTGCAGAGGACCAAGTGGCGTTGTATCATCCTCTCCGCGTCATCAATGATGGCACGGGAATACGTGTGATCCAGTCTTCCAGCGAAGACATTTGCCCAGGCCTGACGAAGCGCCGGGCTATTGCTCTACGCGGCCAATGAGCTACTGCAAGAATAGAAGTTTCTTATCATCTGTAATTAATATCAGGCGGAAATACATGCTGCACAAGGATAATAACTTGAACTTGTTACGGTTGGTTGCCGCGCTGATGGTGCTATATGCTCATTCATTCGATATTTACGGTAATACCCCGGAGATTTTTATTGGTATTGATTCCTATGGCGGGCTCGGGATCGCGATATTTTTTATCATAAGTGGTTATTTGATTTCAAAAAGTTGGAGTTCTGATCCTTCGGTCATTAATTTTTTAGTTAAGCGATCGCTGCGAATATTTCCAGCCCTGATTGTTGTTGTGGTGCTAACTTCGTTTCTGCTTGGTCCCATTTTTTCGACGTTGACAGTCAAGCAGTATTTCTCGGATCTGGCATTTATTATGTACTTGAAGAATATAATTTTAAGTCCGGTATTTTATTTGCCGGGCGTGCTGGAGCACTCCAGAGTTGCCAATGTGATCAATGGTCCTCTATGGAGTTTGCCTATTGAGTTCTTCATGTATTTGGTAGTCGTCGCGCTTGGGCTTCTATTCAATGGCGGTCGTCTTGTATACACAATTGCCACAGCATTGTTTGCGCTGATTGTGGTTTTTTGGTGCTGGCGAGATGCGCCTTTGCTGGTGGTTTACGGTTCTGATGTAAGAAACATTCCGTTGATCGGCATCTATTTCATGATTGGGGCCTGTTATGCGAAGTGGGGGCTCGAACGGTGGTTCAGTCTCTCCGGCGTAGCTGTCATGGTGATGATTACCCTTTTGCTGGCGCCGTATTTATCGTTTTCGAAGTCCCTGCTATGGCTTACGTTACCGTATGTCGTCTTGGCATATGGACTTTCCAGAAGTTGGTTGGGGAGCTTGGTTAATAAAGTGGGTGACTGCTCTTACGGTGTTTATATCTATGCTTTTCCGGTTCAGCAGTTTGTTTTGCTAAAATTCCCTGATATGGCCTATTCAACTTACCTTGTTGTTACAGTGGTCATTACGCTGGTTTTAGGATACGCCTCTTGGCATTTGATAGAGAAAAGGGTTCTCAGATTCAAGCCAAAAAATAAAGTCAGGTCTGTATCGAATGGTGCTGATGCCGATTCGGCGTTCAATCCTGTTGTGGGTGAGAAGCTCAATTCAGGGGCTTGAGCAAGTGTATGTATTTGTGATGTAACAGTCACGCAGGTCACCTATGAAGCGCTACAGGGTCTGCCGTGCAGATGCCTGACGATCCTGAACTCCCCAAGGGTTCATGGAGCGCTTTCGATTGTTTCACATCCTGTAACGGACACACTTTTGACAGCTCCATCACATCGCCTAAGTTTGGGAGGCAGCTTCGGAAAAGCTGCTTCTTCCAATCGATGTCATGGAGCTTCATTTATGCGTACTGGCTATTTCTACTCCCTGGTTTTTGCCCTGCTCACCAGCGCCTCTATTGCTGCAATAGCCGCGCCTGCGGTGAAGCCTGAGACAGGCAATGCACCTTTGGTGCAGGAAGTTTCCCCTAAAGCGCAAACAGGAAAAGTCGATCTTAATGGCGCTGATGCACCCACCCTGCAGCGTGAGCTGTCCGGTATCGGGGAAGCCAAGGCCAAGGCGATTGTTGCTTATCGTGACAGTAATGGTCCATTTTCGTCCGTTGACGAATTGCTGGAAGTGAAAGGCATCGGTAAAGCGATCCTGGATAAGAATCGCGAGAAGCTGGAAGTGAACTAAGCTTCAAGATCAACGCTGAGAGGCCGGTCATTGACCGGCTTTTTTGCATTGTGGCGTAAAGCGAGGTGGCGTGCCTTTCATCGGAGTCAGAAAAATTACGGCTATCATATCGTCTTAAGATTATGCCTATAATAATTCTCCTATTTGCCGATGCGCCCAGGCGCTCATCTCTCTATCGCATCCTCAGGAGCTCGCTCATGAACACTCCCCAGACCCAAGGTACAGCCCTCGTCACCGGAGCATCCTCCGGTATCGGTGCAATTTACGCTGAGCGTTTGGCAGCTCGTGGTTTTGATTTGTTGCTGGTTGCTCGTGACGAGCAGCGGCTGGAAGCTGCGGCGAGCACGTTGCGCGCCGAGCATGGCATTAAGGTGGAGGTGCTCAAGGCAGATCTCACACAACGGGATGATGTGCTGAAGGTGGAGCAACGGCTTCGCAGTGATTCGAGTATCAGCCTGTTGCTCAACAACGCGGGCGTAGCTGCCGATGGTTTGTTGGCAAACGCAGACATGGAGCAACTGGAACGGCTGATCCAGCTGAACGTTACAACAGTCACACGTCTGGCATCGGCTGCAGCTGCCAGTTTTGCCAAGGCTGGGCGCGGCTCGATCATCAATATTGCCTCGGTGGTGGCGTTGTTTCCTGAGCGGTTCAATGCGACGTACAGCGCGAGCAAGGCTTATGTATTGAGCCTGACTCAGTCGTTGAACGCTGAGCTGCAAGGCACCGGGGTCCAAGTGCAAGCGGTATTGCCGGGAGTGACACGCACCGAGATTTTGGAGCGCTCAGGTATTGATGCGTCCCAGATTCCGGAGGACATGATCATGGACGCAGGGGAGATGGTCGACGCGGCGCTGTCGGGTCTGGATCAGGGTGAACTGATCACCATTCCTTCGTTACCGAATGTCTCCGAGTGGGAAGCTTTTATGGCGGCGCGTCATGCGATGGCGCCGAATCTGTCCAGAAGCATGGCAGCGGCGCGTTACAAGTGAGGCGCCATGAATCGATTGAGGTATTTGCGCTATGAGTAATCGTCGGGTGGTGGTCACGGGCATGGGCTTGGTGTGTCCGTTGGGGAGCGGCGTCGAAGCGGTCTGGGCGCGTATGTTGGCTGGACGCTCCGGGGTGCGGGCGTTGCCGGACGAGGTGGTTGCCGATCTGCCGGCCAAGGTCGGTGGCGTGGTGCCGACTCTGGCGGAAGATGCCGAGGCGGGTTTTGACCCGGATCGGGCGACGCCGCCCAAAGAGCAGAAGAAGATGGACCGTTTCATTGTGTTCGCCATGGAGGCGGCGCGTCAGGCAGTTGAGCAGGCTGGTTGGCAGGCGCTCGACGCCAATGCCCAGGAGCGCACGGCTACTATTATCGGCTCGGGCGTGGGTGGTTTCGGCGCGATTGCCGATGCGGTGCGCACCACCGACAGCCGTGGTCCGCGACGGTTATCGCCGTTCACCATTCCTTCGTTTCTGGTCAATCTCGCCGCGGGCCATGTGTCGATCCAGCACGGTTTCAAGGGGCCTTTGGGGGCTCCGGTAACAGCGTGCGCGGCCGGGGTCCAGGCGATTGGCGACGCGGCGCGGCTGATTCGTTGCGGTGAGGCGGACATTGCGGTGTGTGGCGGCGCGGAAGCAGCGATCGATCGGGTCAGTCTCGCCGGATTTGCGGCGGCTCGGGCCCTGTCCAGCGGCTACAACGATACCCCGGAGCGCGCCTCGCGGCCGTTCGACAGTGGGCGCGATGGCTTCGTGATGGGCGAGGGTTCGGGCCTGCTGGTGATCGAATCCCTGGAACATGCCTTGGCACGCGGCGCTCAACCATTGGCCGAGCTGGTTGGTTACGGCACCAGCGCCGATGCCTATCATCTGACTGCGGGGCCGGAGGATGGCAGCGGTGCGCGTCGGGCGATGTCGCTGGCGCTGGCTCAGGCGGGCATTTCGCCGGCACAGGTGCAGCATCTCAACGCGCACGCCACCTCGACACCGGTTGGCGATTTGGGAGAGCTGGCGGCCATCAAGTCGTTGTTCGGCTCGGACAACAAGATCGCGGTGACGTCGACCAAGTCCGCCACCGGGCATCTGCTCGGCGCCGCAGGCGGAGTCGAGGCGATCTTTACCCTGTTGGCACTGCGAGATCAGGTGGTGCCGCCCACGCTCAACTTCGATAACCCGGATCCGGCCACCGAAGGCGTGGACATCGTCCACGGTCAGGCGCGACCAATGAACATCGACTACGCGATGTCCAACGGTTTCGGATTCGGCGGTGTGAACGCCAGCGTATTGTTCAAATACTGGGAGGATTAGTTCACGACAGGCAGGTGATGGCACGAATAGTGATTACTCATTCGCAGACGATTGTTGAACAATCACGAGGCGTTGAGTATGAGCAGCGGACTGTCCCTGGCCGACCACATCACATTGGAATTGCGCGCTGACATCATCGGCGGTCGTTTGCTGCCCGGCATGGCGCTGGTGGAAAACGATCTGGTGTCGGCCTACAACGCCTCGCGCAACACCATTCGCGAGGCGTTGCACCGTCTGGGGCAGGAAGGGCTGACCCGCTATGTCCGCAACAAGGGCGTGATGGTGCGCAGGCTGGGTGTCGATGATGTGCGCGATCTGTTCAAGGTTCGGCGCACCCTGGAGCTGCAAGCCATCAGCGCCAGCCAGCCATTGCGTGAGTATCAGTCCGACCGGATGCTCGAAGCCCTGGAGGCCACAGAACTGGCCCGGGAGCGTGAGGACTGGCGCGCCGTCGGCACCCACAGCCTGGCCTTTCATCAACACATCGTCGGATTGCTGCGCAGTCCGTTGTTCGATGAGTTCTTCACCAACGTTGTCGCGCAACTGCGCCTGGTGTTTTGCACCGCTCCCGATGAATCACGTTTTCAGGCGCCCTGGCTGGCGCGTGACCGGCAGATACATGGGTTGCTGGCCGACGGCGACAAACGCGCGGCTGCGGACGCCATGAGCCGTTATCTCGACGATTCCGAACACCTCCTGTTGCAGATGCTTGCCCCTTCTTCCCATCACTGATCGAGGATTTTGTGCCATGTACAAAGACTATCCGGCGGCCTATCAAGTCAGCAAAGGCTCGGCCTTGCAGGTGGACACAGCCTTCTATGAACGGATCCGCGACCAGAAAGAGGGGCGCACGCTGATCGAGCAGTTCGAAGTGCCGATCCGCACCGGTCGCGCCTGGAATGTGCCGGCCGGGCATGTGTTCAGAGTCACGACCCCGGTCGGCCCGCAAGTCGGGGATTTCAACGTCTGGAATGCCCACGATCCGCGCGAGCGCTTGTGGGCGGCGCGGACCCGGCAGTTGCAGGGCGCCCATGTCAGCACCCATGACCGGCTCTGGTCGAACCTGCCATTTTTACGGCCGCTGGTGACCATTACCGACGACAGCCTGGCCGGTTATGGCATCGACGAACACGGCGGGCGTTTGCACGATTTGCTGGGAACGCGCTGCGATCCTTACGTGAACAAAATGCTTACCGGCGAAGACTTCCATCATCACTGCCACTCCAACCTGACTCGCGCCGTATTGCCCCATGGCCTGACCGAGTTCGATGTGCATGACGTGTTGAACATTTTCCAGTGCACCGGCCTGAACCACGACGACCTGTATTTCATGAAAGCCTGTCCGGCGCAGAAGGGCGACTATCTGGAGTTCTTTGCCGAGATTGATCTTTTGTGTGCGCTATCGACCTGCCCGGGTGGCGATCTGTCGCTGGCCATGTGGGGGCCGGATGCGCAGGATCCGTTGAGCGTCTGTCGCCCGCTGGGAGTAGAAATTTACCGGTTGGAGGATTCGTTGCTTGAAGGCTGGAGCCAGCCGGAGCGTGCGGCTTACAAGGGATTGCATGGCTTGCACATTGCCAAGGCGGCTTGGGAAAAGTGAAGGGTTTTTGTGGCGAGGGGGCTTGCCCCCTCACCACAATTTCGGTCAGCGGTCCTGCGCATCCTTGGCATCCGCTTCCGCGTTGCGTTCGGCGACGCGCTTACGTTGCTCTTCAGTCAATTCGACCTTGTTGGCGGTGTCACGCAGCATCATCAAACCGCCAACGATCGAGCCGATGGCAACGATCAGAATCAACCAGGCATACCAGGGCATAGGAGTTCTCCTTAAGGGCAGACCGGTGGACAAGGGTTTTGCCAACCGATCCTGCATACCACTTTTGAGCGATGGAATTTCGCAGTGGTTCCATTCTATGCCTGATCCGACAGCAGCACTGCGGCTGTTTAGAGCCCGGTCAACATCGCATCCGCCGGCGCATCGGCACGCAGTTGCGCGGTCAGCATGAAGTACACGAAACCCACTGCCATGAAGCCGAGGAAGATCAAGCCGATCAAGGTGTTGAACCAGGCCATCGCCACCAGGCAAACCACCGCCAACACCAGCGCAATGAATGGCAGCAACGGGTAGCAAGGCGCGCGGAAAGTGCGTTCCAGGTTCGGTTCGGTTTTGCGCAGTTTGAACAGGCTGAGCATGCTCATGATGTACATCACGATCGCACCGAATACCGCCATGGTGATCATTGCCGCCGTCAGCGTCATGCCGCCGAGGTTGATCAAGCCGTCACTGTAGATCGCCGCGATGCCGATCACGCCACCGGCGATGATTGCCCGGTGCGGGGGCTGGAAACGCGACAGTTTGGCCAGCGATGCCGGCAAGTAACCGGCCCGGGCGAGGGCGAAGAACTGCCGCGAGTAGCCGAGGATGATCCCGTGGAAACTCGCCACCAGGCCGAACAGGCCGATCCACACCAGCATGTGCAACCAGCTGGAGCTTTCGCCAACCACGGCTTTCATCGCTTGCGGCAGCGGATCGTTGATGTTCGACAGGGTGCGCCAGTCGCCGACACCCCCGGCAAAGAACATCACGCCCATCGCCAGCCGGCCCAGCCGTTGAGGGCGAAGTTGCTGAAACTGAAGGCCGGGGCGACCACGCCCATGAACACGATGTACGCCCCGACCGCTGCGTGTTTCGGGTCCAGGGCGGGAAACTGCACGTTCAGATAGGCGCCGATCGCCAAGGCAATCGTCGGTGGCGCGAAGACGAATTCGATCAGCGTCGCCAACCCGGCAATCAACCCACCTTTCTCGCCAAAGGCACGGCGGCTGTAGGCAAAGGGACCGCCGGCATGGGGAATCGGGGTGGTCAGCTCGGTGAAACTGAAGATGAATGCTATTCACCTAAGAGTCTTGAGTCAGTGAGTAACCCGTGGCGAGGGAGCTTGCTCCCGCTTGAATGCGTAGCGCTCACAAAAATCGGCGATTGTTATCAGGTTTTTGGGGCCGCTGCGCAGCCCAACGCGAGCAAGCTCGCTCGCCACAAAGGTAGGCATGACTGAAGAATCGCGCTTAAGTGAACAGCGTTACTCTTTACACATTCTTTATGCCCCGCCGCACCCCTCGATCTCGCGCCTTTACAGCCTCCCTGCCGACAATCACTCCACACGCGGCAATACGCCGTAACACGGAGAACTTCCATGAGCGTTCTGGACGGAGTGTCACTGCTATTGGCAGTGGGGCTGTTCATTTATCTGTTGGTTGCGCTGTTGCGCGCGGACCGGAACTAGGAGCGGCTATGCACAGTTATGACTATTGGCTGATCCTCGCCTTCTTCGCCGTGGTGCTGATTCCGGCACCGTTTCTGGGGCGCTTCTACTACAAGGTGATGGAAGGGCAGCGTACCTGGCTTTCGCCGATTCTCGGCCCGGTGGAGCGTGGCTGCTATCGGGTGGCCGGTGTCGATCCGCAGGCCGAACAGAGTTGGCAGAAATACACCCTGGCCTTGCTCGCCTTCAACCTCGCGGGCTTTTTGCTGTTGTTCGCGATCCTGATGTTCCAGGATCACTTGCCACTGAACCCGCAAAACCTGCCGGGCCAGGAGTGGACGCTGGCGTTCAATACCGCTGTCAGCTTCATGACCAATACCAACTGGCAGTCCTACAGTGGCGAAGCATCCCTGAGCTACTTGAGCCAGATGGTTGGTCTCACCGTGCAGAACTTCGTCAGCGCCGCCACCGGCCTGGCGGTTCTGGTTGCACTGTGTCGCGGCATCGGTCGCAAGTCGACCAAGACCTTGGGCAACTTCTGGGTCGACATGACCCGCGCCACCCTCTACGGCCTGCTGCCTCTGTGCTTGCTGCTGGCGCTGTATCTGGTGTGGCAGGGTGTGCCGCAAACCTTCGCGCAATATGTGAATGCCGTGACGATGCAGGGCGTCGATCAGGTGATCCCGCTCGGCCCGGCCGCCAGCCAGATTGCGATCAAACAACTGGGCACTAACGGCGGTGGCTTCTTCGGCGTCAACTCGGCGCATCCGTTCGAGAACCCGACGGCGTGGAGCAACCTGTTCGAAGTCGCCTCGATCATTCTGATCCCGGTGGCGCTGGTGTTCACCTTCGGCCATTACGTGAAAGACCTGCGTCAGAGCCGCGCGATTATCGCCTGCATGCTGGCGCTGTTTTTGATCGGCGGCGCGACTTCGCTGTGGGCTGAATACCAACCCAATCCGACCCTGGCCAACGTCGCCGTCGAACAGACCGCGCCGCTGGAAGGCAAGGAAGCGCGTTTCGGCACCACCGCCACCGTGCTGTGGTCGGTGACCACTACCGCAGCGTCCAACGGTTCGGTCAACGGCATGCACGACAGCCTCAACCCGCTGAGTGGCATGGTCGCGATGGTCAACATGATGGTCGGCGAAGTGATCTTCGGCGGCGTCGGTGCCGGGCTCTACGGCATGTTGCTCAACGTATTGATCGCGGTGTTCCTCGCCGGCCTGATGATCGGCCGTACGCCGGAATACCTCGGCAAGAAACTGCAAGCCCGGGAAGTTCAGCTGCTGGTGGTGACCTTGCTGGTGATGCCGGTGGGCGTGCTGGTGCTCGGCGCGATTGCCGCCAGCCTGCCAGGCCCGGTGGCGGCGGTGAGCAACCCCGGTGCTCATGGTTTCAGTCAGTTGCTTTACGCCTACACCTCGGCCAGTGCCAACAACGGCTCTGCCTTCGGCGGCTTCGGTGCCAACACTGCGTTCCACAACCTGATGCTGGGGCTGGGCATGTTGATCGGGCGCTTCGGTTACATCCTTCCGGTGCTGGCCCTGGCCGGCAGCCTGGCGATGAAGAAAACCGCGCCGATTGGCCAGAACAGCTTCCCCACCCATGGCCCGCTGTTCGTGACCTTGCTGACCGTGACCATTTTGCTGGTGGGTGGTTTGACCTTCTTGCCGACACTGGCGCTGGGTCCGATTGCTGAACACTTGAGCATGGGCTTCTGAGGATCTAATGATGAATATGCCCGTTACCAAAACCGTCGCCGCCAAAGCGCCGGAACAACCGAAAACTGCGATCTCGGCCCTCTGGCGCCCGGCGCTGGTGCAAGCGTTCGTCAAGCTCGACCCACGGCAATTGCAGCGTGCGCCGGTGATGCTGGTGGTGGAACTGACCGCCATCCTCACCACCGTGCTGTGTTTCATTCCCGACAGCGCCGTGCCGACCTTCGTTGCCGCGCAAATCGCGTTGTGGCAGTGGTTCACCGTACTGTTCGCCAACTTCGCCGAAGCGTTGGCCGAAGGTCGCGGCAAGGCCCGCGCCGACAGTCTCAAGGCCGGCAGCGTTGGCTTGAGCGCCCGGCGCAAAAGCGCCAATGGCAGCTTTCAGGTAGTGCCCGCCAGTAGCCTGCGTAAGGGCGACGTGGTGCGCGTCGAAGCGGGGGAGATGATTCCCGGCGACGGCGAGGTGATCGAAGGCATCGCGGCGGTCAACGAAGCGGCGATTACCGGTGAATCGGCGCCCGTGATTCGCGAGTCCGGCGGCGACCGTTCGGCCGTCACCGGCAACACTCGACTGGTGTCGGACTGGCTGCTGGTGCGCATCACCGCCAACCCCGGCGAGTCGACCCTCGACCGCATGATCGCGCTGGTCGAGGGCGCCAAACGCCAGAAAACCCCGAACGAAGTCGCGCTGGATATCCTGCTGATCGGCCTGACCCTGATCTTCCTGTTGGTGGTGGTGACCCTGCAACCGTTCGCCCACTTCGCCAACGGTAACCTGCCGCTGGTGTTCCTGGTGGCGTTGTTGGTCACGCTGATTCCGACCACCATTGGTGGCTTGCTGTCGGCCATCGGTATCGCCGGGATGGACCGTCTGGTGCGCCTGAACGTGATCGCCAAATCCGGTCGCGCCGTGGAAGCGGCGGGGGACGTGCACGTCCTGCTGCTGGACAAGACCGGCACCATCACCTTCGGCAACCGTCGCTGCAGCGCGGTTTATGCCGCACCAGGCGTCAGCGCCAAGGAACTGGCCGAAGGCGCGTTGTTCGCCTCTCTGGCCGATGACACCGCTGAAGGTAAATCCATCGTCGAGTACCTGCGCGGTCTTCACTCGCACCCCGAACCGTCCCCCGCAGTACTGACCGCCGTGCCGTTCAGCGCTGAAACCCGCCTGTCCGGTGTCGACTATCAGGGCCGGGTCTATCGCAAGGGCGCGGTGGATTCGCTGCTGAATTTCGTCGGTCTGAAACGCGCTGATCTGGCTCCCGCCCTGTCCCGGGAAATCGACAAGATCGCCCAGAGCGGTGGTACGCCTCTACTGGTGTGCGCCGACGGCAAATTGCTCGGTGTGATTCATCTGAAGGACGTGGTCAAACCCGGCATCCGCGAGCGTTTCGCCGAACTGCGCAAGCTGGGGATTCGCACGGTCATGGTTACCGGCGACAACCCGCTGACCGCCGCCGCGATTGCTGCCGAAGCGGGCGTGGATGACGTACTGGCCGAAGCCACGCCGGAGAAGAAACTGGCGCGCATTCGCCATGAGCAGAACGACGGTCGGCTGGTTGCCATGTGCGGCGACGGCGCCAACGACGCCCCGGCCCTGGCTCAGGCGGACGTGGGCATGGCGATGAACGATGGCACGCAGGCGGCGCGGGAGGCGGCGAACATGGTCGACCTCGACAGCGACCCAACCAAGCTGTTGGACGTGGTGCAGATCGGCAAGGAATTGCTGGTGACCCGTGGTGCGCTGACCACCTTTTCCATCGCCAACGACGTGGCCAAATACTTCGCGATCCTGCCGGCGCTGTTCGCCTCCATCTACCCGCAATTGGGTGTGCTCAACGTCATGCACCTGAGCAGTCCGCAGAGCGCGATTCTGTCGGCGATCGTGTTCAACGCCCTGATCATTGTGGTGCTGATTCCACTGGCGCTGCGCGGTGTGCGGGTGCAGGCGGCGAGTGCGGCGGCGTTGTTGCGACGCAATCTGCTGATCTATGGACTGGGCGGGATTCTGGTGCCGTTCGTGGGCATCAAGGCGATCGACATGCTGTTGACGGCGTTGCATCTGGTTTAGCGGCTGCTCTTGAGGCAGGGGCTTTTGTGGCGAGGGAGCGTGCTCCCGCTGGGCTGCGAAGCGGCCCCACCTCAGGCCCAATGTTGATTCAGGGCACCGCATTCACCGGGTTTACGACTGCTGCGCAGCCGAGCGGGAGCAAGCTCCCTCGCCACAGGTGATGTGTGTGCCTTCTAAGTGATGAGTATTCTTCGAATCGAGGATTTTGAAATGTCCACACTGATACGTCCGGCCCTGAGCCTGCTGGTGCTGATGACCCTGATCACCGGCGTCGCTTACCCCTTGGTGGTGACCGGCGTTGCCCAGGTTGCCTTCCCGGACCAGGCCAATGGCAGCCTGGTGCGCGACGCCGACGGCAAGGTCCGTGGCTCGTCGCTGATTGCCCAGGATTTTGTCGGCGACGCCTGGTTCCACCCACGGCCATCGGCCGGTGCCTTTGCCACTGTGTCGAGCAGCGCCAGCAACCTTTCGCCGAGTAATCCGGCGCTGGCCACTCGGGTGATCGAGGAGGCCAATAAGCTGCAGGTGGCCGGGCAGGGACCGGTGCCGTTGGCCATGCTGACCACCTCCGGCAGCGGCCTCGATCCGCACTTGCCACCAGAGTCGATTACCTATCAACTGGCGCGTGTCGCGGCAGCGCGCAATCTGCCGGTGTCTACGCTTGAACAACTGCTGGATGCGCACATCGAGCGGCCGTTGGTGGGGCCGCCGGTGGTGAATGTGTTTGAGTTGAATGCGGCGCTGGAAAAGTTGTAAAGGTTGGAAGGTTGGAAGGTTGGAAGGATCGTTCCCTCGCTCTGCGTGGGAATGTATCTATGGACGCTCTGCGTCCGCTTCGACTGGGACGCGGAGCGTCCCTGGCTGCATTCCCACGCAGAGCGTGGGAACGATCAACAAAGTGAACAAGGCAATGACAGATGAGTGACTCCGGCCGCGCCGACGCGCTGTTAGCAGACCTGCCCCGCGATGGCCGCGGCCGGCTCAAGGTGTTCCTGGGCGCCGCTCCGGGGGTCGGCAAGACCTACGCCATGCTCCAGGCCGCCCACACTCAACTGCGCCAGGGCGTGAAAGTCCTGGCCGGGGTGGTCGAAACCCATGGCCGCGCCGAAACCGAAGCACTCCTCGCCGGTTTACCGCAGCAGCCGTTGGTGCGCTCGGAATACCGTGGCGTGATGCTCGAAGAAATGGACCTCGATGGCTTGCTCGCCGCCAAACCGAAACTGGTGCTGGTCGACGAACTGGCCCACACCAATGCCCCCGGCAGCCGTCACACCAAACGCTGGCAAGACATCCAGGAATTGCTGGCTGCCGGCATCGACGTGTTCACCACGGTCAACGTCCAGCATCTGGAAAGCCTCAACGACCAGGTGCGCGGCATCACCGGCGTACAGGTGCGTGAAACCCTGCCGGACTGGGTGTTGCAAGAAGCCTACGAACTGCTGCTGATCGACCTGCCGCCGCGCGAGTTGCTGGAGCGTCTGCGCGACGGCAAAGTCTACGTGCCGGAGCAGGCGCGGGCGGCCATCGATGCGTTCTTCACCCAGACCAACCTCACCGCCCTGCGCGAACTGGCGATGCAAACCGCCGCCGCTCAGGTCGATAACGATCTGGCGCAGGGGTATCGCCAGTTGGGGCAAGCGGCGCCAGCGGTGCGTGGTCGCTTGCTGGTGGGCGTCGATGGCGATGCGCAGGCCGAGCGTCTGGTGCGTCACGCCAGTCGCGTCGCCCAGCGGCGGCATCTGCCATGGAGCCTGGTGCATGTGGACAACGGCCGGGTGCGTGACGAACAGTCGCGCCTGCGCCTGCAAAGTGCCCAGCAACTGGCCGAACGCCTCGGTGGCGAAGTGGTGTTGCTGCGCGCCGGTGAGGTGGCGAAAACCCTGATCCAGCACGCCGCCGAACGTCGTGCCAGCCTGGTGCTGGTGGGCCAGTCACGCCAGCGTTTGCGTCGACGGTTGTTCGGCGGCGGTCTGGCGTCGCGCTTGCTGCGCGATGCTCGCGGGCTGGAAATCAACGTGCTCGACAGCGATCACGAACAGCATCAGCCACGTCAGCGTTCGGTGCAGTCGCTGGTGTGGTTCGATTACGCCTTGGCGCTGGTGGCGACGGTGCTCGCCAGTGCCCTGGCCTGGGCGGTGTCGAGCGTCTTGCCGCTGCCCAACATTTCGTTGGTGTTCCTTGCGGCGGTGTTGCTGGTGGCGGTGCGCAGCAGTCTTGGCCCGGCGCTGGCCTGTGCGGCGCTGTCGTTTCTGACTTATGACTTTCTGTTCATTCCACCGAAATTCTCATTTGCCATCCAGCGCGAAGAAGACGTGCTGACCTTGCTGTTCTTCCTGTTGATGGCGGCACTGACCGGTAACCTTGCAGCGCGGCAACGGCGGCAACTGGAAGCCTTGCGCGATACTCAGGAAGAGACCAGCGAACTGCTCGACCTGTCGCGCAAACTCACCGCCGCCACCGACCGTCAGGCCGTGGTCAGCGCTGCGGCCCAGCATCTCAACGGCTGGAGCGACCTGAAACTGTGCCTGCTCAATCGCGATGGCCAGAGCGGCTGGAAAGTCGAAACCGGTGGGCCGCTGGAGTTTTCCGAGGCCGAGCGCGCCGCCGCCGATTGGGCCTGGCAACACGATCAACCGGCGGGCGCGGGCACCGGCACCTTACCGTTCGGACGTTGGTGGTGGTGGCCATTGTCGGTGGACGACGGGCCGCTGGCATTGCTCGGCGTGTGTGCCAAAGAAGGCCAGACCCTGAGTGGCCAGCGTCGGCGCTTGCTGACCGCGCTGAGCCAACCGTTGGCCCAGGCGTTGGCCCGGGCGCAACTGGCCGATGACCTTGAGGCCGCGCGCTTGCATGGCGAAACCGAACAGTTGCGCAGCGCGCTGCTGGCGTCGGTGTCCCACGATTTGCGCACGCCGTTGACCTCCATGCGCGGCAGCATCGATAGCCTGTTGGCGCTGGGCGAGGCGATTCCGCTTGCGGACCGTCGCGAACTGCTCGAAGGCACCCGCGATGAAGCCGAACGGCTGGATCGCTACATCCAAAACCTGCTGGACATGACTCGCCTCGGTCACGGCGCCCTGAAGCTGGCGCGGGACTGGGTATCGCCGGCAGACATCGTCGGCAGTGCACTCAATCGTCTGCGCGCGGTGCTGGCGTCGTTGCACGTCGTGACCGAAGTGCCGGCCGAACTGCCGCTGCTCTATGTGCATGCCGCGTTGATCGAGCAAGCACTGGTCAATGTGCTGGAAAACGCCGCGCGTTTCTCACCGCCCCACGGACGTCTTGAATTGCGCGCCGGCGCCACTGACAGCGAGCTGTTTTTTTCGGTGAGCGATGAGGGGCCGGGGATTCCGGAAGAGGAACGGGCGAAGGTTTTCGACATGTTCTACACCGCTGCTCGTGGCGATCGCGGCGGGCAGGGTACGGGGTTGGGGCTGGCGATCTGTCAGGGTATGGTCGGTGCCCATGGCGGGCGGATCAGCGTCGCCGACGGCATCGAAGGGCGCGGCACCTGCATCACGCTGCACTTGCCGTTGCAGACTCAGCCGGGATTGGACAGTGAAGCCTGATCCCGCCTGCGCTACTCTCTTGCCACCTCTTTGTGTTGATGTGAATTCATGAGCCAGACCGCGACCATTTTGGTCATTGACGACGAACCGCAGATCCGTAAATTCCTGCGCATCAGCCTCGCCTCCCAAGGCTACAAAGTGCTGGAGGCCGGCACCGGCACGGAAGGCCTGGCCCAGGCCGCATTGAACAAACCCGACCTGCTGGTGCTCGACCTCGGCCTGCCGGACATGGACGGCCAGCAGGTATTGCGCGAGTTTCGCGAGTGGTCGACGGTGCCGGTACTGGTGCTCTCGGTGCGCGCGAGTGAAGGGCAGAAAGTCCAGGCGCTGGATGGCGGCGCCAACGACTACGTGACCAAGCCGTTCGGCATCCAGGAGTTTCTCGCCAGGGTGCGCGCCTTGCTGCGTCAGGCGCCAACGGGTGAGGCCCAGGAAGCGGCGCTCAATTTCGGTCCGCTCACTGTCGACCTGGCTTATCGCCGGGTGCTATTGGACGGCGCCGAAGTGGCGCTGACGCGCAAGGAGTATGCGGTGCTGGCGCAACTGGCGCGGCATCCGGGGCGGGTGATCACCCAGCAGCAATTGCTCAAGGACATCTGGGGCCCGACCCACACCGAGGACAGCCACTATCTGCGGATCGTAGTCGGGCATTTGCGGCAGAAACTGGCGGATGATCCGACTCAGCCGCGGTTCATTGTCACCGAGGCGGGGGTGGGGTATCGGTTGTTGAGTGAAGTCAGCCTTTAGTTCTGTTTATCGCTCCCACGATCTGCGTGGGAACGATCGTCAGTACGCTTTACCGCCAATCTTCATTGCGCTCACTCTCATACCGATCCAGCGTATCCCGGGCAATCTCCCGCCCCAGCGCGATCAACTCCGGCGCCTTGTAGAACTCGAAAAAACGGCACACCCGCTTGGGCACGTTGATCAGGATATCCGGTGGATACCCAGCAATCTTGTACTGCGCCAATGAGGTCTGCATCACCTCGAAACTCTGGTTGATCAGGTCCAGCAAAGACGCCGGCCCGACGTTGTCGATGATGAACGACCCGGTGGCGGATTTCGGTGCGCCGTCGCTTTCCGGGGCCGCCGCCGGTTGCTGGGCTTCGGGCTGGGCGGATTCGATCCACGGGTTGATCTCGGCCGCTTCTGCCATCAGCGCTTCCTTTTCGAGAAGCAGCAATTGCTCCGCCTGTTTGCGGCGGAAAGGCAATTTCGAGCCCAGCGAGCTGATCAGGCTGTCGAAGCGAGTCTTGAATGCCGCCGGGCGCTGGATCACCGGCAGTTGATAGTGACGCTGGTTGGTGGAGTTGAGGTTGACCGCGATGATCAGGTCGCAATGGCTCGACACCACCGGCACGATCGGCAACGGGTTGAGGATGCCGCCGTCCACCAGCATTCGATTGCCCTGCATCACGGGGGTGAACAGGCTGGGGATCGCCGCCGACGCACGCATGGCCTGGTGCAGACAACCTTCCTGGAACCAGATTTCCTGCTGGTTTGTGAGGTCCGTGGCCACGGCTGTGTAGGGGATGCGCAGGTCTTCGATATTGATCTCGCCGACGATCTTGCGGATCTGCCCGAAGACCTTCTCCCCGCGAATCGCGCCCAGGCGGAAGCTGACATCCACCAGACGCAACACGTCGAGGTAATCCAGGCTCTCGATCCAGTCGCGATAATCATCGAGTTTGCCGGCGGCATAGATCCCGCCGACCACCGCGCCCATGGAGCAACCGGCGATGCAGGCAATGTCGTAGCCACGCCGTTCGATCTCTTCAATGACGCCGATATGGGCGTAGCCCCGGGCACCGCCCGAGCCCAACACCAGTGCGACACGCTTTTTCATGAATCGACCTCTTTGACAAGGTTCAACAATGCACCCAACGAGGGGCTCGCTTCAATCGCTATGGTCGTTCGACGGGAGCTGGCGTCGTTTTTTGACACTCAACGAAGGCGAGTCGGTATCCTCGCGAGCGCTATAGTTTCCACTGCGGGTCCAAGGCACTTTTCGCGCGCCAGAGCGGTCTTACCTGCACGACTGTCTACTATCTTTGAGGTGTGAGTGATGAAAGCCTGGATTTGTGTGCCTATGATTGCGTTGGCGCTTGCCGGTTGTGCCGGTAAAACCGCTTACCGTGACAGCTGCGGTAGCCAGATCGACGCTGCCTGGCACGAACTGGATCTGGCCAAGGCCGAGGGTTTCGCCGGGACTGTCAGCTACTCCAAGGCGCTGTCGTTGCTGACCGGTGCCAAGACCCAGCAACAATTCGAAGCTTACGAAGGTTGTACCAGGAAGGCCGAGAAGGCCCGCTTCTACATTCGTGAGTCCCGCGCCGGCCGTTGAGGCATGATGGAGCGTACTCAGGGTAATTCGATTCAGGGAGTACGCGATGTCTGCCGTGGTTGATCGGTTGGTGGCTCAAGTATTGGGCCTGGAAGTCCGTTTGCTGGCCTGTCAGGCTCGCTTGAGTGCCCGCACCGATCCCGAAGCGCTGCACGATCTGCGCACCACCGTGCGCAGATTGCGCAGCCTGCTGCGACCCTTGCGCGGTTTGCCCGGGGTAGAACAACTGGAAGCAGCGTCGTCCCGGGTCGGCCAACTGACCACACCGTTGCGTGATCGTGAAGTGCTGGCAGCGTACTTGCTCCAGCACAATCAACCCGAGGCCGCGCACCGGCGCATGGCGCGGATGGCTGAGGCTTATCCCGCCGTGGCGATGAGCCCGGAGCTGACCCAGTTGTTGATGATCCTCGACGCCTTTCCGCGGTTCCTGCGGGCCTCCCAACGCCAGGGTTTGCTCAAGGGCTTGCGCCAGCGCATCGAAAAACGCCTGGCCAAACAATGGAAGAAACTCGACCAGGCCCTGCACGATCCCGCCCATGACCGCCATCGTCTGCGCCTGCTGATCAAGCGTGCGCGTTATGGCATCGAAGCTTATCCCGAACTGGATCGTTTGCCGGAAGCGGCCATGCCCAGGCTGAAGTCGGCTCAGGCTGCCTTGGGGGATTGGCACGACAGCTGGCAATGGCTGGCCCGCGCCAAGGAAGAGCCTGATTTGCAGCCATGTGTCGAAGTCTGGAAAACCACCATGGCCCAGGCCGAAGAGCGCGCCGACCGTGTTCTCGACAAACTCAGCCGAGCCTGCTTCAAATCCTGAAACCATCACGAATCCAATGTGGGTTCCAGCCGAGCACGGCCCATCTGTCAGTAATTTTGGCCGGAATAAGCGCTGTGCCGGCCTTGCGGGCTGGTTAAGATCGCTCCATCCATTTTCCAGTCTCTGAGGTTCCCATGCGCTTTTCCGATCTGCTCGACGCTGTTCGCAGCCAGCCGCAGGAAGTGTCTATTCCACCTGAGTGGGGCCAGGGGCGGGCGAGTTTTGGTGGTCTGATCGCCGCCTTGCAATACGAAGCCATGCGCGCAAAAGTCCCGGCGGATCGTCCGGTGCGCTCGCTGGCAATAACCTTTGTTGGCCCGGTCGAGCCCGATGTACCGGTCAGTTTTGAAGTCGACGTATTGCGCGAAGGCAAAGCCGTCAGCCAGGTGCTGGGCCGGGCGATGCAGAAGGGGCAAGTGGTGACGTTGGTCCAGGGCAGCTTCGGCGCTTCGCGAACTTCCGAAGTGGTGGTCGCGGCCAACCCGGCTCCTGAGATGAAGCATTGGGACGACTGTCAGGAACTGCCGTACATCAAGGGCGTGACCCCGGAATTCATGCGCTACCTGGCCATGCGCTGGAGTATCGGTGGCATGCCGTTCACTGGTAACAAATCGCGGGACATGGGTGGTTGGGTACGCTTGCGCGGGGATGGGGAGGGCGAGTCGGTCAGCGAAGCCCATATCCTGGCGCTGGTCGACGCCTGGCCGCCGTCCTTGTTGTCGCATCTGAAGAAACCGGCGGCAGGCAGCACGCTCACCTGGACCATCGAATTCGTCCAGCCGTTGCTGGCGTTGAGTACGCTGGACTGGTGCAAGTACCTGGTGGACATCGAACATGCCGCTGACGGCTATGGGCACGCCGCCGCCAATCTCTGGAGCGAAGACGGTCAGTTGATCGCCATGAGTCGGCAGACCGTCACGATTTTCGCCTGATCAGCGATGGCGACGGTGGCGTTCGCGCCAGGCGCGCCACCAGCCGCCACTGAAGAAAAACCGGGGGAAGGTCAGGAACTGCTCGACCAGCAAGCGTGATACTGCGTCTTTGCGATCACTGAACGGCTCGGAGGCTTGCGCCTCCAGGCTATGACCGTGACGCTGCAGGCCCAGGGCGGCAATCAGGCCGATGACGCCAATCGCGAAGCTTGCCAGATCCAGGCTGAACACCCCCGAGACCATCAGCAAAAACGCCACGATGAACAGCGGTACGGCAATCAGGTGCAACACCAGATTGGTCGGGTGCTGGTGATTGTGCGGGTACAGGCGCCATTGCCAGGCGGGAAGGTTGGGGTGACGTTTGCCCATGATGCTTATCCTTGGTTCGTTGAGGCTCATGAACAAAGAATAGGTCGGGCGAAAGCCGTCGGCGAATCAAGGCTGGCTATCGGCGCGATAGGGGTCATGGTCGATATTCATGTTGACTGCCTTCGCGGGCCCTTAAAGCTTGAGCTGCCCGATGGCCTTGCTCAATTCCCCGGCCAACATCGCCAATTCATTGCTGGTAATCGCCGAGTTCACGGTCTGCTTCACGGTGTTCTCGGTCACGTCGCGAATGCTCACCACGGCCCGATTCATCTCCTCCGCCACATGACTCTGCTGCTCGGCCGCCACCGCGATCTGCGTATTGCTTTCACGCATTTGCGCCACCGCACCGGTGATTTCAGCCAGGGCCACACTGGCTTCCTGGGCCTGTTGCATGCAGTCGTCCGCCTTGTACGAACTTTCCTGCATGAAATCCACCGCGTCCCGAGTCCCGGCCTGCAGCGCTGAAACCATGGTGGTGATCTCGTCGGTGGACGTCTGGACCCGTTTGGCCAGGTTGCGCACTTCATCGGCGACTACCGCAAACCCTCGGCCCATTTCACCGGCCCGGGCCGCTTCGATGGCCGCGTTCAGGGCCAGCAGGTTGGTTTGTTCAGCGATGCTGTGAATCACGTTGACCACGCCGTTGATCTTCTGGCTGTCCTCGGCCAGGCGCTGAATCATCTCGGCGGTTTGCTGCACGCCGGTGGACAATCCGCCAATCGATTTTTGCACCCGAGTCACCACTTCCTGACCGCTGCCAGCCAGGGTGTCGGCGGTTTGCGAGAGGTCGCGGGTGGCGCCGGCATGTTGGGCAATGTGATGGACCGTGGCGGTCATTTCGTTGATCGCCGTGGCGGCCTGATCGGTTTCGCTTTGCTGGCCGAGCATGCCGTGACGCACTTCATTCATGCTCGCGGCCAGTCGCGCGGCGCCGACGTCCAGTTGCCGGGCGGTGCTGGCGACAGTGTTGACCACCCGCTGGTAGCCGGCCTGCATGGCATTGAAGGCGTTGGCCATCTGCCCGACTTCGTCCTTGCAGGCCAGGGGCACACGGGCCGACAGGTCACCGCTTTTCTCGACGTGGAGCATCACGTCTTTCAAGGTGTTGAGCTGGCTGAGCAGGAAGCGGATCAACAGTTGCGACGCGCCGAGCATCGCCAGCATCAGGATGAACACCGCTACCGCGTAGTGAGTGAAGCGCTCGCCGAACACCTGGCTCAGGCTCGGGCTGTAGGCAACGACCGCGACCTGTTGACCGTCGGGACGAGCGAACACCTCGGCACCCATCAACGGATTTTCCCCGAACAGCGGCATGGCATTGATTTGGACCCAACCGAGGGTATCGGTCAGTTCCAGAAGTGGTTGCCCGTTCAGTAAAGGCGCCTGCCCACGATTGAAGGTCAGCAGGTTGTCGGCCTTGGGCAGCGGCTGCCCGGCAGGCCAGGCATTGAGCAATCGTGCCTGGGCCTGGGCCGATACTTGCGCGGCGTGACTGCGGGCCTGTTGTTCGAGCTGCACGGCGTACAGCACCAGCAACAGGGTGGTGACAAAGGCGACGGCGTTGACTGCCCAGAATTTGTATTTCAGCGAGATATTGCTAAGCCAGGCACCCATGGAGGTCTTCTCTGATAGCGGAAACAGTTTTGGCAAGGTGCCATTATTGTGCCGCTACTCAGTGCGTCGAATCTTGATATGGGTCAATGACCGCCACGGTTCTCAAGTGGTTACTGGGGGATCGAGGGCAACCCGAAAAACGCCCGGGCGCTGGCGGTGCTGTGGGCGGCGAGATCTTCCATGCTTTCCCTGCGATGCAACGCCACTTCACGCAACACTTCAGTCAGATACGCTGGCTCGTTGCGACCGTTCTTCGGCTTGGGGCGCAAGCTGCGGGGCAGCAGATACGGCGCGTCGCTCTCCAGCATCAGGCGCCCGCGTTTAATCTCCTTGACCAACGGATGCAGGTGCGTGCCCCGGCGTTCGTCGCAGATCCAGCCAGTGATGCCGATGTGCAAATCCAGATCGAGATAGCTGAACAGCGCCTTCTTTTCTCCGGTGAAGCAGTGCACCACGGCGGCCGGCAACCGGTCGCGGTAATCGTGCAGGATCTCCAGCAGTCGTTGACTGGCGTCGCGCTCATGCAGGAACACCGGCAGTTGCAGTTCGACCGCCATTGCCAGATGTTCTTCTAGGACTTTTTCCTGTTGCGGGCGGGGCGAGAAATCACGATTGAAATCGAGGCCGCATTCACCCACGGCCACTACGTTCGGCTCCTTGAGCAAACTGCGCAGACGCTGGGCGCTGTCGGCGTTCCAGTCGCTGGCTGAATGCGGGTGAATGCCGGCGGTAGCGAACAGTTGTTGAGCGCTTTCGTCCAGTTGCCGGCACAGTTCCAGCGCCTGTTCGCTGCCCTCGACGCTGGTCCCGGTAAGCACCAGTTGGCAGACCCCGGCAGCGTAGGCTCGGTCGAGTACAGCCTGGTGTTTGTCGGCAAAACTGGGGTTGGTCAGGTTGACGCCGATATCGATGAGTTGCATGGTGCTACCTCGGACCAAAGGCCGGAAAGCATATCAGAGCTGTAGATTTATAAGAAAAACCAAGAACTACAACGAGTTAAAGCTGTCTGTTGAGGCCGCGAGGCAGGTCGGGGTTGGTAGATTTGCCATCACTGTGCCACTCTCTCGCACTTTATCAGCGCTTCAAGCGCTCTGTTTCTGTTGCCCGATGTCATGAAATCTCTCATGAGGTTGGCCAGTATTCTTTCCGGAGAGTGGATGACACGTCCCTCGGTTTTGTTACTGCTGTGTTGTTCGTTGCTGCTGCCGATGCCGGCGGTTGCGCGTCTGGCCGGGCCGTTGCAAGCCGTACCGGCAGCCAAGGTCCGCGACCTGGCGGAGATTCGCAGTAGCCGTGTGCTGCGGGTGCTGGTCAACCAGAGCCGCAACAGCTCCGGCGAAGTTCAGGGCCAGGCCATCGGCGTCGAATACCACCGCCTGCGGGCTTTCGAGCAATACCTTAATGGCCACGCCCGTGACGGCCAGGAAATCACCCTCAAGATCATTCCCAAAGCCAAGGATCAACTGCTCGGAGCGTTGCAGCGCGGGGAGGGCGATCTGGTCGCGCCGGGGGAATTGCTTGATCCGCAATCGGGGCACGCGGTCAGCACCAGTGAGCCGATTGCCAGCGACGTGCCGTTACTGCTGGTGGGGATCAAAGGCGAACGGCGTTACACCCACCTTGAACAACTCTCGGGTAAAACCCTCGCGCTGCCCACCGGTAGTGCTGCCGGGGATGCGGTCAGCCAGATCAATCAGAAGCTCGCGCTGCACAAACTGCCCCCGGTGAAGATCGAGTGGGTCGACCCAAGCCTGGCCGTCGAGGACGTACTGGAAATGGTCCAGGGCGGGATCTTCCATCTGACCATCGTCGAGCAACCGATCGCCGAGCGCTGGGGCAAGATCCTGCCCAAGTTGCGCTTCGATCGACAGGTCCTCATCCGTGAGCCGGGCGAGGAATACTGGTTCGTACGCCGCGACGCCTCGATGCTGCGGGCGAGCATCGACCGTTTCCTGACCACCTACAAGCAACCGTCGGACCAGGATGCGGCGTTCCTGCGGATCTACCGGCGCCTGTATCAAGTGCACTATCCCTTGGCCAAGGCCGATCGTCAGCGCCTGGAAAAACTTCGACCGGTGCTGCAAAAACACGCTCAAGCCCAGGACATGGACTGGCTGAACCTGGCAGCGCTGGCCTTCAAGGAATCGGCGTTGCAACCCTCCGCCAGAAATGGCAGTGGCCCCACCGGCCTGATGCAAATAACACCTTCGGCCGCCCAACGGGTTGGCGTCAGTGACATTCAGAATCTCGATGCCAATGTGCAGGCCAGCGCCAAGTACCTGGCGATGATCCGCCGCAAATTCTTTGCCAGCCCCAAACTCAACGAGCGCGAACGGATGGCGTTCGTGCTGGCGGCCTACAACATGGGACCGGAGCGGGTCCAGGGCATGCGGGCCGAGGCTCGGCGGCGCGGCCTGAATCCAAATCAGTGGTTTTTCCAGGTTGAGCGCATCGCCATGGAGCAGGTGGGAATGGGGGCTGTCAGCTATGTTAATAGCGTGAACAAGTATTACCTGGCGTTCGATCGGGAGCGGGAATCGTTGGAGCCTCAGGGGCAGAAAGTTGCCTTACGTAAATGATCGACTAATCTGATTGTTATGGTGCGTTTTTTGCGCTTTTAGCATGAGATAAACCGATTAATATGGCGACCAACCAACACACTCTCACAATGGATGACACAGCATGAGCACACTGATCAACAAGGTACTGTCTACCCGCGCTGGCTACGGCCTGACGATTCTGCGGATTTTCGTCGGCATCATCTTCGCGGCCCACGGCTCACAGAAACTCTTCGGGGCATTCGGCGGCTACGGCATTGCCGGCACCGCGCAGTACATGGAAAGCATTGGATTGGCGCCCGGTCACCTGATGGCAATCCTGGCTGGTGGTACTGAATTCTTCGGCGGTCTGGCGCTGATCATCGGCCTGCTGGCACGTCCGGCGGCGTTGGGGCTGACCTTCCTCTCGCTGGTTGCGATTTTCTCGGTGCACATCAGCAACGGTCTGTTCATGGCCAACAACGGTTATGAATTCGCCCTGGCCTTGCTCGGTGGCAGCCTCGCAGTGCTGATCGAAGGCGCAGGCAAGCTCTCGGTCGACCGCGCCATCGCCGACTGACCGCTCTGACTCGACAAAAAGGCCCGCGCAGTGTGATGCACTGTGCGGGCCTTTTTTTGTTGCTGGCGATTCTTGACACTGTCCGGTCAGCTTCTCTAGGATGCTGCTCATGCGCCGATTTAAACAGCTACTTGCGGGGCGCCAGGTGACTCATTCAGTTGCCGATAGAAGCTTGAAACAGGCTTCGAAATACCGCTAAAGCGCTGGTTCGGTGTTGCCTCTCACCTGCCATGCAGACTTTTGAGGCAGAGACACGACACAATGAATGCATTGAACCCCGTTGTACGCCCCGCGCCGATTACGGCACATCTCACCCAGCGCAATCCAAAAATCCTGCTTGGCGGTAAACATCAGCCGACGCTGTTGCGTTACCTCGATGGCTGGCCACGTCGCACCGGCGGTCCGGCAGCATTCCTGATCCAGTTTGTCGAAGATGGCGAGTCGCTGGAGCGCTTCGCGACAGACAGTTTCGATCTGGCGGTGATTCAGGCACCCAGCGCCGAGGACGCGCCTGAAGTGATCAGGCAACTGACCCGCGTCGCGCGCCAAGGGCTGATTGCCCGCTGCTGAGGCTCAGGGCTCTACGGCTTAGAGCACCGTGGCTCAAAAATAGTCGATTGCCACGATATACACGCACTGCTCACCGGTTGGTGTCTGCACGCGCACTTCGGCGTCCAGTGCCTTGCCGATCAAGGCGCGGGCCAGCGGTGAGTCGATGCTGATCAGGCCTAGCTTCAGGTCCAGCTCATCCGGGCCGACGATGCGATAGCGCGACTCTTTGCCGTCCTCGTCTTCGATCGTGACCCAGGCGCCAAAGTAGACCTTGTTCGGATCGCTGGGCTTTTCACTGACCACCTTGAGCGCTTCCAACCGTTTGGTGAGAAAGCGCACACGGCTATCGATCTCGCGCAGCATCTTTTTGCCGTAGGTGTATTCGGCGTTTTCCGAGCGATCGCCCTGGGCCGCCGCCTCGCTGACCGATTGCGTCACTTGCGGTCGGCGCACATGCCAGAGCTCATGAAACTCGGCGCGCATCCGCGCTTCACCTTCGGGGGTGATCAGCGCGGTGCCGGCGGTGCGGGGAGGGCGATAACGGCTCATGGCGACTTCTTGTGGTTGAGTTCTTGAATCGGGTTTTTAAACAAGCGTACTTGAGTTTATCAACCCTCGCGCAAGACTGTCAGCGGGCTGGCGTTCAAGGCGCGGCGCGTGCCGAACACACCGGCACCGCCGATCAGCGCCGCGCCGATCAGCGGCATGACCAGCAGCCATGGATGCGGATGCCAGGGCAGATCGAAGGCGTAGCGGTAGAGCACCAGGCTCACCAGTTCCGAGCCCAATGCCGCCAACAGCCCGCTGACCGCGCCGAGCAAACCGAACTCGATCCGCCGCGCCCTGACCAGCAACTGCCGTTCGGCGCCCAGCGCTCGCAGCAATGCGCCTTGGCGAATACGTTCATCGAGGGTGGCCTGCAAGCCGGAGAACAATACCGCCATCCCCGCCGCCAACACGAACAACAGCACGTACTCCACTGCCAGGGTCACTTGCGCGAGAATGCTGCGTAACTGCTCCAGCAACGCTTCGACTTGCAGGATGGTCACCGCTGGAAAACTGCGGGACAGGTCGACGATCTGCTGGTCGTGACCGGGTGCCAGATAGAAACTGGTCAGGTAGGTCGCCGGCAAATCCTTCAAGGTGCCGGGTTGGAAGATCATGAAAAAGTTCGGCTGGAAGTTGTCCCAGTTGATCTCCCGCAGGCTGGTGACTTTCGCCTCCCGATTGACCCCGCCAACGCTAAACACCATGTGATCGCCGAGCTTGAGCTTGAGGCTTTCGGCAACTTTGCCTTCCACCGAAACACCGGGCAGTTCATCCGCCGGTTGCTGATCCCACCAGTTGCCGGCAGTGAGCTTGTTGCCCGCCGGCAGGTCCGCCGCCCAGGTCAGGCTCAGGTCGCGTTGAATGGCCCGGTCACCGGCCGAGTCCTTGCTGACGATCTCCTGCACCGGTTTGCCATTGATGCTGATCAGCCGTCCCGGCACCACCGGGTACAGCGGTGCCGATTGTGCTGACAGCTCCATCAACCGATCGCTGAAGGCTTGTTTGTCCGCCGGCAGAATGTTCAGGGCGAAATAGTTCGGGGCATTTTTCGGCAACTGGTTTTGCCAGGTGTCGAGCAGCTCGCCACGCAGCAAAGCGATCAGCGCCATCGACAGCAGAATTAAGCCGAAGGCCAGGGATTGACCCGCCGCCGCCAGTGGATGGCGCAACAGTTGGCCCAACCCCAGACGCCATGGCAATGAGGCGCGGGCCAGCATCCGGCGCAGGCTCTTGAGCAGCAGCAAGAGCAAACCGCCAAGCACCAGTGCCGCGATCACGCCGCCGCCGAGCAGGGCGAAAGTCAGCACCAGGTCCAGGCTCAAACGCCACATGATCAGGCCGAGGGCGCCCAACGCCGCGCCATAGACCATCCAGGTGCTGGAGGGAATCGGTAGCAAGTCCCGGCGCAATACCCGCAGCGGTGGGACTCGCCCCAAAGCGGCCAACGGCGGCAGGGCGAAACCGGCCAGCGCGACCAGCCCGGTGCCGATCCCCGCAATGGCCGGCAACAGGCCTCCCGGTGGAACGTCAGTCGGCAGTAAATCATGCAGCAGCGCAAACAGCCCGAGCTGCGCCAGCCACCCAAGCAGGGCGCCGCTGATGCTGGCGAGCAGTCCGAGAACTGTCAGTTGCAGACTGAACAGCACCATGGTTTCCCGGCGGGACAGGCCCAGACAGCGCAGCAATGCACTGGCATCGAATCGGCGGGTGGCGAAGCGTGTCGCCGACAACGCCACCGCCACGCCGGACAGCAGCACCGCTACCAGGCTGGCCATGTTCAAGTAACGTTCGGCCTTGCCCAAGGCACCGCCGATCTGCCGATTGCCATCGCGGGCATCCTGGATGCGCTGGTTGGCGGCCAGGCCTGGCTTGATCAATTGACGATAGGTTTCCAGCGCCTGGGCGTTGCCGCGCCAGAGTTCGCGGTAACTGACCCGGCTGCCGGGTTGCACCACGCCGGTCGCCTCGAGGTCGCTGAGATTGATCAGCACCCGTGGCGTCAGGCTGTAGAAGTTGCCGGCGCGATCCGGTTCGTAGGTCAGCACCCGCGCCAGTTTCAGGGTTTTCATGCCGACATCGATGCTGTCGCCGATCTTCAAGTCCAGCGCAGTCAGCAGTCGCGCTTCAACCCAGGCTTCGCCGGGTTTCGGACCGCCCCCGGGCGCTTCCTGCGCGAACGGCGCGGGGGCGCTTTTCAGTTCGCCGCGCAACGGGTAGACGTCATCGGCGGCTTTGATGCTGGACAGCTGAATACCGTTGTCGGTGGCAATGACACTGGAAAATTCCACCACCTGAGCATGTTCAAGGCCCAGCTCGATGCCACTATTGATCTGTTCCGGCCGCGCCGGCGAACTGCCTTCCAGCAACAGGTCGGCGCCGAGAAACTCGGTGGCGCGCAGCATCATGGCGCCGTTCAGGCGGGCGCCGAAGTAACCGATGGCGGTACTCGCCGCCACGGCCACCAGCAAGGCGAAGAACAACACGCGCAACTCACCGGCGCGGGCATCGCGCAGCAGTTGGCGAATGGCGAGACTGAACAGGCGCAACAGCGGCAGGCGTGCCATCAAGGCTCCAGAGGGGCGACCAGCAGGCCGGCTTCAAGGCGGATCAGGCGCCGGCAGCGATGTGCCAGGCGTTCGTCATGAGTTACCAGCACCAGGGTGGTGCCGCGTTCCTTGTTGAGTTCGAATAGCAGATCGCTGATGCGCTCGCCAGTGTGGCTGTCGAGGTTGCCGGTGGGCTCATCGGCGAACAACACATCGGGCTCGGCGGCGAAGGCACGGGCAATCGCCACACGCTGCTGTTCGCCACCGGAGAGCTGGCGCGGCGAGTGGGTCAGGCGTTGACCCAGGCCGACCCGTTGCAACAGCTCGGTGGCGCGCTCACGGGCGTCTTTGCGGCCATCGAGTTCCAGCGGCAGCATGACGTTTTCCAGGGCGTTGAGGCTGTCGAGCAGTTGAAAGGATTGGAAGACAAACCCCACGTGCTCGGCGCGAATGCGCGCGCGCTGGTCTTCGTCGAGATTGCTCAGGCCTTGGCCGGCGAGAGTGACTTCGCCGCTGCTCGGCAGGTCGAGGCCGGCAAGCAGACCGAGGAGGGTGGATTTGCCGGAACCGGAGGCGCCGACAATGGCCAGGCTATCGCCCTTGTTCAGTTCCAGGCTGAGTTCGTGCAGGATAGTCAGTTCACCTTCCGCGCTGGGAACCACTTTGCTGAGGTTCTTCGCGGTGAGAATGCTTGCGCCCATGGAGAATCCGATGCGTGTGTGGTTTTTGAGTGCTGGCCTGGCCTTGATGTGCATGGCCCAGAACGCAGCGGCGGGTACAGTCCTGATCGTTGGCGATAGTATCAGCGCCGGTTTCGGCCTGGATACCCGGTTGGGGTGGGTGTCATTGCTCGAGCAACGGCTCAAGCACGAAGGTTTCGACGATAAGGTGGTCAATGCATCCATCAGTGGCGACACCAGTGCCGGAGGCCGGGCACGCCTGCCGGCGCTGCTTGCAGAGCATAAGCCTGAGCTGGTTATCCTCGAGTTGGGGGGCAATGACGGACTGCGCGGAATGCTGCCAACACAATTGCAACAAAATCTTGCATCGATGATCGACAGCTCCCGCGCCAGTGGTGCCAAGGTACTGCTGCTGGGCATGCAGTTGCCGCCCAACTACGGTGCGCGTTACACCCAGGCATTTGCCGAGGCTTTCACCAAGGTGGCCGACGAGAAAAAAATCCCGCTGGTGCCGTTTTTTCTCGACGGCGTGGGCGGTCATCCAGACCTGATGCAATCCGACGGCCTGCACCCGGCGGCGGGGGCTCAGGGCAAGTTGCTGGAAAATGTCTGGCCGACACTGAAACCGCTGCTTTGACGCTTTTCTAGCGGCGGCGTTTCGGCTAAGGTGGCGCCCCCGATTTGGAGGCCCCGATGCCGCGTCCCGCCTGGTCCCTTTTTGCCTATCAACTGATCGAGCCTGACGAACAGCTGGATCTGTTCGCCTGCCAGGAAGTGCGGGTGCATCTGGTGACCCGTCAGCTGGAGCTGGGTGGTTCGGCGGACCGAACCCTGTGCGGCAGCCTGTTGCCGGCGCAACCACGCTGGTCGAGCGTCGATCGCACGGTCTTCCAGGACCAGCGCCTGTGCTCGCTGTGCCGGGCCATTCTGGAATCGCAAAAACGCGGCACTTCGCCGATCTGGCCTGAGTTGCGGTTCGAGCTGTAGCTCCCTTGCCACAGGAAAGCGTCCACCACAGGTAATCCCCCTCGCCGCAGGTCTTGCATCTCCCCGAAATAACGGGCGGCGGTGTACAATCGGGTTTTTATACCCTTGTCGATCATGCGAAGGATTTTCCGGATGTTGCCGCGCTTTCCCGCCGTCACCCGCTGCCTGTCTCTTGCTGCGCTCTGCGTGGCGGGTCCCGTTGCAGCATTGGAGTTGCCCCTGCCACCACCCGGTGAAGACATTGTCGGCCAGGTGCAAGTGATCAAGGCCAAATACGAAGACACCTTCGCCGACCTTGGCACCACCTACGACCTGGGCTATTTGGAAATGGTCGCGGCCAACCCTGGCGTCGATCCATGGCTGCCGGGCGCCGGTACCGAAATCGTCCTGCCGACGCGCTTCATCCTGCCGCCTGGCCCGCGTGAAGGCATCGTCATCAACCTGGCTGAATACCGCCTCTACTACTACCCGAAAGGCCGGAACGTGGTGTACACCTTCCCGCTGGGTATCGGCCGTGAAGGCTGGGGTTCGCCGATTGCCCACACCAGCATCGTCGCCAAGACGCCGAACCCGACCTGGACCCCTCCGGCGTCGATCAAGGCTGAGCACGCCGCCGATGGCGACCCACTGCCGAACGTAGTGCCGGCCGGCCCGGATAACCCGCTGGGGCCATTCAAATTCACCCTGGGCACTCCGGGGTACCTTATCCACGGTTCGAACAAGAAGTTCGGCATTGGCATGCGTACCAGCCACGGTTGCTTCCGCATGTTCAACAACAACGTGCTGGAAATGGCCAGCATGGTGCCGGTAGGGACGTCGGTTCGCATCCTCAACGATCCGTACAAGTTCGGCCTCAGTGGCGGCAAGGTTTATCTGGAAGCGCACACGCCGCTGGATGACAAGGGCAACCCTTCGGTGGTCGACAAGCACACCGCCGTGATCAATGCGATGCTCAAGCGTGAGGACATCACCAACAACTTGCGCATGAACTGGGATGTAGTGCGCGACGTGGTCGCCGCTGAGGATGGCCTGCCGGTGGAAATCGCCGTGCCGAATACGTCGGCACCGATGGTCTCGAGTGCGCCGATCGACCTGCAGCAGTAACGCGTTAAAGCAACCCGCCGATGCAGGCCGCATCGGCGGGTTTTTTATGGCCTGCAGAAACCTCAGGCAATAAAAAAGCCGACCCAAAAAATGGATCGGCTTGATAACAATCCCGAAGGATTATTACTTGCGGCTAGCTTTTTCCAGCATGCGCAGAGCACGCTCGTTAGCTTCGTCAGCAGTCTGTTGTGCTTTTTGAGCAGCAGCCAGAGCTTCATCAGCTTTACGGTAAGCTTCGTCTGCACGAGCTTGGGAGCGAGCTGCTGCGTCTTCAGTAGCAGTCAGACGTGCTTCAGTTTCTTTCGATACGCTGCTGCAACCGGTAGCCAGAACTGCGGCCAGAGCCAGAGCAGAGAATTTCAGAACGTTGTTCATCGTGTTCCCCTTCAAGGACTTTCTATTAAGTAGCTGTCTCCTCAGAGTGAGGAAATAGCCGGCGTACATACTACCCATTACTTGTAGTAAGTAAACTGACGTAGCGCAAGAAGCAAAAAAAATTGTAGGCGTTGATTCTTTTTCGAGCAACTTTTAACTGCGTTGTATAAAAAATATCCAGCTACGAGGCCCGAACTGAGCGAGCCGTTGGGAAAAAGTTCCCTGGCCCGGCGGCTGTTTTTTGGTCTTGCCCAAAGTCCGTCTAGATGGGTTTGTCTACACTTGTGTTCGAATTTTGCGCAGCCGCTCGCATATCTTTATCCATGTTGAGGTGACTTAAACAAAGGGCGCTCGTCTTAAGTCTCAATATCCGGCAATGTTCAGGCTTTGACCCGTTCGGTCGAGCCGTTCCTGCGTAATCCGCGGCAACACCCGCCACCCGATGCACAATGACGAGCGTCCCTTGAGCATTTTTGCCAATGGTGCCTACTATTTGATACGTGCTCGGTTGCGCGAGATTGGTGCGGCTCTCTCGGTGTCCATTCAGGCACGGGGTGGCGTAGTTGTTCCTTCGCCGGAAAAACATCGGTAAGGTAGGGGTCAGAATTAAAGACCCGCGAGGAGTAGTGATGAGCGAGGCGTTGTCCATCCACCATGACCAGGCTGGTCATCAGTTCGAGACCACTGTGGACGGTTATCGTGCCTACCTGACCTATATGGATCTGGGAAAACAGACCCTGGATATTTATCGCACTTTTGTGCCCAACGCGTTGCGTGGTCGCGGCATTGCGGCGGCTTTGACCGAGCAGGCGCTGCAATACGCTGATGAAATGGGCTACACGGTGATTCCATCGTGCTCCTACGTGGAGCGCTACATGGAGCGTCATCAGCGGCATGCTGCCAAGCTGTGAGCAAAACCAACGCATAAAAAAACGCCAGGTTCAAACCTGGCGTTTTTTTATGCGCGAAACGGCGATCAGCTGCGATTGCGTTTAGGCAACACGTCCTTGAGCTTGGCATGCATGCTGCGCAAGGTGTTTTCAGTGGCAGTCCAATCGATACAGGCATCGGTGATCGACACGCCGTATTGCAGGTCGGCGAGGTCTTTCGGGATTGCCTGGCAGCCCCAGTTCAAGTGGCTCTCGACCATCAGGCCGATGATTGACTGGTTGCCTTCGAGGATCTGGTTGGCGACGTTCTCCATCACCAGCGGTTGCAGGGCCGGATCCTTGTTGGAGTTGGCGTGGCTGCAATCGACCATGATGTTCGGCTTGATGTTGGCCTTTTTCAGTGCTTGCTCGCAGAGCGCGACGCTGACCGAATCGTAGTTCGGCTTGCCGTTGCCACCGCGCAGTACCACGTGACCATAGGCGTTGCCCTTGGTGGTGACGATCGATACGCCACCTTCCTGGTTGATGCCCAGGAAACGGTGCGGGCTGGAAACCGATTGCAGGGCGTTGATGGCAACCGTCAGGCCGCCATCGGTGCCGTTCTTGAAGCCGACGGCCGAAGACAGGCCGGAAGCCATTTCACGGTGCGTCTGGGATTCGGTGGTGCGTGCGCCGATCGCCGACCAGCTGATCAGGTCCTGCAAGTATTGCGGGGAGATCGGGTCGAGGGCTTCGGTTGCGGTCGGCAGGCCCATCTCGGCCAGGTCCAGCAGCAACTGACGACCGATGTGCAGGCCATCCTGAATCTTGAACGAGTCGTCCAGGTACGGATCGTTGATCAGGCCTTTCCAGCCAACGGTGGTGCGTGGCTTCTCGAAATACACGCGCATGACCAGATACAGGGTATCGGACACTTCGGCCGCGAGCACTTTCAGGCGCTCGGCGTATTCGTGGGCAGCCTTGATGTCATGGATCGAGCACGGCCCGATCACGACGAACAGGCGGTGGTCGGTGCCATCAAGAATGTTGCGAATGACTTCGCGGCCCTTGGTGACGGTGCGCAGGGCAGCGTCGCTCAGAGGGATATCACGCTTGAGCTGATCGGGAGTGATCAGGGTCTCGTTGGAGGCGACGTTTAGGTCGTTGATCGGTAAATCAGCCATCGTTTACTCGTCAGGTCACGGGTGCCGGCCGCCAGCGAACCCGCGCGGCGGAGCACAGCAAATTAAGCGCGTCGGGGAGCAGAACCTTAGCGCGTTACACCGTGGCTCGACAATGGGCAGACACCGGTTTAATGGGCATTCCCCATCAGTTTCCCCCACCGTGGCGGGGAAACTGATGGGGAATGCACCCTAACCGGCCATTGGCTGCGCAAATGCCTTGCTGACTGTATCGTGGGAGAACTCGTCGGCGTGCTGCTGGACCCATTCGAGGGCCAGGGTCTCATTGTTCTGCTGTTGGCTTTGGGGTTCATGCTGACGGCAGTAACGTTCGATCTGGCAGATCTGCTCACCCATCCGCGCGCAAAACAGCGTCTGTTCGTCGACGAAGGCGATCCCCACCAGATAGCCGCGTTTGCGTCGCAAACACCACGCCACATAACCCAGGAAACGCAAGTCCGGGTTCAGGGTCGGCATGCGTATTTCCAGCGCCGTACCGTGGCGCCACGCGCGGTGGTAATTGCAAGCCATGCCGCCGAGGCTGATAGTGTGCAGCTCTTGCCGCGAAATACACTCATGTTTGAGCAACGTTAATTCGACGGGCACATCGTCAGGATGAGGAAGATAACGTCTCATGAACACGGACTCCCTGTGTCGGCCACTTGACACTGTTTCTCCCAGTATAGTGGTCGAATCGGAACTGACCGATTTCGACGCCGACCAACGGTTGCTGGCAATGAGCGGCATTTCACTGGTGATTTTTACCAGCGTCGGCTGTGCCAGTTGCCGTTTTGCCCGCGAGCAGTTGCCCAGGCTCGAACTGGCGGTCGATCGGCTGTGCTGGATCGATGCCGGAAGCAATGGCGGGGTGGTTGAGCGTTATCGGGTCTTTCATTTGCCGGCACTGTTTGTGGTGCGCGACGGTGAGTATTTCGGGGCGCTACAGTCGCGCCTGACCCGCACAGCGCTCAACGAGGCTGTGGACCAGGCGTTGAATCGACCAGCAGAGGAGCTGCCATGACAGGCACAGTGGCCAAGCCGACAATCGGCATTATCGGGACCGGCGCGATCGGTGGTTTCTACGGGCTGATGCTGGCGCGTGCCGGCTTCGATGTGCATTTTCTGTTGCGCAGCGAGTTTTCAGCGGTGGCCGAACGCGGCTTGCATCTTGACCATGCGTCGTTGGGCCCGCTGACCCTGAACCCGGTCCAGGCCTATTCGTCGGCTGCCGACATGCCGCCCTGTGACTGGCTGCTGGTGGGCGCCAAGACCACCAGCAACGCGGACCTGGCACCGGCCATTATTCAAGCCGCGGCACCTGATGCCAAAGTGCTGTTGCTGCAAAATGGCCTGGACGTCGAAGACCATCTGCGCGAGTTGCTCCCCGATTCGCTGCATCTGCTGGGCGGGCTTTGTCTGATCTGCGTCCATCGCGCCGGCCCCGGGGTCATCACCCATCAAGCGCTGGGGGCGGTGAATGTCGGCTACCACAGTGGCCCCGCCGCCGATGCACAGGTACGCATGAACATCGTCGAGGAGGGCGCCGGATTGTTCCGCACGGCCGGTATCGACGCCCAGGCCATGCCGAATCTGCAGCAGGCGCGCTGGCAGAAACTGGTCTGGAATATTCCCTACAACGGTCTGTCGGTGCTGCTCGGGGCCAGCACCACACCGTTGATGGCGGATGCCGACAGCCGCGCGCTGATTCAGGCCTTGATGGCCGAAGTGGTTCAGGGGGCCAAGGCTTGCGGTCATGACATGCCGCCGGGTTACGCCGATTATCTGTTCATGATGACCGAGAAAATGCCCGACTACTGGCCGAGCATGCATCACGATTTTCTGCACAAGCGGCCGCTGGAACTGGACGCCATCTACACTCGGCCACTGGCAGCGGCGAAGGCTGCGGGATGTGAGTTGCCGCGAATCGAGGCCTTGTATCGCAGCTTGAGTTTTATCGACCGACGTAACCACTGAGTCGGTCAAGAAGGGGGAAGGGCATGGCAAATGTCATAGACGACAAACTGGTGCTGGCGATTTCTTCGCGAGCGCTGTTCGACTTGAGCGAGAGCCACAAGGTCTATCTGTCGAGCGGCGTCGAGGCTTATCGGCAGTACCAGATCGAACACGAAGACGAAATTCTCGAGCCCGGCGATGCATTCCCGTTGGTGGAAAAACTCCTGAACCTGAATACCCGTCTCGGCCGTGCCCGGGTCGAGGTGATCCTTGTGTCGCGTAACAGCGCCGACACCGGCCTGCGGGTTTTCAACTCGATTCATCACTATGGCCTGTCGATCTCGCGTGCGGCGTTCGTCGGCGGGCGCAGTCCTTATCCGTACCTCAAGGCTTTTGGTTGCGACCTGTTTCTCTCGACCCATGCCGAAGATGTGCGCAATGCGCTGGAGGCCGGATTCGCCGCAGCGACTATTCTATCGGGCGGTGCCAGTCGCGCCGCCAGCGATGAATTGCGCATTGCCTTCGACGGTGACGCGGTGCTGTTTTCCGACGAGTCGGAGCGGGTCTATCAGTCGGGAGGCCTGGCGGCGTTTCAGGCCAGCGAGCGTGAGGCGGCCCGCGAGCCTTTGCGTGGCGGGCCGTTCAAAGGTTTCCTCGCGGTGCTCAATCTGTTGCAGCGCGAGTTTCCCGATGATGCCTGTCCGATCCGTACCGCGCTGGTGACCGCGCGATCGGCGCCGGCCCATGAACGGGTGATCCGTACCTTGCGCGAATGGGACATTCGTCTGGACGAATCGCTGTTTCTTGGCGGCCTGACCAAATCGGCTTTTCTCGAAGCCTTTGCCGCCGACGTATTTTTCGACGATCAGGCAGGCCATTGCGAACTGGCCCGCGAAGTGGTCGCCACCGGGCACGTGCCCCATGGCATCAGTAACGAGCCGTCGGTTTAAAGCCCGGCGGTTCAATACGTTGCGCCGGGCGCCGCACTCGCCACGGCACTGCTAAGCTGAATCAATCTCCGCCATGTTGGCATTTGAGGAGGTCATATGATTCGTTCGATGCTGTATGCCACTGACTTGGGTCTGTACGCACCATTGGTGATGCAGCATGCCTTGGAACTGGCTCGAACATTCAATGCCGACTTGTATGTGGTGCACGCGGTAGAGCCCATGGGGCTGTTTGCCGAATCCGTGTTGCAAAGCTATCTCGACGAGAAGGCCTTGAACGAATTTCACAGTCAAGGTCTGAACAATGTGATCGCCAATATTCAGCAACGGGTGCTCGACAACTTTCGCGAAGAGCTGGGGGATGAAGGAGAGCAGGATTTGCAGCGGATTCAGGCTGTGCGGGTGCTGCAGGGCGATCCGTCGCAGGTGATTCTCGACCAGGCGCAGAAACTCTCTGTCGATTTACTGATCGTAGGGAGTCACAGCCATGGTGCTGGCGCGGAAACGCCGTTGGGTCGAACCGCTGCGCGCGTGTTGCAACTGGCCAGGGTGCCGGTCTATTTGGTGCCGCTGGTAGAGCGTCGCCGCAAAGAGGATCGCTAGAACACGAATAATGGCATTTTGACAAAAAAGTTCTAGATTTATTGGTCTAACCATTAATATAGTTATATACCGTCGCTGATGCCCGTGGCGTCTACCTGCTTTGAGGGATTCATATGAAGCTTCAACAATTGCGCTACATCTGGGAAGTGGCGCACCACGACCTCAACGTTTCTGCTACAGCCCAAAGCCTCTACACCTCGCAACCGGGCATCAGCAAACAGATTCGTCTGCTGGAAGACGAATTGGGGGTCGAGGTTTTCGCCCGCAGCGGCAAGCATCTGACCCGCGTTACCCCGGCTGGCGAGCGCATCATCACCACCGCCGGTGAGATCCTGCGCAAAGTTGAAAGCATCAAACAGATCGCCCAGGAATTCTCCAACGAGAAAAAAGGCACCCTGTCGATCGCCACCACCCACACCCAGGCGCGTTATGCATTGCCACCGGTGATCAGCAATTTCATCAAGCAATACCCGGATGTTGCCCTGCACATGCACCAGGGTTCGCCGATGCAGATCGCCGAGATGGCTGCGGACGGCACCGTCGATTTCGCCATCGCCACCGAAGCCCTGGAGCTGTTCGGTGATCTGGTGATGATGCCGTGCTATCGCTGGAACCGCTGCGTGGTCGTGCCTCAGGGCCACCCGCTGACCAAGCTGTCGAAGCTGACCCTCGAAGCCCTGGCCGAATACCCGATCGTGACGTACGTATTCGGTTTCACCGGCCGTTCGAAACTCGACGAAGCCTTCAGCCACCGTGGCCTGACACCGAAAGTGGTGTTCACCGCCGCTGACGCCGACGTGATCAAGACGTACGTTCGCCTGGGGCTGGGCGTGGGCATCGTGGCGAAAATGGCAGTCGATACCAAGCTCGATAGCGACCTGGTGGTGCTCGATGCCAGCGAGTTGTTCGAATCCAGTATTACCAAAATCGGTTTCCGTCGCGGTACTTTCCTGCGTGGCTTCATGTGCGACTTCATCGAGAAATTCGCTCCGCACCTGACCCGCGAAGTGATGGCCAAGGCCATTCAGTGCCACAACAAACAGGAACTGGAAGAGCTGTTCGACGGCGTCGAACTGCCGGTCCATTAAGCGTCAACAGACGCTAGACCACCTCGGTGACAGCAAACTGTTGCCGAGCGCCCGCCACCAGAATCTCCACTTCATCCCCTTCGAACTTGCCCAGCAGGCTTTTACCCAGCGGCGAACGAGGGGTGATGACGGTAATCAGTTGCCCCACCAGATCAATCTTCAATCCGGCTGCGTCGGGGGCCAGGAACAGCCATTGTTCGCGACCCTTTTCGTCTTCCAGGCCGAGCAGGGCGCCGACCTCGATGCCGCGCCGCTCGTCATAAGGCCGCAGTGTCAGGTTCTGGCAAAGGGTCAATGACAGCCTGATTTCTTCCACTCGCCTGGCCTGCCCGGCCGCCAGATAAGACGCCTCCAGCCCCAGGGTGTCGTACTTGTTTTCAGCTATGTTTTCTTCGTGGGTCGCGGTTTCGTAAGCGGTTTGCGCGGCACGCTCGGCGATGTCGAGATCGATCCGCAGCTTGTCGATAATCAGTTGGTGGACGGTCGGCTTGTGCATAGAGAGCTTCATGATCAATCGCAGAATTGCAGGACGTTGGCGCGGCTTTTTTCGCTCGGCGCGGTCTGGTCCTGTTGCAGCCAGAACTGACATTTTGGATTGGCCAGATTGTGTTTGCTGCTTCTGGCCTGTTCCACCATTTGCTGCTGATCGTTCCTGCGCAGGTGTTCCTCGTACTGTTCGAACATCGGGTTTTGCGCAGCGGGTTGTTCAATCACCGGCGGCTTGGCCTGTTGCTCCACCGCCTGGGCCAAGGGTGCCAATTGCTCGTTGAACAACAGGCGCCAGGCGAGCCAGCAAGTCAGTGCGATCGCGATAAATCCCAGCCACAAACCGAGGGCGATGCTGCCGGTCAGTTGCAGCGCATTGAGCTGGATCGGCATGGAGCGGCGCGGGTGGGGACGGTAGGGCATGACTGCCTCCTGGCGGGTGGTCGCGGGCGAGTGGCGATTGTCGCACGAAGATTAATCGTCGTCGGCTCTTCTGCGCGGGGTAATTTATGCGGACAATCGGCGCTTTTGCCAACGGGAACCTGGGATGCCTGAAATGAAAACCCGCTGGGATATTTTTTGCACCGTGGTCGACAATTTCGGCGACATCGGTGTGACCTGGCGTCTGGCCCGCCAACTGGTGGCCGAACATTCAGTGACGGTGCGCTTGTGGGTCGATGACCTGCGGGCCTTCGAGCGGTTGTGTCCAGAAATCGACATCCACGCTACGCAGCAGTGGCAGCAGGGTGTCGAGGTGCGGCAGTGGTCAGCGCACTGGCAACCCACCGAAGCCGCGGATGTCGTTATCGCCGCGTTCGCCTGCCAGTTGCCGAGTGCTTATATGGAGGCCATGGCCGAGCGGGAAAAGCCGCCGCTGTGGATGAACCTCGATTATCTGAGCGCCGAAGACTGGGTCGTCGGTTGTCACGGCTTGCCGTCGGTGAAGTACAAAAACGTGCAGAAGTTCTTTTTCTTCCCGGGTTTTCGCAAGGGCACCGGTGGCTTGCTGCGTGAGAGGGGATTGCTCGAGCGGCGTCGGCAGTTTCAGCAAAGTCCCGAGGCTCAGCGAGAGTTCCTGCAAGGCCTGGGGGTTGAACGCGCCCCGAATGCGCAGCTGATCTCGCTGTTCGCCTACGAGAATAACGGGCTGGCCAGTTGGCTCGACGCCATGGCTGCCGACTCGACGCCCACTCATCTGTTGGTGCCCGAGGGGCGGATTCTCGGCGACGTCGAACGCTGGCTCGCAGTGGACGGGCTGACGGCCGGCGCGGTGCATGTGCGCGATGCCCTGACCGTGCAAGTGCTGCCGTTCGTCCGGCAGGATCAATATGACCTGCTGCTGTGGAGCTGCGATTTCAACGCCGTGCGCGGCGAAGATTCCTTTGTTCGCGCGCAATGGGCAGGCCGGCCAATGCTCTGGCACATCTATCGGCAGGACGAAGATATCCACCTGGACAAGCTCGACGCCTTCCTGACCCTGTACACCCAAGGCCTGTCCAAACCTGCTGGCGAGGCGATCAGCGGTCTATGGCGGGCATGGAATGCAGGTGAGACAATGGGCGAGTACTGGAAATCAACCCGCAAACATTGGCCGGAACTGGAGAAACATGCCGAGGCGTGGTGTCTGGAACAAGCCTTGCAGGCAGATCTTGCCGCAGCGCTGGTACAGTTTTACCTAAATTGGATATGATACGCGGCCTAGATTTTTGTAAATCCCATCCAAATTCGGATATTCGCAATGAAAACTGGTAAAGAACTGAAACCCGGTATGGTGATCCGTATCGACAACGATCCTTGGCTGGTTCAGAAAGCTGAATTCACCAAGTCGGGTCGTAACAGCGCGATCATGAAGACCAAGCTGAAAAACCTGTTGACCGGTTACAAGACCGAGACCGTTTACAGCGCCGACGACAAACTGGACGACGTGATCCTCGACCGCAAAGAAGCGACCCTGTCCTTCATCAGCGGCGACTCCTACACGTTCATGGACACCACTGACTACACCATGTACGAGCTGAACGCTGAAGACATCGAAGCCGTTCTGCCTTTCGTTGAAGAAGGCATGACCGATGTTTGCGAAGCGATCTTCTTCGAAGAGCGTCTGGTTTCCGTAGAACTGCCGACCACTATCGTGCGTCAGGTTGACTACACCGAAGGCTCCGCTCGCGGTGATACTTCCGGCAAGGTGATGAAGCCTGCCAAACTGAAGAACGGTACCGAGCTGTCGGTTGCTGACTTCATCGAAATCGGCGACATGATCGAGATCGATACCCGCGAAGGCGGTTCCTACAAAGGCCGTGCTAAATAAGCACCGCTTGAGGAATGAAAAAGCCCGACCATTGAGTCGGGCTTTTTTGTGGGCGAATGATCAAGATCAGTGATTAAACGGCAACGTGCAGGCGCACATCGACGTTGCCACGCGTGGCGTTGGAGTACGGGCAGACCTGGTGGGCGGCGTCGACCAGGCTTTGTGCATCGGCTTGTTCAAGGCCCGGCAGGCTGATGTGCAGGTCGATGTCCAGGCCGAAACCACCAGGGATCTGGCCGATGCCGACATGGGCAGTGATCGAGGCGTCGTCGGGGATTTTGCGTTTGGTCTGGCTGGCGACGAATTTCAGCGCGCCGATGAAGCAGGCGGAATAGCCGGCGGCGAACAGTTGTTCAGGGTTGGTTGCCGCACCGCCGGCGCCACCGAGTTCTTTCGGGGTCGCGAGTTTGACGTCGAGGACGTTGTCGCTGGAGATCGAACGACCGTCACGGCCGCCGGTGGAGGTTGCGATTGCGGTGTAGAGAGTTTGCATGGTGTGAGCCTCGTTTCGGATTGGGTGTTTCGCGCTAAATGTTTGCGCGCTAAGTAAGTGCGAAGTGAATGTAGCTCGCTAATATTTAGCGCGCAAGATAAATTTTTGAAAAAAACTGACCCTGCCCATCACCTGGAGATTCGATCAGACGGGAGATGCTTGAGATAGAGGCTTTCGTGCGGGATTTATGCGAAGTGAATTTTTTTGCGACGGGGGAGGACGCCTTCGCGGGCGATCCGACTTGCCCGCGAAGAACGATAACGCGGTCTAAAGGCTGTCTTGCAGGTGGCTGCGCAGCTCCTGGAGATCCGCTTGCAGCTTCTTCAACTGCTCCAGCGTCTGCCCGCTGGCGCCGAGGATGCACTGCGGAATATCGCGCGCTTTGGCTCGCAGCGCATGGCCTTGCTCGGTGAGTTCGACAATCACCACCCGTTCATCTTCGCGGCTGCGGGTGCGGCTCAGCAGGCCTTCGGCTTCCAGGCGTTTGAGCAGCGGGGTGAGGGAGCCGGGGTCGGTCAGCAGTCGGCTGCTGATTTCGCCGACCGTCAATCCGTCCTTTTCCCACAACACCATCATTGCCAGGTACTGCGGATACGTCAGGCCCAGCGCTTGCAACAGCGGCTTGTAAACCTTGGTCATCAGCAAGGAAGTGGAATGCAGGGCGAAGCAGACCTGATTATCCAGCAGCAGGTTATCGCAGTTGTCCGGGGTGTCGCGCTCGGTGTTCATTTCAAAGCCTTGATCAGTGATCGTCATGAATCTAGCGGGCGAATCTTTAATGCGCCAGATAATTATGGACTAGTGGCGGTCCAGGTTGGTTTGCAGCGCCAGATCCCACGGTGGGATGGGGCTGAAACGGGTCTTCAGGTATTCCAGCAGCAAGCGGCTACGCGAACTGGGCTGCTGCTCCAGGCGTAACGCATAAATACCGGTGCTTTCCGGTTTTGGCAGACCTTGTTCGCAGAACAGCGGTAGCAGTTCGCCGCGCAATAAATATTCACTGGCCAACCAGGTCGGCAGATGCGCGACACCCAGCCCGGCCAGTGCGCCGCAGACCAGCGCCTCGGCGTTATTGGCGCTCATGCGGATTCGCGCAGGCCGGTGCAAATGCATCTGCCCATCCCGCTCGAAGCGCCAGGCGAACGGCGGAGCCAGGCCGTCCCAATCCAGACCGTCGTGGTCGACCAATTGCGCCGGCTCGGTCGGCACGCCACGGCGTTGCAGGTAATCGGGGGCTGGCGCAGGCGATGCGCACCATGCTCGCCAGCGGCGTGGCCACCAGCCGGGTATCGGCCATTTGCCCGGCACGCAGTACCAGGTCGACCTTGCCCAGGTTCGAACCCTGCATGTCGACAAAGCTGTCGATCAGGTGCAATTGCACGTCGAGGCCGGGGTAAAGGGTCAGGAAGTCGGCAATCACCGGTGCCAGATGGCGTCGTCCGAACGCTGCCGGCGCATCGACCCGAATCAAGCCTTCCGGCGCGTTGCTCAGGGACACCGCTTCCGCCCGCGCCAGCCGCAGTTCCGCGACGATCCTCCGCGCGCGCTCGGCAAAGGCCAAACCTGCCGGGGTAGCCCGCACCGCGTGGGTGCTGCGAATGAACAGCTGACTGCCGACGGCGCTTTCCAGGCTATCGATACGTCGCGCCACCGCCGATGGCGTCAGGGGATGACGGCGGGATGCAGCGGAAAAACTGCCGGTCTCCAGCACATCCAGAAACAGTCCGAGTTGTTCGGTCAATTGATTGGGGTTCATGGCTTCGTCAACGCTTGTGCGAATTTGGCACAGCCATTGTGCGTTGCTATGCGTTTCCCTGCCAGAGCCGACTGCGTAGGATGAGCGGCCTGACAAGAGGAAACCGCCTGTGATTGAGTTCGTGATGTACCTGGTTTTTGGCGCCGCCATGGGCACCCTCGGCGGGCTCTTCGGCATTGGTGGCGGGTTGGTGGCGATTCCGCTGCTGGGCGTGTGGTGCGGTCTCGATCAGCAGGTCGCCCAAGGCACGGCGCTGGTGATGGTGGTGCCGAACGTGATGCTGGCGCTATGGCGTTATCACCAGCGCAATCGCATCGAATTGCGTCATGCGCTGCCATTGGCTTCGATGGGATTCTGCTTCGCCTGGATCGGTTCGATCTGGGCGGTGGGCATCAATGCGCAAACCATGCGCGTGGGGTTTGTCGCGTTCCTGGTCGCGCTGTCGGCCTACAACCTGGTGCGAATGTTCGCCGCCACTGCGCCGGCGTCTTCACAGATGCATTATTCATGGCCGTGGCTGGGTGTGCTCGGCGCGGCTTCCGGGACCATGGGCGGGTTGTTTGGCGTGGGTGGGGCGGTGGTGGCCACGCCGGTGTTGACCAGTCTGTTCGGTACCAGCCAAGTGGTTGCCCAGGGCTTGTCGCTGGCACTGGCATTGCCGAGCACGGGCGTCACGTTGGCGACTTATGCGGTGCACCATCAGGTGCACTGGGCGATCGGTATTCCCTTGGCGGTCGGTGGATTGATGAGCATCAGTTGGGGCGTGAGAATCGCCCACGCACTGCCGGAGCGGCTGTTGCGCGGGCTGTTCTGTGGGTTTCTGGTGTGCTGCGCGGTGATGCTCGCCTTTAAAGTTTGAAGCCTTCGACGATGTGCTCGGCCAGGCATTCGGTGATCGGTGAAGGGTTGTTCAGGTTGCGGATCAGCATGATGCTGGCTTCCGGCAACAGCGGCAGGTCTTCGTCGGCGCCAAGGATGCGCATGTCTGGCGTGATCAGGCTTTCCAGTTGCGCGGTGATCGCAAGCCCCGCGCTGACCACGGCCATCAACGCCGACAGGCTGGAGCTGTTGTAGGCAATGCGATAATCGCGACCCATGGCTTCCAGCGCATTACACGCCCAGGCACGGCAGAAACAATCGCTATTGAACATCGCCAGCGGCAGCGGCGTCTGCTCGTGGGCGTTGAAGCATTGGGCCTCGGCCCAGACAAAACGCTCCTTGCGCAACAACTGGCCGATCTCGTTACCCGGCTCGCGGGTGACGATGGACAGGTCCAGGTCCTGGCGCTGCAACAGTTGCCGGGTCGATTCGCAATGAACCTCGATCTGGATCAGCGGGTAGAACTGCGCGAAGCGCGACAGGATGCCCGGCAGAAAGCGCATCACGTAATCGTCGGGTGTGCCGATGCGCACCGTGCCGACCATGTGCGGCTCGCGCAGGGTATTGAAGACTTCGCTGTGGAGTTTGAGGATGCGCCGCGCATAGCCGAGCAACACCTGGCCTTCGGCGGTCAGCTTGACCTGGCGCCCGTCGCGTTCGAACAGCTGGCGCTGCAACACGTCTTCTTCCAGACGTTTCATCTGCATGCTCACCGCCGACTGGGTGCGGTTGACCATTTCCCCGGCGCGGGTAAAGCCGCCCTGATCAGCGATCGCGACGAAGGTGCGCAGTACATCGGTGTCGATACTGGGGTAGGCGGACATTCATCAATCTCCGAGATGTATGCCATCAGAAACATTCGTTGGATTGATCTTAGCGCTGCGGCGAGACTGGATCCATCCCTAAAGGAGGGCTACACGATGAAAGGTCACAACGAGCATGTAACGGAACAAAAATTCTCAATCCACGCGGTATCCGATCTGCTGCACAAGTTTAGTCGCTGGTACGAACTTCACCGTGAACGTGAATTACTGGCGAGCTTGAGCGACGAAGCACTGAAGGATATCGGCGTGAGCCGCGCAGATGTGGAGCATGAGGCAGTAAGACCGTTCTGGGATGATCCGATGCACAAATGATGATGCCATCGCTACACAAACCACTTTCGGGTGAGGTAGGTTGCGAGCAGACAAGGAGATGCTCATGCCCGCCACACTGTCCTTTTCCCTCAAACAGGTTCGGCGTCTGGCGCTGGCTGCCCAAGGGTTCAACGGGCGCCAGCCGCCGGCGGCGATCAAACCGGTTCAGCTCAACCGGCTGATCGAACGGCTCGGCATTCTGCAGATCGACTCGGTCAATGCATTGGTACGTTCGCACTACCTTCCCTTGTTTTCCCGTCTTGGCAATTATTCAACCGACTTGCTCGATCAGGCTGCCTGGAGTCAGGGCCGCCGGCGCACGTTATTCGAGTATTGGGGCCACGAAGCTTCGTTATTACCGTTGTCGATGTACCCCTTGATGCGCTGGCGCATGCAGCGCGCTTCCCGTGGCGAAGATATCTACCAGCAACTGGCGCGTTTCGGTCGTGAGCAGCAGGACACGATTCGCCGTGTTTTAGCGTCGGTCCAGGAGCTCGGTGCGCTGGGGGCGGGCAGCCTGTCGTCCCGTCAGGAACGGGCAGGGCCGTGGTGGGACTGGAGCGCTGAAAAGCACGCGCTTGAATGGTTGTTCGCCGCCGGTGAAGTGACCGTGGCCAGCCGGCGCGGGTTCGAACGGCTTTATGATTTGCCGGAACGGGTGATTCCTTCGGCGCTTCTGCAGCAGCCCTTGCTCAGTGAAGCCGAAGCCCAGCGCGGGTTATTGCTGCATGCGGCCACGGCGTTGGGTGTCGGCACGGAAAAGGACCTGCGGGACTATTTTCGCTTGAGCCCGGCAGACAGCCGGCCGCGTCTGGCGGAACTGGTCGAGGGCGGAAAGCTGCTGGTCTGTGGCGTTGAAGGCTGGCGGCAACCGGCTTATTGCCTGGCTGAGCCGAAAGTGCCGCGTAAGGTCGAGGCCAGTGCGCTGCTTTCACCATTCGATTCGCTGATTTGGGAGCGCAGCCGTACCGAGCGATTGTTCGATTTCCGTTATCGGCTGGAGATTTATACGCCGCAGCATAAACGCGTCTACGGCTATTACGTCTTGCCGTTTTTGCACAATGAGCGGATTGCTGCGCGGGTCGACTTGCGAGCCGAACGAGCGTCGGGCCGGTTGGCGGTGCATGCCGTGCATGAGGAAGAGCCGGGGCTGGATGATGAAGGGATGCTGGCGTTGGCGGTCAATCTGCGGCGGATGGCGGACTGGTTGGGGCTCGAGCGGGTTCAGCTGAATTGCCCGCGGGCGAGTGCGGCGAGGTTGCGGGGGGCGTTGGTTCAATTCAGTGTTGTTTGAATTGACGCCTTCGCGGGCAAGCCTCGCTCCTACAGGTTTTATGTCGTCCACCGGAAATGTGAACGACCCAAAACCTGTAGGAGCGAGGCTTGCCCGCGAAGGGCTTAACGCGATTTAACGCCGGACTTGCTTCAGGGTCTCGGCAATCAAAAACGCCAGTTCCAGCGACTGATCGGCATTCATCCGCGGGTCGCAATGGGTGTGATAACGATCCGACAACCCATCTTCGGTAATCGGCCGCGCGCCGCCGATGCATTCGGTGACGTTCTGCCCGGTCATTTCGATGTGGATGCCGCCGGCATAACTGCCTTCCGCTTCGTGAACCTGGAAGAACTGCTTCACCTCGCCAAGGATCTGCGCGAAGTCGCGGGTCTTGTAGCCGCTGCTGGCCTTGATGGTGTTGCCGTGCATCGGGTCGGAGCTCCAAAGCACTTGCTTGCCTTCGCGCTGCACCGCGCGAATCAGCTGCGGCAGGTGATCGCCGACCTTGTTCGCGCCCATCCGCGCAATCAGGTTCAGGCGACCCGGGTCGTTATCCGGGTTGAGCACATCGATCAGGCGAATCAGGTCTTCAGGGTTCATGCTCGGGCCGACCTTGACCCCGATCGGGTTATGCACCCCGCGCAGGAATTCGACGTGAGCACCGTCCAGTTGACGTGTACGGTCACCGATCCACAGCATGTGGGCCGAGCAGTCGTAGTAGTCGTTGGTCAGGCTGTCGCGACGCACGAAGGCTTCTTCGTAGTTCAGCAGCAGCGCTTCGTGGGCGGTGAAGAAACTGGTTTCGCGCAGTTGCGGCGAGCTGTCCATGCCGCAGGCGCGCATGAAGGCCAGGGTTTCATCGATGCGATCGGCCAGGTGGCTGTATTTCTCGGCCAGTGCCGAGTTGGCGATGAAGTCCAGGTTCCATTTGTGTACCTGATGCAGATCGGCAAAGCCGCCCTGGGCAAAGGCGCGCAGCAGGTTCAGGGTCGCAGTGGACTGATGGTAGGACTGCAGCAGGCGATCCGGGTCCGGTAAGCGGCTTTTTTCGTCGAAACCGATGCCGTTGACGATGTCGCCACGGTAGGCCGGCAGCGTCACGCCGTTGATGGTTTCATCATTGGCCGAACGGGGTTTGGCGAACTGACCGGCCATGCGTCCGACTTTGACCACCGGGCAACCGGCCGCGAAGGTCATGACGATCGCCATTTGCAGCAACACTTTAAAGGTGTCGCGAATTTTCGCGGCGGAGAATTCGGCGAAGCTTTCGGCGCAGTCGCCGCCCTGCAACAGAAATGCCCGGCCCTGGGTGACTTCGGCAAACTGACGGCGCAACTCCCGCGCTTCACCGGCAAACACCAGTGGCGGATAGCTCGCCAGGGTTTGCTCGACGTGCAGCAAATGCGCCGCGTCGGGGTATTGAGGTTGTTGCTGGATCGGCAGGGCGCGCCAGCTGTCAGGGCTCCAGGGTTGGCTCATCGCAGTCTCTAGTGTTTTACGCTCGGACGGTTATGTTATCAGCAATTAGTGCGTGACCTGCTCCCGTCGCTTCGCGGACAATCGCGCCTTTGCCGCTTTATGTTGCGGTTTATCGTGTTGCCGGGGCCGGTAACGATCAGGAGACGAAATGACTGAGGAGCGCGTCGAGCATCTGCTCGCCGAGGTGCAGGATGAGTTCGGCGTGATTCGCGTGCTGGAAGTGGCCGATTACCGTTTTCTGGAGTTCGGTGACGCCATCGAACAGAGCTGCGTGTTCACCGCCGACCCTAGCTGGCTCGAGTACGATTACACCCGCGCGATGCTGATTGGTGCGCTGTGCCACGAGCAGCCGGAAAGCGCGCTGTTCCTCGGCCTTGGTGCTGGGACACTGACCCAGGCTTGCTTGAAGTTCCTGCCACTGGAAGATGTCGAAGCCATCGAGCTACGCCCTGACGTACCGCGCCTGGCCATCGAATACCTGGGGCTGGATGACGATCCGCGGCTGTACATCCGCGTCGGCGATGCGCTGGAGTTGCTCGATACGGCTGAACCGGCCGATCTGATTTTCGTCGACCTGTATACCGATGTCGGGCCGGGTGTCGGGCATCTGGCCTGGAGCTTTCTGGAAAACTGTCAGAAACGCTTGAATCCGGGGGGCTGGCTGGTGATCAACCAGTGGGCTACCGACGACGGCAAGCCGTTGGGTGCAGCGTTGTTGCGCGGTCTCTATCACCGGCATTACTGGGAACTGCCGGTGAAGGAGGGCAACGTGATTCTGATCGTGCCATCGGAGCTGGATCAGGAGTTGGACATGGAAGGGCTGATCGCCCGCGCGGAAGGCCTGGCGCCGCGGTTGGGGTATTCGTTGCAATCGCTGATCAAGGATATTCGGCCGGCGACTTAATGCGATGAGGTCATTTGTGGCGAGGGAGCTTGCTCCCTCGCCACAAAAGCCGATCTGTCAGCAGCCTTTGAAGACGCCTGGCCGCTTCTCGATCATCGACCGCACACCCTCCTTGGCGTCCTCGCTGTTGAGCAGTTTCTTCACCAGTGCCGGCAATGCTTGGGTCGCAGCAATTTCACCCTCGTAGTGCGCCTGTCGCGCAGACATCAACGTCGCCTGAACCCCCAGCGGTGCCTGCCTCGCAATCCTCTCGGCCAACTCGATCGCCCGTGGCAGCAAGTCCTCGCTGGCCATGACTTCCTGCACCAGGCCCAGATGCAAGGCGTCATGTGCATCGAATTCATCGCCGGTGAGCAGCCAGCGCATGGCGTTGCCCCAACCGGCGACCTGATGCAGGCGCAAGGTGGCGCCACCGAACGGGAGGAGTCCGCGCTGCACTTCCTTTTGGGCAAAACGGGTATTGCTGGCGCACAGGTTGATGTCGGCGGCCAGCATCAATTCGATGCCCGCGGTCAGGCAGTAGCCTTGCGCCGCGACAATCACCGGTTTGCTGACGCGGGGGCCGCCGAACACGCCCCAGGGATCGCAGCCACCGGGTGGTGCCTGCCAGCCTTCGGCCAGGGCTGCGCCGGCGCTGACCAGGTCGAGCCCGGCAGTGAAATGCTCGCCATGGCCGAACACCACCGCGACCCGCGCCTCACTGTCGGCTTCGAATTCCCCATAGGCCAGGCTGAGCGCATTGAGCAGGTCGAGGTCGAAGGCATTGCGCTTGGCCACCCGATCCAGGCCGATCATCAGGACATGACCGTGTCTTTCACGGGTGACACGACTGGGGCTGGGCTGATTCATGGAGCATTTCCTCGGGCGGGAAGGGGGCGTCAGACCAAAGGTCTGCGTCGCAAGGGTGAACCGTTTTAGCGCCATCGTCAGCAGGGCCGGGCCTTTGCAAAATAGACGGTTGTACGATTATCCGCAAAGCCCGTGACACAACGGCGTATGCCGGTTTTTTCCGATAAAAAAAGCTCCCTTTTTTGCCGAATTCCGGTATAGTGCGCGCCGGCCTTTAACCGGGCCGCGTTTAGGTAGCGCAATTCCCCGAAGCCAGCTTCGGCTGCACGTCCGCCCCGCGGACTCTTCCTTGACGATTCTTTTCATTCATTCGTTTTCGCAAATCCCCGCCGACAAAGCTGCCAGGGCGACTCTTGAGTCTCAACACGGCATGCGCAGCTTTGGAGCATGGGTCTTTGCGGATGCACTTAGAGGCAGACCCATGACCCAGGAAATCGGCGGCTTCGCCGCTCTTGAACTTCACCCTAATATTGTCGCTGCAGTAGTCGCTACCGGCTATGAAGAGCCTTCGGCCATTCAGCAGCAGTCGATCCCGATCATTCTCGCCGGTCACGATATGATTGGCCAGGCGCAAACCGGTACCGGTAAAACCGCTGCCTTTGCCCTGCCGATCCTGCACCGCATTGATCCGTCCAAGCGCGAGCCGCAAGCTCTGATCCTGGCCCCAACTCGTGAGTTGGCGCTACAAGTTGCAACCGCTTTCGAAACCTACGCCAAGCAAATGCCGGGCGTAACTGTTGTGGCTGTCTACGGCGGCGCGCCGATGGGCCCACAATTGAAAGCAATCCGTAATGGCGCACAGATTGTTGTCGCCACTCCGGGCCGTCTGTGCGACCACCTGCGTCGCGACGAAAAAGTCCTGGCTACCGTGAACCACCTGGTTCTCGACGAAGCGGACGAAATGCTCAAGCTGGGCTTCATGGACGACCTGGAAGTTATCTTCAAGGCCATGCCGGAAACCCGTCAGACCGTATTGTTCTCGGCCACCCTGCCGCAATCGATCCGTGCCATCGCCGAACGCCACCTGCGCGATCCGAAGCATGTGAAGATCCAGAGCAAGACTCAGACCGTTACCGCGATCGAACAGGCTCACCTGTTGGTTCACGCTGACCAGAAGACTTCTGCCGTTCTCAGCTTGCTGGAAGTGGAAGATTTCGACGCCCTGATCATGTTCGTGCGCACCAAGCAAGCGACCCTGGACCTGGCCAGTGCCCTGGAAGCCAAAGGCTACAAAGCCGCTGCGCTGAACGGTGACATTGCTCAGAACCAGCGTGAGCGCGTCATCGAATCCCTCAAGGATGGCCGTCTGGACATCGTTGTGGCGACCGACGTTGCCGCTCGTGGCCTGGACGTTCCGCGTATCACTCACGTGTTCAACGTTGATATGCCGTACGACCCGGAATCCTACGTTCACCGTATCGGCCGTACCGGCCGTGCCGGTCGCGAAGGTCGCGCGCTGCTGCTGGTCACTCCTCGTGAGCGCCGCATGCTGCAAGTGATCGAGCGTGTTACCGGTCAGAAAGTTGCCGAAGTTCGCCTGCCGGACGCTCAAGCTGTTCTCGATGCCCGCATCAAGAAACTGACCAACAGCCTGTCGCCGCTGGTAGGTGATGCCGAGTCGACTCACGGTGATCTGCTGGATCGTCTGACTGCCGACATCGGTTGCAGCCCGCGTGCCCTGGCCGCAGCTCTGCTGCGCAAGGCTACCAACGGTCAAGCGCTGACCCTGGCCGCGATCGAGAAAGAACGTCCGCTGGTGCCGAACAATGCACCGCGTGGCGATCGTCCAGAGCGTTCCGGTGATCGTCCGGACCGTGGTGACCGCGAGCGTCGTGCTCCGATCCCGCTGGCTGAAGGCCGTGCTCGTTGCCGTACCGCGCTGGGCGCGCGTGATGGTATCGCTGCCAAGAACCTGCTGGGCGCCATCCTCAACGAAGGTGGTCTGGCGCGTGAAGCCATCGGTCGCATTCAGGTGCGTGACAGCTTCAGCCTCGTCGAGCTGCCGGAAGATGGTCTGGAGCGTCTGCTGACCAAACTGAAGGACACTCGCGTTGCCGGTAAGCAGTTGAAGCTGCGTCGCTACCGCGAAGATTGATCTGCCCCCGGGCTGATTGATCGCACATAAAAAATCCCCGACTGGTTCGGGGATTTTTTTTGCCTGCTGTTTTGTGTCCGGCGTTTGAGCGGGGGCGGCGGTCGACTTATTAGCCGAAACGATAGATATCCATCCCCAGCGCCCCCATGGTGAACCCTTGGTGCACAATGCTGAACTCGCCCCCGGCCGCGCGGGCGAAGTACAGCGGTAACAGATGTTCGTCACTCGGGTGGTTGCGCACCGCGTTCGGCGCTTGCTGGCGATAGTCGTGTAGCGCGGCTTCATCGTTCGCTTCGAGTTTTTCGATCATCCAGTCGCGGAACGCCTTGGCCCAGGGTTCGACGCTTTCCGGGCCGGCGTGCCAGTCCAGTTCGCGCAGGTTGTGGGTGATGCTGCCAGAGCCGATCAACAGCACGCCGCGCTCACGCAGGCTGGCCAGGGCATGTCCGACGCGGGTTTGTAGCGCCGGGCCGCCACGGGTGGGCAGCGAGACCTGCACCACCGGGACATCGGCCTGCGGGTACATCAACGACAAGGGTACCCAAACGCCGTGGTCGAAGGGGCGCTTGGCGTCGATGCGCGCAGGCAGGCCATCGGTCTTCAGCAGCTCGACAACCTCAGTCGCCAGTTGCGGGCTGCCGGGTGCCGGGTACTGCACCTCGAACAAGGCCCGCGGAAAACCGCCGAAGTCGTGCCAGGTTTCGGGTTGGGGGTTGCCGCCGACCAGCAATTCGCTGCTTTCCCAGTGCGCGGAAACGATCACGATGGCTTTGGGCTTGGGCATTGTCGCGGCCAGATTCGCAAGGGCCGGCCCACTGGCGCCAGGTTCCAGGGCCAGCATGGGGGAGCCATGAGAGATATACAGGCTGGGGAACATAATTGAGCTCCGGAGAGTAAGATGGCAGCATCTTCAGTCAGATCATTGATCTAAATCTAATATAAGTTTTAGAGTCTTTTGATCGAATTTTTCGGGGTTAATTATGCAGCCGGAGTTTTGGCACAAACGGTGGGCGTCGAATCAGATCGGCTTTCATCTGCCGGAAGTAAATCCCTATCTGCAACGGTTCTGGCCGCAACTGGGCCTTGATGAAGGTTCTCGCGTACTGGTGCCGTTGTGTGGCAAGAGCCTGGACCTGTTGTGGCTGGCGCACTGCGGTCATGAGGTGCTGGGTATCGAGTTGTCGGAAAAGGCCATCGAGGACTTTTTCAATGAGCATCAACTGGACCCGGCAATCAGCGAGCAGGGACCTTTCAACGTCTATCGGGCCGGGTCGATCGAGTTGTGGTGCGGCGATTTCTTCGAGTTGACGGCAGGCGATGTTGCCGATTGCAGCGCACTGTACGACCGCGCGGCGCTGATCGCCTTGCCGCCAGCGATGCGTGAACAATACGCGGCTCATCTGATCCGGATTCTGCCGAAGGATTCTTTAGGGATTTTGATTACGCTGGATTACGACCAGAAGCAAATGGCCGGACCGCCATTTGCTGTGCTTGATGACGAAGTGCAACGGCTGCTGGGGGCTTCGTGGGAGCTGAAGATCCTGGAAGACCAGGACGTCCTGGGTGAGAGCTGGAAGTTTCTCGAGGCCGGTGTCACGCGGCTTGAGGAGCGTGTGTATCGGGTTTCCAGCCATTAAGGTGTGTTGAGCTTGCTGGCCTCTTCGCGGGCAAGTTGGATCGCCGCACCGCTCGCTCCTACAGGCTTTGTGTAATTCGCCGATTATGTGAACGACACAAGACCTGTAGGAGCGAGGCTTGCCCGCGAAGAGGGCCTGAAGAGCACCGCATTAATCAAACAGACAAAAAAAGGCCCGCATTCACTGCGGGCCTTTTCTTTTAGTGCTGCGGAACCTGTCAGCCCCGGCGACGCAGTGCGTCGATGCGTTCTTCCAGCGGCGGGTGGCTCATGAACATGCGGGCGAACCCTTGCTTGAGACCACCGTTGATGCCGAAGGCATTCAGGGTATCCGGCATGTGCACCGGCAGCCCTTGTTCGGCACGCAGGCGCTGCAGGGCACCGATCATTGCGCTGGTACCCGCCAGGCGTGCGCCGGCGTCGTCGGCGCGGAATTCGCGCTTGCGCGAGAACCACATGACGATGGCGCTGGCCAGGATGCCCAGGACCAGTTCAGCGAAGATGGTCGCCACGTAGTAGGCGATACCCTGGCCTTCTTCGTTCTTGAAGATCACCTTGTCGACAAAATTGCCGATGATCCGGGCGAAGAACATCACGAAGGTGTTCACCACGCCCTGGATCAGCGCCAGGGTGACCATGTCGCCATTGGCCACGTGACCGATTTCGTGGGCCAGAACGGCTTTCACTTCATCCGGCGAGAAACGCTCGAGCAAGCCCTGGCTGACCGCGACCAGTGCGTCGTTCTTGTTCCAGCCGGTGGCGAAGGCGTTGGCTTCATAGGCCGGGAAAATCCCGACTTCGGGCATCTTGATCCCGGCTTCGCGGGACAGTTGCTCGACGGTTTGCAGCAGCCATTGCTCATGCCGGGTGCGCGGCTGGCTGATGATCTGGGTGCTGGTGCTCATTTTCGCCATCCACTTGGAGATGAACAGCGAGAACAGGGAACCGGCGAAACCAAAGACCGCACAGAAAATCAGCAGCTGATTGAGGTTGAGATCAACCCCGTTGGCCGCCATGAACCCGTTGAAGCCGAAAAGGCTCAGGGTGATGCTGGCAATCAGCACGACCGCCAGGTTAGTGGCCAAAAACAGCAAAATGCGCATCATGGTTGTAGAAATCTCCTCGTGCTAAAGATGTAGCGTACTGCGGGGTATATAAGGTGCTGCACCGGGCTATTCAACCGGGTGACTATTTCAAACTGTGTCCTACGGCAACAGTCTAGCTGCTTGAAGGGCATTTCCGACGTCGACATGGGAAACGGTTGTCAGCCGATTAGCTTCACAGGCCCCCGCCGTTATTGGGCGTGGGCATGAAGCGTGTCGTCAGTCAGCGCTTGAAACAACGAGGCAGGGCAGGGCGCACAGAAGTGTTGCTGAATTAATCACCGTGCGACTTTTATCAGCGTCGCACGGTGACAGGCCATTTACTGGCGATAGGACTTGAGGAAGTTGCCGATCCGGCCAATCGCCTGATCCAGGTCGTCGACCCGTGGCAGGGTGACCACGCGGAAATGGTCTGGCCATGGCCAGTTGAAGGCCGTGCCTTGTACCACCAGCAGCTTTTCCGAGAGCAGCAGGTCGAGCACGAATTTCTCGTCGTTGTGGATCGGGCAGACTTTCGGATCGATCCGCGGGAACGCATACAGCGCACCCATCGGCTTGACGCAGCTCACGCCCGGAATGTCGTTGAGCAGTTCCCAGGTACGATTACGCTGTTCCAGCAGACGCCCTTGGGGCAATACCAGATCGTTGATGCTCTGATAACCACCGAGTGCGGTCTGGATTGCGTGCTGGCTCGGCACGTTGGCACACAGGCGCATATTAGCCAGCATGTCGATGCCTTCGATGTAGCTCTGGGCGTGGTGTTTCGGGCCGGAAATGGCGATCCAGCCGGAGCGGAAGCCGGCCACGCGATAGGACTTGGACAGGCCGTTGAAGGTCAGGCACAGCAGGTCCGGTGCCAGCGAGGCGGTGCAGATGTGCACGGCGTCGTCGTACAGGATCTTGTCGTAGATCTCGTCGGAGAACACCACCAGATTGTGCTGACGGGCCAGTTCCAGCATGCCCAGCAGGACTTCTTTCGAATACACCGCGCCGGTCGGGTTGTTCGGGTTGATGATCACCAGGGCCTTGGTGTTCGGGGTGATCTTGGCCTTGATGTCGGCCAGGTCCGGCCACCAGTTGGCCTGCTCGTCGCACAGGTAATGCACCGGGTTGCCACCCGCCAGGCTCACTGCGGCGGTCCACAGCGGATAGTCGGGGGCCGGTACCAGCACTTCGTCGCCGTTGTTGAGCAGGGCCTGCATCGACATCACGATCAGCTCGGAAACGCCGTTGCCCAGGTAAATGTCTTCAATGCCGACGCCTTCCACCTGCTTTTGCTGGTAGTACTGCATCACGGCTTTACGGGCGCTGAACAGGCCTTTGGAGTCGCTGTAGCCCTGGGCGGTCGGCAGGTTGCGGATCACGTCCTGAAGAATTTCGTCCGGCGCTTCGAAACCAAAGGGCGCCGGGTTGCCGATGTTCAGCTTGAGGATGCGATGACCTTCCTCTTCCAGGCGTTTGGCGTGCTTGAGCACTGGGCCGCGAATGTCGTAGCAGACGTTGGCGAGCTTGTTCGATTTGCTGACCTGCATGGCGATGTGTTCCCGAAAATGAACGATCCAGGCGGCGTGTGAACGACCGTGCTGGGAATCCTGCGTATTCACACAGGCCTGACGCCTTGAGTGGCGGCACTCATAAATCCGTTTGAATGCGCGTGGTCTGGCTGCCAGACTGGCGTTTGACGAGGCGCAATCATACGTGCCGCCCGATCCGTGGAAAAGGTACAGATCGGGCTTTTTCAGCTGCTGAGGTGTATCAATGGAAAAGTTGGAAAAAACCCTGGAAGAATGGCGGGCCATGCTTGATCCGGAGCAGTACAACGTTTGCCGCCTCAAGGGCACCGAGCGACCGTTCTCCGGTAAATACAACGGCACCAAAACCGACGGCGTTTACCACTGCATCTGCTGCAACGCACCGCTGTTCGACTCCAAAACCAAGTTCGATTCCGGCTGCGGCTGGCCGAGCTTCTATGCGCCGATCGGCGACAGCGCGATGGTCGAGATCCGTGATATCAGCCACGGCATGATCCGTACCGAAGTGGTCTGCGCCAAATGCGATGCGCACCTTGGGCATGTGTTCCCGGACGGTCCGCCGCCAACCGGTTTGCGTTATTGCATCAACTCGGTGTGCCTGGACCTCGTTCCCCGCGAATAATCTGCTGATGTCGTGCGCTTGATTTGTATACGCAGGAGCAGCCTCCGGCAGCTCCTGCAATGATGTTCGCGTGCCGGGCATCTATTGATTTATTAAATTGCACACAATTCAATTGCTCGCTATGTTTGATCTTCCTTCACTCGGAGTTCGTGCCATGAGCGACAACCTGCTGAGCATCCCTTGCACCACCATCAAGGGGGAGCAAAAGACCCTGGCCGATTTCGCCGGTAAAGCGGTGCTGGTGGTCAACACCGCCAGCAAATGTGGTTTCACCCCGCAGTACAAAGGCCTCGAAGAGCTCTGGCAGAGCTACAAGGATCAAGGTTTGGTGGTGCTCGGGTTTCCCTGCAATCAGTTCGGCCAGCAGGAGCCGGGCAACGAAGGGGCGATTTCCGAGTTCTGCGAGCTGAATTACGGGGTGAGTTTCCCGCTGTTCAAGAAGATCGAAGTCAACGGTGCCGGCGCTCATCCGCTGTTCGTTCAGCTGAAAAAACGCGCGCCAGGTGTATTGGGTTCCCAGGGCATCAAATGGAACTTCACCAAGTTCCTGATCGGCAAGGACGGTCAACTGGTCAAGCGCTTTGCTCCGGCAACCAAGCCGCAAGCGCTGCGCCGCGAGATCGAAGCCCTGCTCAAATGAACACGTTGTCAGTTGATTCGCTGAAACTCGACAGTCAGCTCTGCTTCAAGCTGTACGCCGCTTCTCGGGCGGTGATCCGTGCCTACAAGCCGATGCTCGATCAACTGGGCCTGACCTACCCGCAATACCTGGCGATGCTGGTGCTGTGGGAATGGCAGGAGGCGGCGCCGGAGCAGCCGACGGTCAAGGCGCTGGGCGAGCGCCTGGCGCTGGATTCCGGGACCCTGACGCCGCTGCTCAAGCGTCTTGAGCAACTGCAACTGGTGCAGCGCCAGCGTTCGGCGCGCGATGAGCGCGAGGTGCACTTGAGCCTGTCGTCCACCGGCAAGGCCTTGCGCGATCAGGTCGGGCCGCTCAAGGCCCGCCTGTTGTGCGATAGCGGTGTCGATCTGGATCGCCTGAATGAGCTGCGCGATGGTCTTGATCACCTGTTGGGGCAAATCAAATCGCTGTCGTAGTGGGTATCCACAAGTCGAGCAGGGCCGCCAGTTCTTCCCGGCGGAAGGGTTTGGCCAGGTAGTCGCTCATGCCCGCCGCACGGCAACGTTCGCGTTCTTCGGACATGGCGTTGGCGGTCAGGGCGACGATGGGCAGTTGTGGCCAGCGCCCGCTGCGACGGATCTGCCGGCTGGCTTCATAACCGTCCATCACCGGCATGTTGCAGTCCATCAGCACCAGGTCGAATTCGCTGTGTTCGAGCTGATCCAGGGCTTCAGCGCCATGGGCCGCGACGCTCACCTCGCAGCCAAGTTTGCCGAGCATGCCCTTGGCCACCAACTGATTGACCGGGTTGTCCTCCACCAGCAGGATGCGCCCGCGTCGCTGGGGCGAGAGGACTTCGACCCGGGCACCGTTGATCGTGTTGAGTTCCGGCTGCAGGATCCGTCGCAATGTCTGGTAAAGCGCATTGCGCGCCAACGGTCGCGCCTGTTGCTGCAAAGGTGCCAGGGCGCTGGCTTGCTCGCTGGGCAGGAAACTGCCGTATGCGGTCACCAGCAGAATCGGCGCGGTTAAAGTTGGGCGCAGGCCAAACAGGCATTCGGGACAGTCGGTGATCAACACATCCGGTTTCAGGCCGATCAATCGGTCATCGATGGAACGTTGTTGATAGCCGAGCCCCCATTCGGGCAATAGATTCTGTAGCAGTTCCGCCAGTCCGCTGCTGGCGGCCGTGATCGCGACGATGTTGCCTTGCAGAGCTGCTGGCGGGATGGCGCGGGTGTGGCAGGGCAGCGGCAGGTCGGCGCAGAACTGACTGCCGAAGCCTGCTTCCGAGCTGATCGTCAGCCGCCCCTGCATGGCTTCGCAGAGGTTGTAAGTCAGCGCCAGGCCCAGCCCGGTACCGCCGAATTGCCGGGTAATGCCGGCACCGGCCTGGGTAAAGGGCTGGAAGATTTTGACCTGTGCGTCCTGGGCAATGCCGATGCCAGTGTCGCAGACCTCGATTCGCACGCCGTCTTCGAACGTTGAAAGACGCACATCGACCCGCCCGAAGCGGGTGAACTTGAGGGCGTTGGACAGCAGGTTGCTGACGATCTGCCGGACCCGGGTCGGATCACCGAGCACCAGCGCGGGAAATTGCGGGTCGATCAGGCACGTTAGCTCGACGCTCGGCGCGGCGTTCTGGGACAGCAGGTTGGCGGTGTCTTCGATCAGCGAGCCGAGGTCGAATGGAATGTGTTCGAGTTCCAGCTGGCCGGCATCGAATTTCGACAGGTCGAGAATATCGTTGAGCAGTTCCACCAGCACTTTGCCCGAGTCATGGGCGATGGACAGTTGTTGCTGCTGCTCGGCATTGAGCGGGCCGTCCAGCGAGAGCGCGATCATCCCCAGCAGACCGTTGAGAGGCGTGCGGATTTCATGGCTCATGTTGGCCAGGAATACCGAGCGTGCCTCGGCCATGTCCAGGGCGGTACGGCGGGCGACTTCCAGTTCCTCGTTGGACTGGCTGAGCCGCGAGTTGATGGCCTTGAGTTCCGCCGTACGGGCCGAGACGATATTTTCCAGTTGCGAGAGGTAGTCGGTCAGGCGGTTTTCGGCATTGCGCCGCTGCTGGATCTCGGTGGCAATGTTATCGAACTGTTGATTGGCGACCTTGACCAAGACGCCGATTTCATCGTTTTCATGCCCCGCCGGATACTCCAGCCAGGTCGGCTCCGCGCTGCGCGGATCACGACCACTGAGTTCTCGGATGACCCGTACCAGCGGTTTGGTCAGCATCACGTAAAACAGCGCCAGCAGAATGCCCGTAAGGATCAGGCTGCGCGCGAAGCCATTGAGCAGGGTCACTTCGGCCCGGCGCAGGAAACGACTGCCGAAAGTGTAGGTATCGACATCCAGGTGCAAGGTCCCGAGGGATTCGTCCGGCAAGTGGTCGAGGTAAAGACGGTCTTCAAACTGTCGGTTGGCGCCGAACAGGAAGTCGCTGAGCACCCGGTAATTGTTTTCCAGGCCCGGACGTTTGGCGCTGGCCAGCACGGTATTGTTGTTGTCGGTCAATTTCGCGCCGATGATCGCCGGGGAGCGCAGCAGGCCCAGGATCAGTTCCTGGGCGAGTTCGGCATCGATGTTGTAGGCGATGCGAGACGCGGGGTTATGGCTGATTTCCAGCAACGACAGGATTTCGCGGTTGATGGAGGCGTCTTCGCTGGCATAATCGATGCCTATTTGCACAAGGCTGAGCAGCGTGCCCAGAATGAAACCGACCAGCACCGTAAGCTTGGCTTGCTTGTACGACAGCCGCTGGCTGAACTTGATATCCATGGGGTGTTGAACCACTTCCGTTTCCCTTCGCTGCTCAAGCATAGTCGATCATCAATGGATACCGATGTTCTCGCAAAACACCTGTACGGGGTGTTGGCCGGGCATCGGATGCTGTGTTTCGTCGCTGTACCGCCATCATCACTGTGAACGTGCCCGAGGAGAAGACGTGGATTCCCGATTGAATGCTTTTCTTGAACGCGCCGATGCCGTTCTGGCCCGTATCGAACCGCTGCTGCCGGCGCCTCGGCAAACGGTCGACTGGACACATTGCCTGGCCGCACGCTGGCAACGCGAGGGTCGCAACGGTTTTCTGTTGCCGCTGCAAGTCAGCCTCGACATGCGCCTGTCCGACCTGATCGGCGTTGACCGGCAACTTGAGCAATTGGGCCGCAATACTCAACAGTTCCTCGACGGCATGCCTGCCAATCACGCCTTGCTCTGGGGCTCGCGGGGCACCGGTAAATCGTCGCTGGTGCGCGCCTTGCTGGCCGAACACGCCAAGAACGGCCTGCGGCTGATCGAGATCGAGCGCGATCACCTGGCGGACTTGCCGCGGGTGGTCGAGCAGATTGCCAAGCTGCCTCAACGGTTTGTGCTGTTCTGCGATGACCTGTCGTTCGAGTCGGGCGAGGGCGATTATCGCGTGCTCAAGAGCGTACTCGATGGCTCTCTCGAGCAGGCGCCAGATAACGTTCTGCTGTACGCCACCTCCAACCGTCGCCATCTGGTGCCGGAAAAGGAAAGCGATAACGAAAACTGGAAAAGGGTCGATGGCGAGCTCCATCCCAATGAGGCGGTGGAAGACAAGATCGCACTGTCGGACCGTTTTGGCCTGTGGCTGTCGTTCTATCCGTTTACTCAGGAACATTTCCTCAACGTCGTCGAGCACTGGATCGGCCAATTGGCCGACAAGGCCGGTCTCAAGTGGCAGCGTGACGAAGAGTTGGACATCCTCGCGGTGCGCTGGGCCACGGGCCGGGGTAATCGCAACGGACGTTGCGCGTATCAATTTGCCCGCTATTGGGTCGGGCTGAAGCTGTTGGAGCAAAAGGCATGATCGATTTACAAAAGAGCGGCCAGGGCCTTGAGGGCTACGGCATGCTATGGGCACAGCTGGAATCGTTGCTGGCGGACGAGCGTGATTTTATCGCCAACGCCGCGCAATTTTCCGCGTTTCTGTTCAACCAGCTCGATGACCTGAACTGGGCCGGTTTCTACCTTAATCGCAACGAAGAACTGGTGCTTGGCCCGTTTCAGGGGCAGATCGCCTGTGTACGGATTCCATTCGGTCGCGGCGTGTGCGGGGCTGCCGCTGCCACCTTGCAGACCCAGCGGGTCGAAGACGTACATGAATTCCCCGGCCACATCGCTTGTGACAGCGCATCGAACAGTGAACTCGTCGTGCCATTGGTCAAGGACGGTCGACTGATCGGTGTGCTGGACCTCGACAGCCCGAAGCTGGCGCGTTTTACCGCTGGCGATCAGGCCGGAATCGAGCAGCTGGCGGCGATTTTCCTGCGTCTGACCGACTGCTGATCAGCCCTTCAAGCCGGCCTTGATCAGCAGGCTTGTCGGGTCAACGGTGTCTATCTGCTGTGGCTCAAGGAATTGGCTGGCGTACTGCAAGTAGATTTCGTCGTTGATGAACAGCCCGAACAATTCAGCGTCGATGTGGGCGTCACGGCACATGGTGGCCATGATGCCCAGCGCTTCGCTCAAGGACTTGGTTTTCTTGTAGGGGCGATCGGCGGCGGTCAGCGCTTCGAAAATATCGGCAATCGCCATCATCCGCGCCGGCAGGCTCATGTCTTCGCGCTTCAAGCGTTTGGGATAACCGGTGCCGTCCATTTTTTCGTGGTGGCCGCCGGCGATTTCCGCGACGTTATTGAGGTGACCGGGGAAGGGCAGGTGACTGAGCATCAGGATCGTCTGCACCATGTGGTGATTGATGATGTAACGCTCCTCGCGGGTCAGGGTGCCTCGGACGATGCTCAGGTTGTACAGTTCGCCCCGGTTGTACTTGTATCGCGGCACGTCGAGCTTGAATCCCCAGGGATTGTCGTCCGGGATCAGTTCGCTGTCGGCGCGCTCGAGCAGATGCTCGGGTTTATCCGCTAGCAGTGGCTCGCTGACCGGCAGGGTCGGCACCGGGGTCCGGGCCTGGCGCCGGTTCTCTTCCCACGAAACGCCAAGCCGATCATCCAGGGTTCGGGTCCAGGTACGTTGGGCGATGGTGTTCAACCGCTGCAGATCGGCCTCGGCCATGGCCTCGCTGCCCAGGTTGCAGCGCGCCACAAACGCGAAATCATCATCCAGCGCCGCCAGGCTCGCATTGCGCAATTGCGCCAGAGGCGACTCGTCACCCCCCAGGGCGATGGCCTGCCAATAATTGATCCAGGCATCACGCTTGAGGACTTCGAAACGGGTGCGGATTTCGTGGATGCGGTCGTACAGGGTCTCAAGTTTCGTGGCTTTGTCGACCACGTATTCAGGGGTGGTGACCTTGCCGCAATCATGCAGCCAGGCGGCGATGTGCAGCGCCTCCCATTCATCTTCGCCGGGCTGATAGCTACGGAAGGCCGGGTCCTGACTGGCAGCGGCCGCCTGTGCCAGCATCAGCGTCAGTACCGGTACTCGCTGGCAGTGCCCGCCGGTGTAGGGACTCTTGGCATCGATTGCGCCGGCCAGCAGCTGAATGAATGAGTCCAGCAGCTGTTTTTGCCTGGCTTGCAGGCGCTGACTTTCGATACTCACAGCGGCCGCGCCAGACACCGCCTGGAGAAACGCGATGCGATCCGGGCGCAGTTTTTCCAGGTCGTCTTGCGTGCCGCTGTCGGCCAGCAGCAAGACCAGCAGCCCCACGGTTTCGTTATGACGATTGTGTAGCCGAATACCGACCAGATGAACCCGCGGGCACTCCAGCGCGAGCAAGACTTTCTGCAGATCCCCCGCCTGTTCGAAACCCAGGGAGGTGACGACATTGTCGGCGGTCGACAGTGTTTGCATCCACTGAGGGCTCTGAAAATCCTGGGGTACGTGTCCTTGAATGTCGAATGGCGGCAAGGCCTGTGAACTGCCGTTGATGACCAGCGCATGAGGTTCCACGCGATTTTCATCACCTTCACGCAGGTAGATCAGACCGGCCTGGGCCTGGCCGATCTGCACGGTTTCAAACAACACCCGTTGCAGCAAGGGGGCGAAACGGGTTTCGGCGCTCAGGCTTTCGGTGATCCGGAAAAAACTCGCCAGGGTGTCTTTCATGCGCGCCATCGACACGCTCAGTTGGTCGACTTCCAGCACCGGCGAGCGACGGCTGGCCGGAAAATTGAAATCGAAACTACGAATCGCATCGGCTTCCCGCACCAGGGCGCGCAGGGGGGTGACCAGGACTCTGGAGGTCAGCCAACCCATGGGCAGGCACAACAGTAGCGTTGCCAGGGTAATCAGCGCGCCTTGCCAGCGCATGCGGTAGGCATCGACGAGCAATTCGTCTTCCGGCACCAGCAGCGCCAGTTGCAGCCCCTGTGGGCCACCCTCCTGCATGCTGCTGCGCGCCGCGATCCATTGACGACCCGCGGCGTTCAGGCGATTGATCTCAGGCGGACTGGTGAGCAGGGCCGCGAGGCTGGGGCTCAGGTCGGCGGCTTTGATCAGCCGGGCTGTCTGGTCGTCGACGATCAGTTTGCTGCTGTCGGGGTAGGCGACGGCATTACCCTCGGCATCGAGCAGCACAATTTCGGTGCCGGGCGTCACCACATGTTTGGCCAGGGTAGCTGACAGTTCCGCCAGCGTAAGGTCGGCCCCCATCACCGCTTGCTCACCACTGCGCCGCGCCAGGGTTGTGCCGACATTGTGGGTGGAGAAAAACAGGTAGGGCTCGGTGGTGATCTGATCACGGTCGCTGCGGGCGCTGGAGAACCAGGCGCGGGTGCGTGGATCGTAGATTTCGTCGGGGTTGTCCAGACGGCTGACGAGGGCCAGGTTCTGATCGAAAAACAAGGATTGGGAGCGGACCTGACCGCCGCCTGGATGCTCGATGCTCCATACCTGATACGCCGCGGTGTCCGGTGCCTTGAGCTGCGTTTTCAGCGCGACGCTGCGCAGGGGGCGAACCATGAAAAAGTCGCCATTGCTGTAGCCCAGGTACAGCGAGGCCAGATCGGGGTTGTCCGTGAGTGATTGACTGAAGGGCTTGAGCAACGCCAGGCGTTGCTCAAGGTCGGCGGCCTGGGTTGCCGGATTGTCCGCCAGCAGGCTCAGCAGATGACGAATCGGCTCATAGGTGCGATGCAGGTCCAGACGGACATCCTGCTCGATGCGATTGAAGAGCTTTTCACTGCTGGAAAGAATGATCCGGGTGGTTTGCCGATAGTTGAAAATGCCCAGCACCACCCCGGTCAGCAACAGCAGGAACGTGAACATCACGCTGATATGGATGTGCAGGGGAAATCGGCGCTGGTCCGGGCGCAGTGGGCTGGGCATTGCAGATTTCTCCATGACGATGAACACACTGCTCAGCCTTCCAGCATAGTTAACGCTCCGTCATTCTGCTGTTTGTCGTGGCGTGCGAGCTGTTGTCGCAACGCGTGATCCAGTTCGAGCATGGCGCGCTCCATGGACTTGCTGCAATCGGCCACTTGATCGTGGTGGGGCCTGTTATGGCAGGCCTTTTCGAGCGCCTCGCAACTGTCGATCAGTCGGGAGGCCTGGACGATTCGCGCCGCTCCCTTGATTTTGTGGGCAATGTCGAGGAGTGACTGCCGGTCGTTTGACCGGGACAACGTCAGCAGCGTTTGCCGATCCAGGTGGTTGCTATTCAGCAGCTCGGTCAACAATCGCCGGTTCAGCGCCGGGTTGCCACCGGTTAACAGGTGCAGCCCCTCCAGACTGAACGCCGGGTCGCGGACCGTCGGTGCAATGCCTTCGATCCATTGGCTCAAGGCTGTCAGGCTGAGAGGTTTGAACAGGCAATCGTCCATCCCGGCTTGTTTGCAGCGTTGTCTTTCCTCCGGTTGCGCATTAGCGGTGAAACCCAGAACGGTACAGGCAGGACGCTGCACGCGCTGTTCATGTTGGCGAATGGCACGAGCCATCTCATATCCATTCATGATCGGCATATTGCAATCGGCAATCACCAGGTCGAATGGCTGATCTTTCCACGCCTCCAATCCCGCCTCGCCATCTGCTGCAACCTTGAACCGATGCCCCAGAAACTCCAGTTGCTGGCACATGAGCAAGCGATTGGCCGGGTGATCATCGACCACCAGAACGTTCAGGGGGGCAGCGCTCTGGTGAATCTGTGGCTCGGCAATTTCCGGCATCTGTACAGGCGGCAGGGTTGCCAGATTCAGCGAAACCCGAACCTGAGTGCCGACCCCGGGCTGGCTGCTCAATTGCAGGTTGCCGCCCATCATTTCGCACAGATTGCGGCTGATCACCAGTCCCAGCCCCGCACCGCCCCTGGGTAACTGGCTGGAGTTATTGGCCTGGACGAAAGGCTCGAACAGTCGCTGCTGATCCTGCTCGCTGATCCCGGCGCCACTGTCCTCAACCAGCAACTGCAGCTGCATGCGGTCGGGCTCGTCGGTCGGTTGCAACTCGAGGCTGATCCTGACCTGACCCTGTTGCGTAAACTTGATTGCATTGCTGACCAGGTTGGACAGCACCTGCTTGAAACGCATCGGGTCCAGCAGGACATCGGTCGCAGGTTTAGCAGGGTTGAATGCCAGGTGCAGTCCGAGATTCTTTTGCCGGGCCAGCCCGTCGAAGATCCTCACCACCGAGGCCACGGCTTCAGCCAGATTGACGCGTTCCGGGCTCAGGCTCAGACGTCCGGATTCGATGCGCGCAATGTCGAGAATGTCCCCGATCAGTTCCAACAGGTCTTTTGCCGAGTGATACGCGACGTCGATGGCCGGTCGATCCGGATGGCCAGGATCAATGCGTTTGAGTGTTAGCTCCAGCATGCCGATGATCGCGTTCATCGGCGTGCGGATCTCATGGCTCATGGTTGCCAGAAAGGTGCTTTTAGCCCGGTTGGCTTCATCGGCACGTTCTTTCGCCGCCTGCCGCTGTTTTATCTGGCGTCTCATATAGGCGTTCCAGGCAACGGAGATCAGCAGCAGTACGCCAGCACCGGTAACGATCTGATAGAACACTCTGTGATAGTTGCGCCAGGTACTTTGCGAGGCCGCCGAATAGCCACGCCAGCGGTTATTGATGATGCCCAGCTCTTCCGGTGCGATGCTCAACAGCGCCTTGTCGAGGATGGCATTCAGTTCTTTGGCGTCGCGCCCGGTCGCCAGGGAAAATGCCGCCTGCTGGGTGCCGATGGTGGTGGTGATCTGAAGTGCCCGCTCGAAGATCCGCGATGAGATGAAGTAATTGGCGATCACCAATGAGTTCACCGCACCTTCTGCCTTGCCCTCGGCGAGCAACTCCACGGCACTGAATGTGTCTGGAGTTTCGACCAGATTGATCCGCGGAAACTCGCTGCGCAGGTAATCCACCAGTGGATTGCCCTGGGCAATGGCCAGGCGTTTGTCCTGCAGTTGGTTGAGGTTGGTCGGGCTGTCGGCCGCTTTGCGTGTCAGCAGGACAAAGGAGTTTTCCAGATACGGGCGGCTGAAGTTCAACATCGTTTCACGCTGTGCGCTGGGGAGCAGGGCGGCGATCAGGTCGGCCTGCTGGTTGGCGATCTGCTCGACCATCTCGTCATCGCTTCGGCTGCGCTGGATCTCGAAGCGCAAACCGGTGCGCAATCTGATCAGTTCGAGCAGGTCAGCCGTGACACCCCGAAAGTTGCCGTCGCTGTCAAAAAACGTCAGCGGCGCAAATGCTTCATTAACTACCACCCGCACAACCGGATGTTGCGCCAGCCAGCGTTCTTCATGGTGGGTGAGTTGCAGTTTTTGATCGGTGAGAAGAATGTCGCTGCCGGCACTCCAGCGTTTGGCGATGTTTTCCCGTTCGCTGGTGGGGATGGCCTTGAGTGCCGCGTTGATGATCCCGAGCAGGTCCGGGTTGTCCTTCTGTACGGCAAAGCTGAAACCATGGGCTTCGTGTTTACCGAAGTTGGCCATGCGGATGTTGTTCAGATACCCCTTGTTGATCATGTAATGAGTTGAAATGGTGTCACCGAGAAAAACGTCGGCCTGGTCGAAGGCAACCGCGTTGATTGCATTCTGGTAGGACGGGTAGGAGGTGATGATTGCCTTCGGATACAGCGCCCTGACTTCGTCCAGGGGCAGATAGTGATAGACCATGCTAAGCCGCAGGCCGGCGAGTCCATCTGTCAGTGATCGGGTTTCTCCTTCCCGTGTGACCAGCACGGGTTGATCCACGGCGTAAGGGATGGACAGCGCAATGTCGGCATTGTCGGCCTCGAACCCGTTGGCGGTGCCGAGCATGTCGACCTGACCCTTTTCCAGTGCCTCGATCGCAGCCCCTCGGGACGCGAAGCGCTGAACCTTGACGGGCAACCCCGTAACCTTGCCGAGGATGCCGGCGTAGTCGGCGGTGAAACCTTCGTAGTCGTGGCCGCTGAGGGTCAGGTCGAAAGGCGGATAATCCGGGCCTGATGTGCCCAGGATCAATTCACGTTTGTCTTTGACCCATTGTCGTTGTGAGGTATCCAGTCGGACTTCCATGTGCCCGGTCGTTGAGCGACTGAGCAGGGTGTAGTTTTCACTGGCTGTCTGCGCCGCGAGCACCGGGGTACTCATGCATAAAGCCGTGACCATGAGTCTTAGATAATCCTTCAAACGACTGGGCATCCTGTTCCTCACACTAGCGCGTTACGTTTTGCCATATCGATGAGTTCAACCAGAGATTTGGCTTTGAGTTTCTGCATAAGTCGTTTTTTATAGGTGCTGACAGTCTTGTTGCTGAGGAACATGCCCTTGGCAATTTCCTTGTTGGTGCGACCTTGGGCAAAAAGTTGTAATACCATCAACTCTCGATCATTTACGGATTTGAACAAGTCCAGGTCTGCCCACTGTGCGTCGTCACAACGAACTGGGTTCAAGGCCTCGCTGGGGAAGTAGTTGTAACCTGATAATACTGCTTTGATCGCGCTTACCAGTTCACTGAGCTCTTCCTGTTTGCATACATACCCTGATGCACCTGACTGCATGCAGCGAATACCAAAAAGTTTTGGGCATTGTGCAGTCAACACCAGTGTTTTTAATGGCGTGCTCATTGCGTTGAAACGTGAGAGCACTTCCAGCCCATCCAGTTTGGGAATACTGATGTCGAGGATGATCAGGTCGGGCATGCATTCGCGCACCATTTGCATGGCATCGACGCCATTGTCAGTTTCACCGACGACTTTGTAACCTTCATGTTCCAGCAGCATTCGAACGGCAAGGCGGATGACAGGGTGATCGTCGACAATAAAAACGGAGTTCATAATCAAATCCCATACGTGCACAAATAAAGCGCGCACCTTAGCTCAGTAGTTGAGGGGGCGCATGAACTGACAAGCCGATAGCAGCAATATAGGAAAAGTCCTACAACTGAAAAAGAAATGGACTACGTGTCAACTAGGTTTTGAATGAGGAAGGGTTAAGAATTTGATAGTTTAGTCAGAGGCTAGAAGGCGTTTGGCTATAAGTATTAATCTGTGTTTTGGATGTGGTTCTAGTGTGTGAGAGTTGGTGTTTTTTATTGTGAGGCCAAGGTCAACAAGTTTCTAAAATCTGATTGTTTCAATGGCTTGATCAAGTAACCCAGCAAGGGAAGTCCGTGTTCGTAGGCTACTGTTTTAAGTTTTTCCAGCTCGGCGGATGTCAGGCTGCTCAGCAGTATTGCCTGTCTGATCATTCCCCGGTGACTGGCGAACTCGATCAAATCAAGACCGGGAAGGTCGGGCAGGCATTGGTCGCACAGAAGAATATCGAACGGTTGCGCAGCTTTGAGCATTTGTTGCAAGGCGCCTTCGGCACTGTCAGTGGTGGTCAGTTGGGTGAAGCCGTAACTCTCGAGCAGGTATTGAGCCGCTCTCAGCTGAAACGGATGATCTTCCACCAGCAATATGTGCCAATCGTGTTTGAACGTAGGAGTTTTCATGCGTCATCTGTCGAGCAGTGGGTGTGCAATTGTTTCGCGAGATGGTCGAACAATCGATCAGTCAGCTCTGCACAAGGTGTAGGGCGATTCTGTCGATGTTGAAATACAGATGAATGTCGAGACATTCGATCAGCCGTTCAGACGTCGCTGACGCGGCTGATCGATGCGCTGTTATCCGTGGCTTGAACGACCGGTCATTTCCAGCGCCATTTCACCGGCATAGCTGTCGGTCATACCGGCGATGAAATCAATCATGCGCAAGAAAGAGGTGTGCAACGGGCCATTCGGGTCGGGTGCATTGTTGCCCAACAGGTCGAGTATGCGCCGGTTCTTGAAGGAGGGCGTACGACCGTTGTGCTGCTCCAGTGCTGCGCCGCAAAAAGCATTGAGCAGGATTTCCAGGGTGGTGTAGGCACCGATTTCGTGGAGCGTCTTGCGCTTATCCTGGAAGATTTTTTTGCGTGCCATGTCCTTGGCATTCAAGACACAGCGTTTGGCCGGGCCATGCATGTGTTCGACAAGGTCCCCCGGTAGCGTGCCGGACAGCAACGCGTCCTGTTGCTCGACAAAGGCTCGGGCTGCTGCGTTGGTCAGGTGTTCGATGGCTTTGCCCCGCAGAATCGCCAGTTTGCGCCGCCGCGAATCCTGTGGACCGAGCTGACGATAGGTTTCCGGGAGATCGTCGCCCACCAGGTCCAGCAGCAGGGACTCGACTTCGGCGTACTCCAGCAGCTCCATTTCCAGGCCATCTTCCAGATCGATCAGCGCGTAGCAGATGTCGTCGGCGGCCTCCATCAGATACACCAGCGGATGGCGCGCCCAGCGCTGTTCTTCCAGTTGGGGCAGGCCGAGTTTATGAGCGATCTGTTCCAGCAGCGGCAGTTCACTCTGGTAGCAGCCGAACTTGTGCTTCTTGTAGCCCAGTGAGTCGGCGTGCCGGGCCGTCCACGGGTATTTCAGGTAGGTGCCCAGGGTGGCATAGGTCAGCCGGGTGCCTCCTTCGAACTGATGGTATTCAAGCTGGGTGAGCACCCGGAAACCTTGGGCATTGCCTTCGAAGTTGAGGAAGTCGTTGCGTTCGGCTTCGCTCATGGCATCCAGCCAGCCACGGCCGGCGGCCTGCTGGAACCAGTGGCGGATCGCGTCTTCGCCGGAGTGGCCGAAGGGTGGGTTGCCGATGTCATGGGACAGGCAAGCCGATTGCACCACCATCCCCAGGTCGCTCGGTTCACACCAGTCGGGCAGCGCGCTGCGGATGGTTTCACCGACGCGCATCCCCAGCGAACGGCCGACGCAGCTGACTTCCAGCGAGTGAGTCAGGCGCGTATGAATGTGATCGTTGCTGGAGACCGGATGGACCTGGGTCTTGCGCCCGAGACGGCGAAACGCGCCTGAGAAAATGATCCGGTCGTGGTCTTTATGGAAAGGACTGCGGCCGAGTTCTTCCGGGCTGTGCACAGGTTTTCCGAGGCGTTCGCGGGTAAGCAGGGTGTGCCAATCCAAGGCTGGTTTCTCCGTCAGGTGACTGAACCCCTAGCTTCCCGTTTCGCGCCGGTACCTGCAAGGAGAACTACAACCCCGCAGCGTCGATATCGATGAGCAGTAGCCGTTCGCCGTTATCGAAAAACTGCCCCGCAGTGAGGCAGTACTGATTGCTGGTGGCGTCGCGGTAAGTGTTGGAAAGCGTCAGACGGCGCTCATCCCAACCCTCGGCCAGCAAGTGATAGAAATAGGGGCGCCATGACCAGTTATGGCCCAGGTAGCGGCTATCGGCTTCCCAGCCGTTGTTGCGCCATTCCAGGTTGGGGGTCAGTTGCGTGCCGTGGCGGTCGCACTGATAAAAACGCAGCAGCCAGGGAAACGCCTGCAGTTGCGGCAAGGCGCTGAGGGGGGCGCAGGCTTGAGCCCAGGCTTGCAGGATGGTCATCAGTTCGCTGAGTTGCTGGCGCATGATCATCAGGCGAGCGCGTTCAGTCAGCTTTTGCTGAACGTAACGCTGGCGCAGTTGCGCGAAGCGCTCGACAAAGGCGTCGGTGGCGAAGAAATCCGCTTGCGCTCGGGCGAACAGAAAGCCTTGTACGTAGCGTGAGCCGCACTCCAGGGCAAAATTCAGTTGAGCTTCGGTTTCCACGCCTTCGGCGATGATCCAGCAACCGGTTTTTTCCGCCATTTGCGCTAGTGCCTTGACCACATCGCTGCTGGGACCGCCCAACGCGGCGGCCTGGAACAGTCGCATGTCGAGTTTGAGAATGTCCGGTTGCAGGGCCAGCACGCGATCGAGTTGAGAGTAACCGGCACCGAAATCATCGATGGCGATCCGCGCCCCGGCTTGCCGGTAGCGGGCCACGACTTCAGCCAGACGCTGGCTGTCGCCGCCCAATTCGGTGATCTCGAAGACGATTCGCTGTGCGTCGACACCATGCCTGCTCAGTTGCTTGAGGCTCGGCAGTGCCTGGTCCCGGCGCAAGCGGCTGATCCAGCGGGGTGAGATGTTCAGGCTGAGAAACCAGTCCGTGGGCGCTTCATGCAGACGGCTCAGGGCGTTGTCGCGAATCTGGCGATCGAGACGTCGCAGGGCGATAGCCGGGGTTCGCGGATCGGCGAACAGCGTACCTACCGAGATCAGTTGACCATCGGCCTGGCGCAGTCGGCCCAGCGCTTCGACACCCGCGATACGGCCTGTGGCGGTATCGATGAATGGCTGAAAACAGGCGAGCGGTTGCCCGTCGATCACGAGGCCTCCTTATTAAGGTGTTGTTCTGGATAAATACCTGGTCCCAGGTAGGCACGCAGGATCAACCTCTCGATAAAGAGGTTGATCCTGGTGGTATTGCAAGAATGCAGCCAGACAAGACTGATTAGTGTTTGCGCGAAGCGCTCTGCATGACCAGCTTGATCAGCGGCCCTAGTGCGGCGCCCAGGCTAACCAGCTTGGTCAGGCTGCCGATACTGCCGCCCTTGGCACCCTTGCCGGTCAGAAAACCCAACCCGATCACGGCGGCGATGCCCCAGAGCGGGGCGTGTTTGATGCCGAAGCCGTCTTGCAGGCTTTGTGTCATGCCGCGCACCCGTTGCAGGGGCTGCAGCAGTTGTTGGGATTCGTGGCGAATTTCCTGGCGATGCATTTCCATGCGCAGACGGATCAGTGCCTTGCGCATTTCCGTTCGCGAACTATTGCGGGGAAGTTCAGGCATGCTCATGGCAACAGACGCTCCCGATCATTGGCCAGCTCCTCGAGGGTACCATGGAAGGGTGAGGATTCATCGAAAATCGCCGCCCTCAAGCGCATCGCGCAGAACAACGTAGCGAGGGTGTAGAACACACAGAGCCCGATGATCGCCGCCAGGCGATAGGTGTCCCAGAACAGGATCAACACCAGCGTCGACAACCCCACCAGCAACAACAAGGCAAAGACCAGCGTCAGGCCTGCAAACAGCAACAGGCTTACGGTACGTGCTTTTTGCTCCTGCAGTTCGATGCCGAACAGTTCGACATGGCTATGCAGCAATCCAAGAAACGCGGCACCCAGGCGCCGCGATGAAGAGCGGGTGCCCGTCGCGGACGAGCCGGATTCGTCGATCGCCATATCAGCGCCGAGTGGCCAGCAGACCAATCAGGAAACCCACGCCGGCTGCAATCCCGACCGATTGCCATGGGTTGGCCTGGACGTAATCTTCCGTGGCGGCGACAGCCGCTTTGCCGCGCTCTTGCAGGGCGTCTTCGGTCAGCTTCAGGGTTTCCCGGGCACGCAGCAGGCTGTCGCGGATCTGTTCGCGCAGCTCATCGGCCTGATCACCGGCCAGGGAGGCGGTGTGTTCCAGCAACCGTTCGGTATCGCTGACCAGTGTCTGAAAATCTTCCATCAGAATTTCTTGAGCAGTCTTTGCCTTGATGCGTGCCATTGGTGATCTCCGTAAGTGGCTTCTGAAGCGTTCGAGTATGAGCCTTGCGCGAAGGTTCAGTACAAATGACTGGTACATCTTTTGCTACGTCGTGGTGCGTCAGCCGGCGCTATTGCGCTGTTGCCGGGCATGATTTCAGGAAAACCCTAACTCAAACAATCAAAACTCGCGCAGAGGCGGCGGTCTTGTGCGCCAAAGCGGTTCATCCGGATCAGCGTTGCGGTCTGGATTGGCTGCAACTTGGTGCGCCGACCATCTGCGCGAACTGCTTTGGTGCTTTTTTCAGCCTTCAGGTCTGCCAATCCATGGAAAATCTGCAAAGTGCTGTGGACAGTCTGGTCCATAGCTCCAACACGTTGTTCATCCTTATCGGTGCGGTCATGGTTCTGGCCATGCACGCCGGTTTCGCCTTTCTTGAGGTCGGCACGGTTCGCCAAAAGAATCAGGTCAACGCCTTGTCGAAGATCCTCAGTGACTTCGCCATTTCGACCCTGGCCTACTTCTTTATAGGCTATTGGATTTCCTATGGGGTCAGTTTTATGCAACCGGCGGCGGTGATCACCGCCGACCATGGCTATGGGTTGGTGAAGTTTTTCTTTCTGCTGACCTTTGCCGCGGCGATACCGGCGATCATTTCCGGAGGCATCGCCGAGCGCGCCCGGTTCGTCCCGCAGTTGTGCGCGACGGCGCTGATCGTGGCGTTTATCTACCCCTTCTTCGAGGGCGTGGTCTGGAACGGCAACTTCGGCCTGCAAGCCTGGTTGCTGGCACGTTTCGGCGCCAGTTTCCATGACTTCGCCGGCTCCGTGGTGGTTCACGCCATGGGCGGCTGGCTGGCACTCGCGGCGGTGTTGCTGCTGGGGCCTAGGCAAGGTCGTTATCGCGACGGGCGACTGGTGGCATTCGCGCCGTCGAGCATTCCCTTCCTGGCGTTGGGGTCGTGGATCCTGATCGTCGGCTGGTTCGGTTTCAACGTGATGAGCGCCCAGACCCTGCAAGGGGTCAGCGGGCTGGTGGCGGTGAATTCGTTGATGGCCATGGTCGGCGGCACGGTGGCGGCGTTGATCGTCGGGCGCAATGACCCGGGCTTCCTGCATAACGGCCCGTTGGCTGGATTGGTGGCGATCTGCGCCGGCTCGGATCTGATGCACCCGGTGGGCGCATTGGTGACCGGCGCCATCGCCGGGGGCCTGTTTGTCTGGTGCTTTACCGCGGCTCAAGGCAAATGGCGTATCGACGATGTGCTGGGTGTCTGGCCTTTGCATGGGCTGTGTGGTGTCTGGGGCGGGATCGCTTGCGGCGTTTTCGGGCAAACCGCTTTGGGTGGATTGGGGGGCGTGAGCCTGATCAGCCAGTTGATCGGCACCTCTTTGGGGGTAGTCGTGGCGCTGGCCGGTGGTTTTGCCGTGTATGGCGCGATCAAGGCCGTCCATGGCTTGCGCCTGAGCCAGGAAGAAGAGTATTACGGCGCGGATTTGTCGGTGCACAAGATCGGCGCCATGAGCCAGGACTGAATCAGCGTTCCTCATCGTCGGCGTCAGGGTAAAAATCGTGCAGCAGGCGATAGCGGTCATGCCGTACCTGGTCGACCCGGTCCTGCACCTGCTGGCCGGGTATGCCCAGCATGATCAGAGCGTGGGAGGCGAGCATCAGGCTGGACTCCAGCAACTCGGGTACGACTTCGCTGGCACCGGCCGCCTTCAACTCGGCCAACTGGCTGTCATCCCGGGTGCGCACCAGGATCGGCACGGTCGGGTTGAACCGCCGTGCTTCCTTGAGAATCAGCAGGGCGATGTCCGTCTTGTCCACGGCAACCACCAACAGTCTTGCGCGCTCCAGCCCTATCGCGATCAGCAGCTCGCCGCGGCGTGAGTCGCCATAGTGCACACTGCTTTCATTGACCACAGCTTCCTGGACCCGCACCGGATCGGTGTCCAACGCGATGTACGGTTGCTGAACATGACGCAGGAAACGCCCGATGGATTGACCGACGCGGCCGTAGCCACAGATCACCACGTGATTGTGCAGGCCGGCATTGAGCGCGCTGATTTCTTCGAGTTCGGCTGCTTTGTTGGGTTTGCGGTGCAGACGCATGGCGATGCGGGGAGCGGCGCGCAGAAGTAAAGGCGTTACCAGCATCGAGCAGAACGTGGCCGCCAGCAGCAGGCCGCCGAGGTCGGCGGGCATCAGTTTGTTCTGTTGCATCTGCGCCATCAGGGCAAAACAGAACTCACCCCCCTGGGCCAATGCCAGGCCGCTGCGCCATGCAGTTTCGCCATCGCTGCCGCGCCATTTGACCAGCAGTGCGACCAGGGTGCCCTTGATCAGCAGCAACCCCAACGTCAGACCGAGAATCAGCAGGCCGTGGCTGGCAAACAGGCGCAAGTCGATCAGCATGCCGATACTGACGAAGAATACTCCGAGCAGAATATCGCGGAACGGACGGATATCGGCCTCGATCTGATGTCGGTAATGGCTTTCCCCCAGCAGCATGCCGGCGAGAAAGGCGCCCAGGGCAGGAGAGAGGCCGAGCAGGTGAGTCAGCCAGGCCGTCAGCAGAACAATCACCAGTGCCAACAGCACGAACAGCTCCGCGGACCGGGCCGCGGCGACTTCATGGAACAGCCGTGGCAGAAACCAGCGACTGACCAGCAGCAAACCGACGAACAGCACCAGGGTCTTGGCCAGTGTCAGCGGCAGCGCCCAATACCAGGCCTGGTCACTGCTGCCGGCGAACACCGGCACAAGCGTCAGCAGCAACACCGCAACCACGTCCTGGAACAACAGCACGGCGATGGCATTCTGGCCGTGACGGCTGAATATTTCGCCGAGGCTGCTCAACTCCTTGCTGACAATGGCGGTAGACGACAGCGCCAGACCGGCGCCGAGTAACAGGGCTGGTGTGATCGGCATGCCGAACAGCATCAGCAAAGCTCCCAGCAAGATCCCGGACCCCAGCACTTGCAGGCTGCCCAGGCCAAACACCACCTGGCGCAGTGCGAGCATCTTCGACAGGGAAAACTCAAGCCCCAGGGAGAACAGCAGGAACACCACGCCCAATTCGGCCAGATCGGGCAAATCTTCGTTTTCATTCACCCAGTTGAACGCTGTCGGCCCGATCATCAGCCCTACGCACAAGTAGCCCAGCACCGGTGGCAAACGCAGGCGCTGGAACAGTGCAATCACCACCAGGGAGGAGGCGAGGATGATCAACAAGTTGGCAAACACAAAAAACTCCGGTGAGGGTTCTGGCTACTCAAGCGTAGAGGCAAAAAAGACGCGAGCATTGCGCAAATGACCGGCGACGCAAATGATTTGCGTCAGAGTTTTGCTGAAATCTCTTGAAGTCACCGTTGCTCGGACGTCGGCTCGACTGCGTTTGATGGCGGGCCTAGAATGAGCGCTTACTTCGTTTGGTCTTGTCGTCATGCCTCCTGAATGTCAGCTGTTCGGCACCGTTGGTTGCCATCTTTGTGAAGTCGCCGAAGCCATGCTGATGGAGTTTGTCGAGCGTGGTCTGTTGGTGGAGCTGGTGGATATCGCTGATGATGAAACCTGGTTCGAAGCCTACAGCCTGCGTATTCCGGTGTTGCGTCGGGTCGATACCGGCGCTGAACTGGGCTGGCCGTTTAGTGCCGAGCAGGTGGTGGCGTTCCTGCGCGAGTCCTGACACTGCTGGCGATGCCCCACCTGTCGCGATCCTCGTTTCATTCGTTGGCGAAAGGTTGGTTATTCGGTTACTGTATGTCTATACAGTTATTCGGATTGCCTGCCATGCTTCTCCCTGTTCGGGTTTGGGCAGATGATCCCGGACGTCAGAGGGATGAAATGTGGTCAATGTCGAACAATTGAAGAACAGCGTGAACCGGATGTCGGCGGACGTGGTGCGCGAGGCGGTTCTCGAGTTGCGTCTGGATGGTCTGGTCACGGAAGGAAAAACGCCTTTCAACAAACTGCATTTCAATACCTGTTTCGCCGAAATCGAAGCCTTGTTCCAGCGTGCGGGTTATCACCGGCAGCTCGATGTCGTGGGCTATCAGGGGTTGTTGTATGCGCTCTATGATCCGGGTCGCTGGGAAGCGGTCGATGTGCTGCGCTGGCTCAAGGAGTTCACCGAAGCGGCCGCTCGAACGCAGTCAATACCGGCCTGAGGATTCTCTTCTAGGTTCGTTCCGGCCACTGTTGGATAATGCTGCCCTGCATTGAGGGTTAGAGTTTTTCGTATGTCCACTTCATCGTTTTCTGCTGCGCACAACCAGGCCAGCACGCTCTATCTGCCGCCTGGTCCGTGGCAGACCGTATTCGATTGCCTGTGCGAACACTTCAGCGCCATCGGTCGTGAGCAATGGCTGGACAGAATTGCTCGCGGTCGTGTCCTCGATGGACAAGGCATGCCGATCGCCCTGGATCTACCTTACAAGGAAGGTCTGCGGATTCATTATTTTCGTGAAGTACCGGACGAAAAACCGATCCCGGTGGTGGAGTCGATCCTCTATGCCGACGAGCATCTGGTGGTGGCGGACAAACCGCACTTCCTGCCGGTGACGCCGGCTGGGGAGTATGTGGAGCAGACATTGCTGCGACGACTGATCCGGCGACTGGATAACCCGCATCTGGTGCCTTTGCATCGTATTGACCGGCATACGGCAGGGCTGGTGCTGTTCTCAGCCAATCCTCAGAGTCGGTCGGCGTATCAGACATTGTTTCCTACACGCCAGATCGAAAAACGCTACGAAGCAATCGCCCGGGCATTGCCTGAACTGACCTTCCCGATGGTTCATAAAAGTCGACTCATCGATGGCGAACCGTTCTTTCGCATGCAGGAAGGTCCGGGCGTCAGCAATACCGAGACGGCTGTCGAGGTCCGGGAAAAAAACGGTGAGTTCTGGCGCTATGCGCTTTACCCGGTAACAGGCAAGAAACATCAGTTGCGAGTGCACATGGCGGCCCTGGGGGCTGGTATCTGTAATGACCCGTTCTATCCGCAGGTGCTCAAGGATGTTGAAGACGACTATGCCAATCCCTTGAAGCTGCTCGCCCAGGGGTTGCGATTTGTCGATCCGGTTACGGGGCACGAAAGAGAGTTCGAAAGCACAATCACTCTGGAGTGGTGATCATAGGCGATCCTGTTTTTCTTCTGCCACGAAAAAGCCCGCTTTAAAAGCGGGCTTTTCTGTATCCGATGGTCGCCGCAAAGATTACAACTCTTTAACGGTACGAATCTGATCCTTGTTGATGCGGGTGTGCTTGCCATCCAGCTGTTCGAACTCGTAAAAGCCCGATTCTTTATCGTACTTAGGCGCGTCGACGGCCTGGATTTCTCGACCGTCATTCAAGGTGATCACTGAAGGCGATGCACAACCGGCGAGGGTCGCAAGGCCCAGGGCGAGCATGAAAGTGGCGAGGGTCCGTTGGGTCATGGGTGTGTCTCCGAATGGAAAATCTTTTGATTGCTGAGCTTGAGACGTATGCAACACGCGCAAGTTCCTTCAATTATCAGTCTGACACAGTGTGATGCGTGCTTAACAGTTCCGGCGTGTTGAGGTTGGCCAGGCGAGAGTCGTTCTCGGGGCACTGCAGGGCCATGGCGCCCAATTTGCGCATCAGTCTGCCCGGGCTGCGCTCGCCTTCGTTCCAGGCCGTCTCGAAAGCCCCTGAAAGAGCGACGGGAATCATGCACAGCAAAGGTTCCCAGTGTTCTCCATGGCGTAGCATCAGCGGTTTGTCCGGATGCTGCGCGGCAGTTTCACGCATGTTCTGGAGCAGCGCCGCATCGATGCATGGCACATCGCAGGGCAATACCAGCAGGTGCGTGTGGCGGGCGGCCTTCAGGCCAGCGCGAATACCCGCCAATGGTCCCGGAAAGTCGCCTTCATCGTCATGGACCAGCTGATCCGCATAAGGCGCATATTTCTCCAGGTTTCTGTTGCAGGAGATGATCAGATCATCACTCAGCAGACGGGTCTTGCGGTGCAGATGCGCGATCAGTGGCTCGCCGTGCCATTCCAGCAAACCCTTGTCCTGACCGCCCATGCGTTGGCCACGCCCGCCCGCCAGGAGCAAAATGGAGCACGGCGCCAAAGGTGTATCCGAGGTCATTGCACTTCTCCATGGGGGCGGCGAAAAAATGAGGCGCTGTGATATAACACCGGGCTGTTTCTCCTACAACTGGACGAGCCTATGAAAGCCAAGGCTGATGTACCTTTCGCACCGCTCAACATCGCGGTGCTGACTGTCAGCGATACCCGTACCCTGGAAACCGACACCTCAGGCCAGGTCTTCGTCGACCGCTTGAGCGCTGCCGGTCATAACCTGGCGGCCCGTGTATTGCTCAAAGATGATCTCTACAAAATTCGTGCGCAAGTGGCCAACTGGATTGCCGATGAAGTCGTGCAAGTGGTGCTGATCACTGGCGGTACCGGGTTTACCGGTCGTGACAGCACGCCTGAAGCGGTGAGTTGCCTGCTGGATAAGCAGGTCGATGGTTTTGGTGAACTGTTCCGGCAGATATCGGTGGCGGATATCGGTACTTCCACGGTTCAGTCCCGGGCCTTGGCCGGTCTGGCCAATGGCACGCTGGTTTGCTGCTTGCCGGGTTCGACCAATGCGGTGCGCACCGGTTGGGACGGTATTCTCGCCGAACAACTGGATTCCCGGCACCGTCCGTGCAATTTCGTGACTCATCTGAAACAGGCGGCACCCTGTGAATCCCGCGGGTAAGCCAGGCAAGACTGGCAGCCTGATGGCTGTCGAGGTAGCGCTCGCGCGGCTACTGGAAATGGCCGACGCCTCGAGAATTCATGAGTACCAACGCTTGCCGTTGGCGCAGGTTCAGGGGCGTGTACTGGCTGCTGATCTGGTTTCGACACTTGATCTGCCGCCTTGGCCCAACAGTGCCATGGATGGGTATGCCTTGCGCGTCGCCGACTGGACGGGAGAACCGTTGCCGGTCAGCCAGAAGATTTTTGCAGGTCAGGCTCCGGAGCCCTTGAAGCCTGGGACCTGTGCGCGGATCTTCACCGGCGCGCCTGTGCCCGCGGGAGCCGACTGTGTCGAGATGCAGGAGAACGCCGAGGTTCAGGCGGATGAGCGGGTACGTTTCACCGAGACCATGACGCCGGGGCAGAACATCCGTCCACAAGGCCAGGAAACCACCGCCGGTGAGTTGATCTTGCCCGCCGGTACACGCCTGGGGCCCATCGAACAGGGGCTGGCGGCATCGTTGGGATGCGCTGAATTGGATGTGGTTCGCAAGGTTCGTGTTGCGGTTTTGTCTACCGGGGATGAGCTGATTGAGCCGGGCCAGGCCCTTGGACCGGGACAGATCTACAACAGCAATCGAGTGTTGCTTTGCAGCTGGTTGCAGCGCTTGGGCTGTGAGGTGATCGATGCTGGCATTCTTCCCGATGATTTAGCGACCACTCGTGCCCGTCTCGGCGAGTTGAAGGATGTCGACCTGATTCTCTCCACCGGTGGCGTATCGGTGGGAGAAGCCGACTTTCTGGGCATTGCCTTGCGGGAAGAGGGCGAGTTGACCCTGTGGAAGCTTGCCATCAAGCCAGGCAAGCCGCTGACGTTCGGGCATTTTCGCGGTGTGCCTGTCATTGGTTTGCCCGGCAATCCGGCGTCAACCCTGGTGACTTTTGCTTTGTTGGCAAGGCCCTACCTCTTGCGCCGCCAAGGCGTAAAAGAGATCGAACCCCTGAAGTTTCAGGTACCGGCAGGGTTTGTCTGGCCAAAGGCTGGTAACCGACGTGAGTACTTGCGCGGACGTCTGGAGAATGGCCGGGCAATCATCTATAGGAATCAGAGCTCTGGCGTACTGCGCAGTGCCGCCTGGGCGGACGGTCTGGTTGAAGTGCTGGAGGACCGTACACTGATCGAGGGTGATAGTGTGAGCTTCATCCCGTTGAGTGAAGTCCTGGGCTGATGCAGGTCCTGGTTCTGCCACGCAAGCCCGGTCGAAAGCGTTGGGGCTTGCGTGCATGACCGTTCCTTAATTTGCCAGAAGTGTCACGACCTGGTCGAAGCGACTATTGGAGATCCAGCTCAAAAGCCCCAGGACCACAGCTGTTCCGCCAGCTGAATAGGCAAGCCTGTGCTTGATGGATTTGACGTCGCCGCGGACTTCATCCAGGTCTCTGCGGATGTACTTGAGATGTGTCTCCAGTTCAGTGACGCGAGGTTCCATATCAACTTCTCCGGTGGGCTTTGCGCTGCTTTTGAATTCAGCCTGCTGACTGACGTGATTGTCTGAGAACGGCGCAACCGGAGTTACCGGTAGTCTGAGGTCATGGCTTTGCATGGAATAATTGGCTCCTTGCGTTAAAACCATTCAGGTGGCCGATACGGTTATTACTTACGATTTTTGAGGACCTTAAAGGGGTTCCATTCATTGTTTGCACATCCCTGTGTAATTTACTGGTGATGACTGATAACCGCTGACACAACGGTGTACCAATTGCCCTGATGGGTCAATTGAGCCGATTCCTCAGGTTTTGTAAGAAAAAATACCGCTCTGTAGGACTCAAGTGTCCTTCCCCAGGAAATAATTGAAATCCTTGCGACTTTTATGAGGGGCTGCGAGGTCAACATCTCCCATACGGATTCGGAAAGGGGGGTGATCAAAATGAACGAGCGCAAGGCGCTGTTGATTCTGCATGGCAAGCAGGCACTCAATGAGCAGGTCCGTTCAGCTGTCGAAGGCAAGCGCCAACAAGGCTGGGAACTGGCTGTTCGACTGACCTGGGAGGCTGGTGATGCGCAGCGGCTGGTGGGGGAAGCGTTGACGGCGGGCTATACGCAGCTGATTGCCGGCGGCGGCGATGGCACCTTGCGTGATATCGCCGAAGCCATGGCGGCGCATTCGACTCAGGCCAGCCTGGTGCTTTTGCCCTTGGGCACCGCCAACGATTTTGCACGCGCCGCGGGTGTGCCCCTGGAGCCCGCTCAAGCGCTGGAGCTTTTGGAGGCCGCCCCTCATACCATTGATCTGGGGGAGGTGGGTGGGCAGGTTTTTCTGAACATGGCCACGGGCGGCTTTGGCAGTCAGGTCACGGCCAATACTTCCGAGGAACTGAAAAAAATTCTTGGCGGCGCGGCTTATCTCTTCACCGGTTTATCGCGCTTCAGTGAGTTGCATGCGGCCTATGGCGAGTTGCAGGGGCCGGATTTTCACTGGGCCGGTGAGTTGTTGGCATTAGGCATCGGCAATGGCCGACAGGCTGGCGGTGGTCATATGTTGTGCCCGCAGGCGCTGGCTGACGATGGTCTGCTGGATATCAGCATTTTGCCCGCGCCCCAGGAAGTGGTCGGTACCTTGAAAGACCTGCTGACCGATGGCTTCGGAATCGACAACATGTTTGTGCGAGCCCGCTTGCCATGGGTCGAGATCAAAGTATCGGAGGGCCTTTATATCAACCTTGATGGTGAGCCTCTGGAGGGCGATAGCCTGCGGTTTTCGGCACGGCCGGCGGCATTGCGGGTGCATTTGCCCGAGGGCTCGCCGCTGCTGAGCGGCTCGAATCCGGCTAATCGTCCAGACTGATGATTTGCTCGCGCACGGCGAACAACACCAGGCCGGCCACATCGTAGATCTGCAAGCGTTTCATGATCTGCGAGCGGTGGGTTTCGACAGTCTTGATGCTCAGGCCCAAGCCATTGGCAATTTCCCGGGTGGATTTTCCGCGAACAATCAATCGCAGGATTTCCAGCTGGCGTGCCGTCAGGTTGTGCGAGTCCTGGGTTGGCGCCTGATTTTTCTGGGTTCGGGTCAGCGCCTGGTTGATGACGGTGTGGGCAATGGCCGGGCTCAGGTAGCGTTCGTTATTGCGCAAGGCATCCAGGGCATGTTCGAGCTCGGTGGCCGTGGTGTCTTTGAGCAGGTAGCCATGAGCCCCGGATTCGAGTGCTTGCATGATGAGCGCCGGGTCGGTGTGCATCGACAGGATGAGCACTTTGCACTGCGGACGTACTCGTTTGAGTCGCTGCAAGGCTTCAAGGCCACCGGTTTTCCTCATGGAGATATCCAGCAGGATGATGTCCGGGGACAGTTGCTCGACCATCTCGAGTAACTGCGAGCCGTCACTGGCCTCCCCAATGACCGCATAGCCGGGAATATCCAGCACCAGAGCGCGCACGCCAGCCCTGATAAGCGAGTGGTCGTCCACCAGAAGTAAGTTACAAGTCAACGCATAACCTTATTCGTACTGGCCCGTTCCAGCGCACGGGGCGCCCAGGGGAAGAGTGCTTCGATTTGAGTGCCTTTGCCCGGCTCGCTGGTCACGGTCAGCGTGCCGCCCAACTGATCGATCCGTTCCGACATTCCGGCCATTCCGCGTTGCCCCTCGCGAGCAGGGTCTGCCGCTGGCTCGAACCCCAGGCCATCGTCACTGATTAACAACGTCAGGCCTTGGGGCAGACGTTGCAGGCGGACCAACAGATTCCTGGCTTCGGCATGGCGCAGCATATTGGTAACCGCCTCTTGAGTGATGCGAAAGGCCGCCACCGCCATTTCTTCCGGTATGCCAGTCAAACGTTGATGGCATTCCAGGCTCCAGTTCACGGACGTATTGGCCAGGGTTCTGAGTAAATGTGCACGCAGACTGGCTTCCAGCCCGAGACTGGTCAACTGTCGTGGGTTCAGGATGGCTGATACATCACGAACTTTGGTCAGGGTTTCGTCCAGCGTATCGCAGAGGACCGAACATTGACCCTGCAGTTCTTCAGGCAATCGACGTTTGAGCCATTCACTCTGAAGTTTTGCGGCGGTCAGCAATTGGCCAATATCATCATGCAGTTCCCGACTGAGCCGGTGACGTTCATTTTCCTGAACTTCCAGCAGACGGTCGGCCAATTCTTGAGGCTGAAACTTTATCGATTTGAGCGAGAGGCGATGCCCCACCCAGACGCAGGTCAGCGCCGCAGTATTGAGCACCAGCAGACTCACCGGCAGAGGCATCGACAAGCTGTAGACCAACAGGCTGCCAAGCGTCGAGCAGGTGCACACGAAAAGCGTGAACCGGCGCGCGCTTTTTCGGGAGGGTGGCCACAGGGCGATTGACTTGAGGCTGGCGTACATAGCGGATGGAGCCAATGGATGTTCGCTGCGGGCAGACCGGTCATAAGGGCTGACGGGTCTCTGTTTGAAAATAGGTTGTATGAGTCGCCTTTAATGATGGCAGTGCAATGCTCGAAATAAAGCCTTCAATGTTATGAGCTTGTTCGCGCCAAGGGGCACTCTGTCATTAATTGACGTCAACGAATGGGCGGCATAATACCACTTAAGATACCGTTGGTCGCGTTCGGCACATAGGTAGGCACCTTCAGGAAATAACGTTTCTGGACGATAGTTCCACAATGGAAAAACTTTTTGATTTTTATCTTCGAAAGATATCGAGTGTGCCAGGCGTTTAGTTTCTATTGGCAGGCACTATCTGAAGTCGGGGCGGGGGTATCTATTTGTTTCGAGCTGCCATCGCATCGACGGGTATGAAATATTCAATTGCGGTATGCGCACACTAAAGTTACAGGGCGGCATCATTACAATAAAAAACACGCAACACGGGGTTGGTGAATTTAAGCCTGCCGTTCAGAGAACGAAACGAGCCTGAACTGCTTGGAGTGGCTGGGCGGCTGAAACTGACTTTGTCCCACTTGAAATGCAAACGCTTCGATCAGGGACGTCTGTTCACTGTCATCGAGGCCGAGTTGACCGGTGGTCTGGTCGATGAGTTCGAGTTGCCAGGCCATTAACGTGAAGCAATCCTTGAGCGCATCCAGGGCCTGATCATGCAGGTCCATGTGATTCTGGGCGTGGCTCAGCAATCCATGAATGTGCAGCGAGAATTCCGAAACCGTTGCCAGTGCCAAGGCATCGGCCTTGCTTGCCAGCTTGAGAAGGGTGCTGAGCATGCAATCGATGGCGTCCTTGTCATTGCTGATCAACTGCAAATGACTCAGGCACTCCTCGGACTTGGCCAGGAGTGTTTCAGCCTCGACGAGAAACTCCGGAATTCGCTGGGCCCACTCTTTAGGGTTGTTCGCCATACTTATCTCCACAACGTCATGTCAGATGAGGGAATGTCGTGTGTGTCGACGAGAACCTTACGTGTCCCGGCGCTGCCATGCCTTGGTGAGATCGCGCTCTGGCAGGCTTGGGCACCGACTGGGGAACTCGAAAGAGTGGATGGCCACTGACCTGCGATCGCACACAAAAGCCTGACTCCGTTCATGCAATGAGAATGGCGTCACATTAATGGCTATTGGATATTGCGAATATCAGGTTGGGCCTGATTGTGCCTAGGGGAATCCCTTACACAGGGGAACCTAACGTGCAAACCAAGGTCGCGCCGCAAGGGATGAAGCAGATGAATTCACGGGGTCAGTAAAGCATGATGTTAATGTGACATCAATGCTTGGGCATGGCATTTTGTCCGGGGGTCAAGATTCGGCAAAAACTGCCGATAACTCTCTTTAGTGAATTCATCAGAACAAGCCCAGGAGTCATTAATGGCCGGCATTCTCGACACGGTAGACCAACGCACGCAACTGGTGGGTGAGAATCGCCTGGAAATTCTCATGTTCCGGCTGGCCGGACGGCAATTGTTCGCGATCAACGTCTTCAAGGTCCAGGAAGTGCTGCAGCTGCCGAAGCTGACCCTGATGCCGCAGCGCCACCCTTTTGTTTGTGGCGTGGTCAACCTGCGTGGCCAGACGCTGCCGGTGATCGACCTGTCCCAAGCCATCGGCATGCGTCCGCTGGTGCCAAGCCCCACCAGTACGATCATCGTCACCGAGTACAACCGCTCGGTGCAGGCATTTCTGGTCGGTGGCGTGGACCGCATCGTCAATATGAACTGGGAAGCCATTCTGCCGCCGCCGACCAGCGCCGGTCGCCAGCATTACCTGACCGCCATCAGCAAGGTCGACGATCAGCTGGTGGAAATCATCGACGTCGAAAAAGTCCTGGCCGAAATCGTGCCGTACAACGCCAAGGTCTCTCGCGACAAACTCGACGATCCGGTTCTGGAGCGCGCCCGTGGCCGTGAAGTGCTGCTGGTGGATGACTCGAACGTGGCTCTGTCGCAATTGCGCGACACCTTGGGTCAGTTGGGCGTGAAAATGCATATTGCCAGTGATGGCTTGAAGGCGCTGAACATGCTCAAGGCCTGGGCTGATACCGGTGTGAACATGACTGACAAGCTGTTGATGATCTTCACCGATGCGGAAATGCCGGAGATGGACGGCTATCGCCTGACCACCGAGATCCGCAACGACCCCCGTTTGCGCGGCCTTTATGTGGTCCTGCACACCTCGCTGTCGGGTAGCTTCAATGACTCGATGGTCAAGAAGGTCGGCTGCGACAACTTCCTCTCCAAATTCCAGCCCGACAAACTCGTCGACGTGGTGCGTCAGCGCCTGATGCTCGACGAAGTGCCGGCCTGATAACAATCTGGAAAAACGCGGTGGCAGGGTTTGGGGCTGCTGTGCAGCCCAACGGGGGCAAGCCCCCTCGCCACAGGGTCTTTGATTCGGCGATCAAGCTCGTATAGGGTGGCGTTTTTGCCCACCAGGGAGCTGTGGCCATGCATCTGAGCGCGCTTTATCGTTTTCCGTTGAAATCCGGCAAGGGCGAGACCTTGAATCAGGTCAGCCTGGACAAACTGGGGCTGGACGGCGACCGGCGCTGGATGCTGGTCGACGAGGCCAGCGGGCGTTTTCTGACCCAGCGCGCGGAGGCGAAAATGAGTCAGCTGTCGGCGTTGTGGAACGCAAGCGGTGGCTTGACCCTCAGTGCCCAAGGCCATTCACCGATCGATATCGCCTTGCCCGCCAGCGATGCAGAGCTGCGTGGCGTGACCATCTGGCGCGACACCTTGCGCGTGCCCGATGCCGGCATTGCTGCGGCTGCCTGGGTCAGTGAGTTCATCGGCAAGCCGACGCGTCTGGTGCATGTGCCGCTCGATCGTGCGCGGACCACCCAGGCCGGCTACGGCAAGGACGACGATCAGGTGGCTTTTGCCGACGGTTTTCCGTTGTTGCTGATTGGCCAGGCGTCGCTGGAAGACTTGTCGCAACGGGTCGGGCGACCGCTGGAGATGCTGCGCTTTCGGCCCAATCTGGTGATCGAGGGCAGCGAGGCGTTCGCCGAAGATGGCTGGAAGCGCATCCGTATTGGCGATGTCGAGTTCCGCGTGGTCAAGTCCTGCTCACGTTGCATTCTGACCACCATCGACCCGCAGACCGGCGAACGTAGCGACGACCGCGAGCCTCTGGCGACCTTGCAGCAATATCGGGCTCAAGAGGACGGCGCGATGTTCGGGCAGAACCTGGTCAATGACGGTAACGGTCGGCTCGAAGTCGGCATGCCGGTGACGATCCTCGAATAGCAGCCCTGAAAAAAAATGCCCGTGTTCTTGGACACGGGCATTTTTTTTCGCTGTGAAACCCTAGGGGGTTAGCCGCGGTATTCGCACAGGTAAGCGGTGTCGACGGCCACTTTCAGCTGGAACTTGCTGTTGGCGGGCACGTTGAACTGGCTGCCGGCGGCGAAGGTTTGCCAGTCGCTGCTGTCAGGCAGTTTGACGGTCAGGGCGCCGGACACCACGTGCATGATTTCACGCTGGCTGGTGCCGAATTCGTATTCGCCCGGTGCCATGACGCCGATGGTCGCCGGACCTTCAGCGGTGCCAAAGGCGATCGACTTGACGGTGCCGTCGAAGTACTCGTTGACTTTAAACATGGGCGATTCCTCGAAAAGGGCTAAAAAGGGCCGGCCAGTATGCACAAGGTGTCGATAGGCGTCACCTCCTGCACTCAAGGATTGGCGGGGAAAATCAGCGGTAACAGGCGCGCGGTATTGCGCGCATCCTCCAGCGCCCGATGCTGCTGACCGTTGAACTGCAGGCCCGCCAGTTGCAGGGCGCCATTAAGCCCCAGCGGGCGCTCCAGTCGACAGGCCTTGGCAAAACGTTGCTTGAGATTCATGTGCGGCACCCGGCTCAGGGCGCTGTCGAGTTGCAGCCGCTGCCATTCCTGAAGCAGCTGTTTGCGGTCGTAGTCACCCCAACTGGCCCAGCCTTCCAGATTCGAGAGATGTTGGTCGAGCCAGTGTTCGAACGAAACCCAGACGTCGCTCAGGGGCTGGGCAGCATCGACATTGGCCTGGGTGATGTGGGTCAATTCGCGGCAAAACGGGGTCAACAGGGGCCGACGCAACGGGCGCACGAAGCACTGGAAGTGATCCAGTTCCCGGCCTTTGCGGTCCACGAGGGTGGCGCCGATTTCGATGATTTCCATTTCTGTTACTGGCCAGCCGCCCTCATCGGTGGTGGCTTCCAGATCAATGACCAGCCAGTGAGGCATTGCAGGTTTCCTGGTATCCGCATCCTGATAGGGCTTGAGCGTAGCCAAACCCGGCGGATCCGCCTAGCGGCTTATTCGACCTCCAACAGAATCTGACGATTTTTTACCTGGTCGCCGACCCTGACCTGCAAGCGCTTGAGCACGCCGTCGATACCCGATTTGAGTGGATGCTCCATTTTCATCGCTTCAAGCACCACCAGCAGTTGCCCTTTGCTGACCGGGCTGCCCTCACTGACCAATACGTCGACGATCGCCCCGTCCATCGGCGCCTTGAGCGTGCCGGAGCTGACACTGGCCTGGCCGCTGACCAGCGCCCGGGTCCGATCGACCAGTCGCAGGCTGCCGGGGCGCGTGAACAACCAGAGTTGCCCGGCTTCGAGGCGGTAGGCATGGCGTTGGCGGATGCCGTCGATTTGCAGGGTGGCCCAGCGTCCGTCGCACTGGATGACCTTCAGTTCGAGGGGCCGGGCGCCAACCTGAACACGGTAGAGCTTGCCAGGTTCAGCGTGCAGTTCGACCGGCCATTCCTGATCCTCCAGGCCGATCCGATAGTGCAGAGGCGCGCTGGCGTTGTTGCGCCAACCGGCCAGCGGGGCGGGGTGAGCCTGCGCTGATACTTGATAAAAAAGCACCGCGGCGATGGCCAGCTCGTCGGCGCTCGGCGCATGAGGGTGCAGGCAGGGATGGTCGGCGAAGTACGTGGGGATGAACCCGGTGCTGAACTCGCCACTGATGAACTGGGAGTGTTCCAGCAGATTGGCGAGCAAGCGCTGATTGCTCTGCACGCCCAGCAGCACACTGTCCTGTATCGCCCGCAGCAACTTGCGTCGGGCTTCTTCACGGGTGGCACCGTGGGCGATGAGCTTGCCCAGCAGCGGGTCATAGAACGGGCTGACAGACTGGCCTTCGATCAGGCCATGGTCGATCCGTACGCTGCCCTGGATCGCTGGCTCCCAGGCCACGATTCGACCGGTTTGCGGCAGAAATCCCTGGGCCGGATCTTCGGCGTACAGGCGCACTTCCATGGCATGCCCGTTGAGCTGCACCTGTTCCTGTCGTAGCGGCAGCGGTTGCCCTTCGGCGATGTGTAATTGCCAGGCCACCAGATCGAGGCCGGTGATCAGTTCAGTCACCGGATGTTCCACTTGCAACCGGGTATTCATCTCCAGGAAGTAAAACCGGCCGTGAGCATCCAGTAGGAATTCCACGGTACCCGCCCCCACGTAATTCACCGCGCGACCCGCCTTGAGCGCCGCCTCGCCCATGGCCTGGCGCAACTCGGTGGTCATCGCCGGGCAGGGCGCTTCTTCGATGATTTTCTGGTGGCGGCGCTGGATCGAACAGTCGCGCTCGCCGAGGTGGATCAGGTTGCCGTGCTGGTCGCCGAACACCTGAATTTCAACGTGACGCGGATCGATCAAGGCTTGTTCGAGGATCAATTCGTCGCTGCCAAACCCGTGCAGCGCTTCGGAGCGTGCGCTACGGAGCTGTTCCGGCAATTCGGCGGCGCTGTGCACCAGGCGCATGCCGCGACCGCCACCGCCGGCACTGGCCTTGATCATCAGCGGATAGCCGATGCGTTCGGCTTCGCGGCGCAGGGTGGCGTCGTCCTGTTCGCTGCCCTGATAGCCTTTGATGCAGGGCACGCCGGCTTTGATCATGGCCAGTTTCGACAGCCGTTTACTGCCCATCAGCTCGATGGCTTCGGAGCTGGGACCGATAAAGATGATGCCGGCTTGTTGGCAGGCGAGGGCGAAGCCTGAGTTTTCCGAGAGGAAGCCGTAACCGGGATGGATTGCATCGGCACCGGTGCGCCGGGCGGCGTCGATGATGGCCGGGATGTTCAGATAAGACTGCTGCACCGGGGCTGGGCCGATGTTCACGGCTTCGTCGGCCATCTGCACGTGCAGCGCATCGGCGTCGGCGTCGCTGAATACGGCGACGGTGCGGTAGCCCAGCTCTTGCGCGGTGCGCTGGACACGGCAGGCGATTTCACCGCGGTTGGCGATCAGGATTTTTTTGAGGGCGGGCATCGGTTATTCCCTTGGTTTTTTGCGGTGAATGTAAGGGCTTGCTCGCGAAGCTCTTAAACGGACCACCCTGGTTTGCGCTTCTGCACAAAAGCCATCGTCCCCTCGATCCCTTCAGCCCCGGTCACTGCTTCGCTGAACCACTCGGCTGCCTGATCCAGCAGATCATCCGAGGGTTGTCCGGCACTCGCCAGCAACAGCTTTTTGGTCGCCGCGTTCGCCCCCGGTGCGCAACACAACACATGGGCCAGCACCTCATCGAGGCGTTCGGCCAAGGCTTGTGGGTCATGTTCGACAAAATGCACCAGCCCCATGCGCCGCGCCTGGGTGCCATCGAAGCGTGCGGCGGTCAGGGCCAGTCGGCGGGCCTGGGTCAGGCCGATGCGTTGCACCACGTAAGGCGCGATCTGCGCCGGCAACAGGCCGAGGCTGGTTTCCGGCAGGCCGAACTGCGCCTGATGATCGGCCATCGCGATGTCGCTGACGCAGGCCAGGCCGAAGCCGCCGCCAAGCACCGCACCTTGCAGCACCGTAATCACCACTTGCGGCGCGTGTTGCACCTCTTGCAGTAGCACACCGAACGCACGATTCAAATCGCGGTAGGCGGGCTGGCCTTGAGCGCGGGCGTTGGCCATGTCCTTGATGTCGGCACCGGCACAAAAATGCCCGCCGGCACCGCCGATCACCAGCGCACGAATCTGCCGATCATCGCGAACCGCCGCCAGCACCGCACGCAGTTCGGTGACCATCTGCAAGCTCATGGCATTACGGTTTTCGGGACGATTGAGGGTGATGTGCAGCACGCTGTCATGCAGGCCGAGCAACAGGGTTTGACAGGTGGGGAGGGTGCTCATTTGTTTTTCCCCGGCAGGATGCCCATGAGTTTGCAGATGATCCCCAGCATGATTTCGTCGGCACCGCCGCCAATCGATACCAGCCGCACATCGCGGTAAGCCCTGGCCACCGGGTTGTCCCACATGAAGCCCATGCCGCCCCAGTATTGCAGGCAACTGTCGCTGACTTCCCGGCCCAGTCGCCCGGCCTTGAGTTTGGCCATGGAGGCCAGACGGGTGACGTCCTGGCCTTTGATGTATTGCTCGGTGGCCTGGTAGACCAGCGCCCGCAGGCATTCGATTTCGGTTTGCAGTTCGGCCAGGCGAAAGTGGATGACCTGGTTGTCGATCAGCGCGTTGCCGAAGGTTTTGCGCTCCTTGCAGTACTCGATGGTGCTGTCTACGCAGTACTCCAGGCCTTTGATCATGTTCGCCGCGCCGAACAGCCGCTCTTCCTGGAATTGCAGCATCTGCATCATGAACCCCGCGCCTTCGTGGCCGATGCGGTTGCGTTGCGGCACGCGCACGTTATCGAAAAACACCTGGGCGGTTTCCGAGCTGCGCATGCCGAGCTTGTCCAGGTGCGAGCTGAGGCTGATCCCGGGGCAGCTCATCGGCACCATGATCAGCGACTTGTTGATGTGCGGTTTGTCGTCCGAGGTGTTGGCCAGCAGGCAGATGAAATCGGCGCTCGGCGAGTTGGTGATCCACATCTTGCTGCCGTTGATCACGTAGTCGTCGCCGTCCTTGCGGGCGGTGGTTTTCAGCCCGGCGACGTCGGAGCCCGCGCCGACTTCGGAAACACCGATGCAGCCGACCTGCTCGCCGGTGATCGCCGGCCGCAGGAATTCTTCGCGCAGTTCATCGGAGCCGAAACGCGCCAGGGCCGGGGTGCACATGTCGGTCTGCACGCCGATGGACATCGGAATGCCGCCGCAATGAATGGTGCCGAACTCTTCGGCCGCCACAATCGAATAGCTGTAGTCGAGGCCCATGCCGCCGAATTTTTCCGGTTTGGAGATTCCCAACAGACCGAGGTCGCCAGCCTTGCGGAAGATCTCATGGATCGGAAAGCGCCCGGCCTTTTCCCATTCCTCGACGTGGGGATTGATTTCGTGATCGACGAATTGGCGGACGGTGCGGCGCAGTGCTTCGTGTTCCTGGGTGAAGATCATTTTTATTGTTCTCCTGATCGCCCTTAGAAGCGGGCGACACCAAAGCTGTTGGGTTGCAGCGCCCGAACCTCGGCCTCATGGCAGATGTCCAGCAAGTATCCAAGTAACGTGCGGGTATCCCGTGGATCGATCAGCCCGTCATCCCACAGGTTGGCGCTGCCATACAGCGCGGTGGACTGGCTGTCGAGTTTCTGCGCGGTGACTTGTTCCAGCATGTCGAGCATTTTCGGGTCGGGCACCAATCCGTCCTTGAGTTGTTTGGCTTCGGTGACGATCCGCAGCACTTTGCCGGCCTGGGCGCCGCCCATCACCGCGGTGCGGCTGTTGGGCCAGGCGAAGATGAAGCGCGGGTCGAGACCGCGGCCGCACATCGCGTAATTGCCGGCACCGTAGGAACCGCCGACGACGATTGTCAGTTTAGGCACCCGGGCATTGGCCACCGCTTGAATCATTTTCGCGCCGTGCTTGATCACGCCTTGCTGTTCCGACTCGGTGCCGACCATGAAGCCGGTGGTGTTGTGGAAAAACAGCAACGGCGTCTGGCTCTGGTCGCAGAGTTGAATGAACTGCGCGGCCTTGCTCGCGCCTTTGGGGGTGATCGGGCCGTTGTTGCCGATGAAACCGCAGGCTCGACCCTGGATCTGCAAATGCCCGCACACCGTCTGCTGATCGAACTCGCATTTGAATTCGAGGAAGTTCGAAGCGTCGGCAACCCGCGCGATGATTTCACGCACGTCGTAAGGTTTTTTCGGGTCATCCGGGATCAGCCCCAGCAGTTCGTCGATGGGGTAGAGGGGCTCTTCCCACCGACGTTCCGGTAACCACGGCAACTGATCGTTCCACGGCAACAGACTGACAATCTCGCGCACCTGGCGCACGCCATCGGCATCGTTCTCGGCCAGGTATTCGGCGGTGCCGGCGGTTTGTGCATGCATCTCGGCACCGCCCAGTTCTTCGTCGGTGGCGACTTCACCGGTGGCTGCCTTGAGCAGCGGGGGGCCGGCGAGAAACAGCTTGGCCTTGCCGCGCACCACCACCACGTAATCCGACAACCCTGGCTGGTAAGCACCGCCCGCCGTGGCCGAGCCGTGGACCACGGTGATCTGCGGCAAGCCCATCGCCGACATCCGCGCCTGATTGGCAAAGCTGCGCGCGCCTTCGACGAAAATTTCCGCCGCATAGTTGAGGTTGGCGCCACCGCTCTCGGCGAGGGTGATCACCGGTAGTTTGTTTTCCATGGCGATCTGCTGCAGACGCAGGGACTTTTTCAGGCCGCTGGGGGAAATGGTGCCGCCCTTGATCGCGCTGTTGTTCGCCACCACCAGCACCCGCACGCCGGATACGTAACCGATCCCGGCGATCAAACCGCCGCCGGCCGCGCTGCCGTCCTTGTCGTCGTGCAGCTTGTAGCCGGCCAGGCTCGCCAGCTCGAGGAATGGCGCGCCGGGATCAAGCAGCAGGTTCAGCCTCTCCCGGGGCAGCAATTGCCCGCGCTTGTCGAACCTCGGTTTGGCTTCTGCGGCTTTATTCAACAGGTTCTGTTCGAGCTGGCGGACCTGCTCAATGCCGGCCAGCATGGCCGCACGATTGCGGGCGAACGGTTCGCTGAACGGGTCTATCTGGGACTGGATGACCGGCATGGTTATTCCTTGTCCTTCGGTTCGTCTGGTTTGGAGGCGTCCGGCCTGAGTACTTCAGGTAAATAGGCGCGGTGAAAGCCGTTGTACGAGTGACTGTTCTGCGCCTTGTGCATTGGCCAGGCCCGCCCGCCGAGGCTGGCGGCACCATCGATGCGCAACGTGCTGCCGCTGACAAACGCCGCTGCCGGGCTGAGCAGGAACACAATCGCCGCGCTGATTTCCGATTCGGTGCCGATGCGCTTGAGCGGCACGTGTTCGCACAGCGTCGGAATTACCGCCCGGAACGCGCCTTCGTAGGTGTCCATGCCGCTGGACGCGACCCAGCCCGGCGCGACGGCGTTGACCCGCACGCCGGCGTAGCCCCATTCGAACGCGGCGGTCTTGGTAAAGTTGTCCATGCCCGAGCGCGCCGCGCCCGAATGGCCCATGCCGGGCATGCCGCCCCACATGTCGGCGAGCATGTTGACGATGGCGCCGCCGTGCTTGCTCATGGACTGATTGAACACCTCGCGAGCCATCAGAAAACCGCCCACCAGATTGGTGCGCAGGATGGTTTCGAAACCTTTCTGATTGATCGACGCCAGCGGCGAGGGGTACTGCCCGCCGGCATTGTTGACCAGCCCGTGGATTGGGCCGTGTTTGCGGATCAGCTCGCTGACCAGCTGCGTAACGGCGTCTTCATTGCGGATATCGCAGACCTGCCAATCGGCTTTACCACCGTCTTCGGTGATTTCGGCAGTGACCTTTTTCAGTTTTTCGGCATTGCGCCCCACCAGCAGCACGTGCGCACCGAGGGCCGCGAGCTCATGGGCGGTGCAACGACCGATGCCGCTGCCGCCACCGGTGACGATGATGGTTTGGCCGGTGAACAGATCGGGTTTGAAAATCGAGTCATAGGCCATGGCGACAGTCCTCTAATTGAACTGATCGGCGATGCGCTGGGGCACCGGAATCTGGATTTCCAACAGTTGTTGGGCGAACGCCTTGCCCTGCGGATCGATCCGCAGGCTGGCCACGCCACCGCCACCGAGTGCGTTTTCCAGAAGAAAATTAAAGCTCTGAGTGCCGGGTAAATACCAGCGTTCGACGCGTCCGTGAATCGGGTCGAGGACATGGCTCATCCAGTCGACCATCACCTCGGGTGTCAGTGCTTCGGCGATCCACGGCAGGTAGTCGGGGTGGCGGGCCATGACGCCGATGTTGCTGTGGTTACCCTTGTCGCCGGAGCGCGCCACGGCGAGTTTGATCAAGGCCACGCTGGCGTCGGCACGCTCTGTGGTTTTGGGTGGGTCGAACGGCAGCGGCAAGTCAGCTGGGTCGAGCGCATCGAGGGCGGGCAGGGCACACGGATGGCGCTCACCGGCAAGGTCGATCTCCAAGGTGCAGGCGGTTTTGTCGATCAGGAACGAAAACAGCCGGATCAACGGATACACCGTCGGCCGCCCGCCGACGATTCCCGTCAGCCCAGGCGCCATACCGGTGGCAGCCTGAGCGATTTCCCGGGAGAACAGAATCAAGGCCTGCTTGCTCGGATGGCGCACGGCGAGTTTGATCACCACTTCGCGGCTGTCCTGGCGCTGGCCGTGGGGGCCGTAAGTGGCTTCGCTGCCGAGCAGTTCGATGTTCACCTCGCTGTAGGGCGCCCAGCCGCGCTGGCTAAACATTTCCGAGGTCTTGTTGATGATCGCCTGGCTGACCCGTCGGGCCTTGGCCACGGCATCGATCCCGGCGATCAGGCAACTGGCGGTGCAGCGGAAACCGTCCGGGTACGTTGCGCTGACCTTGTACTGAGCGGTCGGCGACAAGCCTTTCGCGCCATGCACCTGAACCGCGTTTTTGCCTTGTTGCACGAGTTTGACCTGGCTGAAATCGCACACTACATCGGGCAGCAAATAGGCCTGTGGGTCGCCGATCTCATAGAGCATCTGCTCGCCAACCGTCAGCGGTGTGACCAGACCGCCGGAGCCGTCGGGTTTGCTGACGATGAACTGGCTGTCGGCACCGACTTCGACGATCGGAAAGCCGATGTGTTCGTAGTCGGGCACGTCATGCCAATCGGTGAAATTGCCGCCGGTGCACTGGGCGCCGCATTCGATCAGATGCCCGGCCAATGCGGCCTGGGCGAGTTTGTCGTAGTCGTGCCACGACCAGCCGAACTCATGCACCAGCGCGGCGCTGACCACGGCGCTGTCGACCACGCGCCCGGTGATCACAATGTCGGCGCCCAAGCGCAGGGCTTCGACGATGCCCGGTGCGCCGAGGTAGGCGTTGGTCGACACGCACATCAGCGGCAGGGGTGCGCCACTGAACATCTCATGGATACCCAGGCTGCTCAGGTGTTTGAACTGCGGTTGCAGGTCGTCACCCGACAGCACGGCGATTTTCAGCGCCACCCCGGCCTTGTCGCAGGCCGTTTGCAGGGCAACGGCGCAGGCCTGTGGATTAACCCCGCCGGCATTGCTGATCACCCGGATCTGTTGTTTCGCGAGCTGCTCGAGGAGGGGGCTGAGGACTTCGATGAAGTCGCTGGCGTAGCCGGCGGCGGGGTCTTTCATCCGCGCCCCGGCCATGATCGACATTGTTATTTCGGCCAGATAATCGAACACCAGATAGTCCAGTCGCCCGCCCTCCACCAGTTGCGCGGCGGCGGTCGAGGTGTCGCCCCAGAATGCACTGGCACAACCGATGCGAATTGTTTTAGGCACAGTCAACTCCATAGCCACCTGCGACAGAAGTGCTTCGAGACTACCAAGCAAGCGCTTGGTTTGTAAGCGCCTTGATTATCTTCTTCCCGAGCGCTTGCTTGGTCGCCCCCGCCAGCTTAAATTGCCCGCGCAACCCTGCTGTTTTAACGGGCAGCGGCGCATTTGATTGATCGACTGTAGGAGAGAACGGGTGGACGAGCAAAAAGCCCTGAGGGTGATGCGCGAATTGGTCGACAGCGGCCAATTGACCGACCCCGACAGCGCCCGCGGCAAACTGCTGCAAGTGGCCGCTCACCTGTTTCGCAACAAAGGTTATGAACGCACCACCGTGCGCGACCTGGCCAGTGCGGTGGGCATTCAGTCAGGCAGCATTTTTCATCACTTCAAGAGCAAGGACGAGATCCTGCGGGCAGTGATGGAGGAGACCATTCGCTACAACACCGCGTTGATGCGTGCAGCGCTGGCCGAGGCCGGCAATGTGCGCGAGCGGGTGCTGGCGCTGATTCGCTGCGAATTGCAGTCGATCATGGGCGGCAGTGGCGAGGCCATGGCGGTGCTGGTGTATGAGTGGCGTTCGCTGTCTGAGGAAGGCCAGGCGCAGGTTCTGGCGCTGCGCGATATTTATGAAGCCATCTGGCTGCAGGTGCTGGGAGAAGCCAAGGACGCCGGTTTTATCCGGGGCGACGTGTTCATCACCCGCCGCTTCCTGACGGGCGCGCTCTCCTGGACCACCACCTGGTTTCGCGCCGATGGCAGTATGAACCTCGATCAATTGGCCGATGAAGCGCTGATTTTGGTGCTTGAAGAACGGTAAGAGCCGTCTATCTCGGCAAGAAACTGGCTAAGTTGACGAAACCGCCTAGTTTGTATGCATTGGTGAGTATTTTTTTGGGGAGTGTGCTGTTTTGATGTCTTCATCAATTCGAATGGCGTCGCGGCTTTTGCTGGCGGCGCTTGCGGTGTGCTGGGTGTTGCCATCTCAGGCCGCGCAACAGGTGCGGGTCGGGGCCGCCCATTTTCCACCCTATACCGTGCGCCCGGAGTCCGGTGCCGACACCGGTCTGCTGCCGCAACTGGTGGAAGCGTTGAATCAGCTGCAAACCGATTATCAGTTTGTGCTGGTGCCCACCTCGATTCCCCGGCGTTTCAATGACTTCAAGGAAGGCCGGGTCGATATGGCCATTTTCGAGAACCCGGAGTGGGGCTGGAAGGACATACCGCATACCGATGTCGACATGGGCCTGGAAGATGCAGAAATCTTTGTCGCGCAGAAGCAACCCGGTCGCGATGAGAACTACTTCAAGGATCTGGCGAGCAAGCGCCTGGCGCTGTACAGCGGCTATCACTACGAGTTTGCCAATTTCAACGCCGATCCCAAGTACCTGGCCGACACCTACAACGCCACGCTGACCTATTCCCACGACAGCAACCTGCTGATGGTGCTGCGCGGGCGAGCGGACATTGCCCTGGTGACACGCTCTTATCTGAGCGATTACCTGCTGCGCAACGAAAAAGTCGGCGAGCAGTTGCTGGTGTCGCAACGCATCGATCAGGTCTATCACCATTACGCGCTGATTCGTCCAGAGGCGCCGATTACGGGGGAAGCATTCGGCAAGTTGCTGCAAGGCCTGCGAAACAACGGCCAGATGCTGAAGATTTTCGATCCCTACAAAATTGCCCTGGTGCCGGTGGGCAAGCACTGACAGATAGAGTTTCCGTTGGGCAGGGGGGGCGGACGACCATTCATCTGGTATTTATGTTTTGCTGTTCGAATGGTCGAATTGACAGTAGACGCTTCCCCTCACGTGGTCTTAGCTCCTTTCCTGTGTCCGACCCCATGGAGGGGTTGGCGCTCATTCAGAAAGGATTTCTGTCATGACAAACCCCGCGTTGGTTTCTCTCTCCTGTGTGCCCGCTCCTGTGGTGCCACAAGCCGTCAACGATGTACTCGTTCTGAAAAAACCTGATGATTCGGCCGGTGTCACGGTCGAGGTGGCGCGTTGGCCATTCATGGTGGTTAATCAAAAGACAACGCTGCATGTCTGCGGTCAACAAGCCGACGGCTCGCCAGTGATGCTGCGAGTGGCCGACGCCGAGCCCGTCACGCAACAAGAGTTCCAGGAGGGCTGGCGTCGCAATATTGCCTGGGCGTCTTTGCAGAATCTGAAAGACGGGAGCCATCTCGCGTTTGTTTTTCAGGCGGCGCTGGATGGAGGCAGTTGTGCTGGCCCGGTGCTGTTCCCGACATTGTGTCTTGAGGTCCAGGCGCCTTTCGACGATACAACGACCTTCTCGGCAACAGACGGTACCAATAACTGGAATGGTTGGATGAGGGGCGACGCTGCGACTGATCCACGGGATCTCACCATCACCAAAGATGGAGATATCTACGTATTATTCGACAACACCTACACCAACAACTCTGCCGGCACGGTGTTGAAAAAGACCTTTCAGGGGCTGGAAGTGGGTCGGTCCTATGAGTTCGGGGTGACCGTGCGCAGGTGGAACAACAGCTATTCGGTTCCGGTGCTGTCACTCAACAGCGGAGCGCAAGTCATTGCCCCCGCGACGGAAATTTCGTCAATGGCCTGGGCTCCGCTCAAAGGCACGTTTACCGCGAGTGCATCACAGATGGAGTTGCAGATCGTTAACCATGTCGCCACCGGAAACGGCAATGACTATGCCTTCCGCGAAATCTGGGTCAGGTCGATCTAGCACCTGCGTAACGTCAATGGCCTGGAACTGATCCAGGCTGTGCATGCCACCGCGAATGCTGATTAAGGTTCGCGGTATTTTTCGTTAAATTTCCATGCCCGGCTCACGTCACCTCAGTTAACTGTCGACGATTACCGTGAGCCCGACCCATGTCCAATCTGAATGACCTGACCGCCCTGGCCTTGCCGTCAGGCAACCGTCTTGTAGCCGATGAAACCGCAAGTCGCCTGAGCCTCAGTCTGGAAGGGCAGCCGCTGATCGAACTGCGGCTGACCCGTGAGCCCGAGTTGCATCTGTGGCTGGAGGAGTGCTTTGGCCGTCCTGACGGTCAAGCATTCTGGGCGGCCTGTTATTGGCTGTTTGCCCGTGATGCGCAGTGTCAGCGTCTGACCTGGCACCTCGATCAAGTGCCCACCGAAGCCTTGCTCAGCGGGTTGCTGATCGCGACCGACGTCAACGGTCAATATCGCTGTGAACGCACACTGTTCTGGCAATTGCCTCAGCCTTGGCTGGGTGAGTCGTTGACCGGTAGCTATCCACAGCAGATGGTCATCAGTGACGGCAAGCGCCACCCCCTGCGTGCGGTGAAACCCCGTGGTGAGGTCTATCGACGCTTCGATGCGCGGCTCGGTGCGTGGGTCTCCTTGCGCACGGTAGAAATTGAGCATGACCTGGCGCGTTTCAACCGCTGGCAGAACAGCCCGCGGGTCGCGAGTTTCTGGCAGGAGGAGGGCAGTCTCGAGAAGCATCGGGAATACCTGAGCAAGCTCGAAGCCGACCCGCACACCTTGACCCTGATCGGTTGCTTCGATGATCAGCCGTTTGCCTACTTTGAAGCCTACTGGGCCAAGGAAGATCGCATTGCGCCGTTCTATGATGTCGCCGATTACGACCGTGGCATTCACATGCTGGTGGGTGAGGAAAATCACCGTGGCCCGCACAAGGTGGCGAGTTGGTTATCGGCGCTGGTGCACTACCTGTTTCTCGATGATCCGCGCACTCAACGGGTGGTCGCCGAACCTCGCGCCGACAACGCGAAGATGATCGGGCATCTGCATAATCAGTGTTTTCACTGCGAGAAAGAGTTCGACTTCCCGCACAAGCGCGCGGCGTTGATGATGCTGGGGCGTGAGCGGTTTTTTGATCGGTGTTCGTTGGCTTGAGTCAGTCTTCGCGGGCAAGTCGGATCGCCGCACCGCTCGCTCCTACAGTGACAGGCAATATTCCCTGTGGAGCGAGGCTTGCCCGCGAAGCGTTTAACGACGGGCGAAGGTATCGGCACGATTGCCCGACACCTTGCGGCAATGCACCAGCGCATCACGAATCATGAAGTTCACCAGGGTCGGCGAGACGCCCAGTTCCTTGGCGATGTCTTTTTGCGGCACGCCGTGCAGGCGGTACATCTCGAAGGCGTAACGGGTGCGGCTGGGCAGCTCCGTCAGTGCATCGGCAATGTTTTCCAGGGTCGAGAAATTCATGTGCGAGGTTTCCGGCGAAGCGCCCTGGATCACCACGTTCAGGCCTTCTTCTTCCGGGCCCGAATACTTCTGCTCCAGCGCCTGCTTGCGGTAGTGATCGATCGCCAGGTTGCGCACGATCTGGAACAGGTAACTGAGCTGCGCCTTGATGGACGAGGTGATCTGCGGCGCCGATTGCAACCGGAAGAACGCATCCTGCACCACGTCTTCGGCGCGGGATCGGCAGCCGGTAATGCGGGCGGCAATCTTGACCAGAATCATTCGGTTGTCGACGAAGGCCTGAAGTAGCGGTGAATCGCACCTGCTTGTGGATACTTGTTCCGTCATTGGAAATCACCTTGCTGCAAATAGGGTCGTGGGACGACAAGGGGGTCGGAGCCGTCCTACATATCGAGCGACAAATTATGTTGAATGATAATGATTGTCAATTGAGAAAGAGAATTAATGCTCCGTTGCGGTGCGGACCGAGAACGGCGACACGCTGACTCACCCACCGGCCACAAGCCTGCCGGCGCTCAAGCCCGGCGACTAATTATTCCAAGACCTCATCCGTTCTCATTGGTGAATGGCTGCGGGCGCAAGCCCCGGCCAGAACAGCATTCCCAATGCCTTGCGCGGTCGGCGAAGACCGCGCCCTGCATGCCCATGAACGGGCGTGACGTACGAAAACCGATTCCACTTGCAAGCCGAATTCAGGCAGGAAACCTCATGACCGACGCGTTCGAACTCCCCAGCACACTGGTCCAAGCCCTCCAGCGCCGCGCGGCCCTGACGCCGGACCGGGTGGCCTTGCGTTTTCTTGCCGAAGCCCAGGATCAGGCTGTGGTGCTCAGTTATCGTGAGCTGGACCAACGGGCGCGAACCATTGCCGGCGCGTTGCAGGCCCAGGCGTCGTTCGGTGATCGCGCGGTGCTGCTGTTTCCCAGCGGTCCGGATTACGTCGCGGCGTTCTTTGGTTGCCTGTACGCCGGGGTGATCGCGGTGCCGGCCTATCCGCCGGAATCGACCCGTCGTCATCATCAGGAACGCCTGCTGTCGATCATCAGCGATGCCGAGCCGCGCCTGCTGTTGACCAGCGCCGACCTGCGCGACGCCTTGTTGCAAATCAACGGGGCGCCGCCGCTGCTATGTGTCGACACCCTCGACAACGCCGTGGCTGAACGCTGGGTTGCACCGGACCTGCAAGGCGAGCACATCGCTTTCCTGCAATACACCTCCGGCTCCACTGCTTTGCCTAAAGGTGTGCAAGTCAGCCACGGCAACCTGGTGGCCAACGAACGATTGATTCGTCACGGCTTTGGCATCGACCTCAATCCTGATGACGTGATCGTCAGCTGGCTGCCGCTGTACCACGACATGGGCCTGATCGGTGGTCTGCTGCAGCCGATTTTCAGTGGTGTGCCGTGCGTGTTGATGTCGCCGGCGTACTTCCTCGGTCGCCCGTTGCGCTGGCTGGAAGCGATCAGCGAATACGGCGGCACCATCAGCGGCGGGCCGGACTTCGCCTATCGACTGTGCAGCGAGCGCGTCAGCGAATCGGCTCTGGAGCGCATTGATTTGAGCGGCTGGCGCGTGGCGTATTCTGGTTCCGAACCGATTCGCCTCGACACCCTGGAACGCTTCGCCGAGAAGTTCTCGGCCTGTGGTTTTACGTCGGACAGCTTCATGGCTTCTTACGGCCTCGCGGAAGCGACACTGTTCGTTGCCGGCACTCCGCGCGGTCAGGGCATTCCGGCGTTGCGCGTGGACGATCAGGCCTTGGCGCAAAACCGCGCCGAACCGGGCGACGGCAGTCCGGTCATGAGTTGCGGCATCAGCCAGCCGGATCATGCGGTGCTGATTGTCGATTCGGTATCGTTCGAAGAACTCGCCGACAACGCGGTCGGTGAAGTCTGGGCCGCCGGGCCGAGCATCGCCCATGGCTACTGGCGCAACCCTGAAGCCACGGCCAAGACCTTCGTCCAGCACGCGGGCCGCACCTGGCTGCGCACCGGCGACCTGGGCTTTTTGCGTGACGGTGAACTGTTCATCACCGGGCGCCTGAAAGACATGCTGATCGTTCGTGGTCACAACCTCTATCCGCAGGACATCGAGCAGACCATCGAGCGCGAAGTGGAGGTGGTGCGCAAGGGGCGTGTGGCCGCGTTCGCGGTCAATCTCGAGGGTCAGGAAGGCATCGGCATTGCCGCGGAAATCAGCCGCAGCGTGCAGAAAATCCTGTCGTCCGAGGCGCTGATCAAAGCCATTCGCCAAGCGGTGGCCGAGGCGTATCAGGAGGCGCCGAGCGTGGTGGTGCTGCTCAATCCGGGGGCACTGCCTAAGACTTCCAGCGGCAAGTTGCAACGTTCGGCCTGCCGCAATCGCCTGGCCGATGGCAGCCTCGACAGCTATGCGGTTTTCCCGTCGGCAGCGAACGAAAGTGAAGGCAGCAGCGAGTCGGGTTCCGAACTGCAAACCCTGATCGGCCAGATCTGGTGCGAGCAATTGCAGGTCAAGCAAGTCAACGCCGACGATCACTTCTTCCTGCTCGGCGGCAACTCCATCGCCGCCACTCAAGTGGTTGCTCGCCTGCGTGAAGCGTTGGCTCTGGAGCTGAATCTGCGTCTGCTGTTCGAAGCGCCAACCCTCGGCGCGTTCGCCGCCGCCGTCGCCCGGCAACTACAGGATGGCGGCCTCGCCCAAGGCGCGATCACTCAGCTGTCGCGCAACGAAGCCATGCCGCAATCCCTGGCGCAAAACCGTTTGTGGATCACCTGGCAACTCGACCCGCAGAGCAGCGCCTACAACATTCCCGGCGCCTTGCGCCTGCGCGGCGAACTGGACGAAGACGCCTTGCGCGCCAGTTTCCAGCAACTGATCGAACGTCACGAATCCCTGCGCACGCGGTTTTTCGAGCGCGACGGTGTGGCCCTGCAACGGGTCGATGCTGCCGGTGAGTTCAATCTTCGAGTGATCGACATCAACGATGTGCCGGCCGCCGAGCGTGAAGCCCGCGCGCAACAAATCCGCGAGGACGAAGCGCGCACCCAGTTCGATCTGGAGAACGGCCCGCTGCTGTGGGTGACCCTGGTGCGCCTCGATGATGAAGACCATCAACTGCTGGTGACGATGCACCACATCATCGCTGACGGCTGGTCACTGAACGTGCTGATCGAGGAGTTCTCGCGCCTGTATGCGGCGGCCTCTCAAGGCCAGGCCGCCAGCCTCCCGGCCTTGCCGACCCAATACGCCGACTACGGCAGTTGGCAGCGCCAGTGGCTGGCGCAAGGGGAGGGCGAACGGCAACTCGCTTACTGGAAAGAGCAGTTGGGTGATGAGCATCCGACCCTGAGCCTGGCCACCGACCACCCACGTTCGGCACAACACACCCACAGCGCCGCCCGCCACACCCTGCGGTTGGACGCGAGCCTGAGCAACGCGATTCGCCAGACCGCCCAGGCTCATGAGTCGACGCCGTTCATGCTGTTGCTCGCGGCATTCCAGAGCCTGCTGCATCGCTACAGTGGTCAGCGTGACATCCGCATCGGCGTGCCGAATGCCAACCGTCCACGCCTGGAAACCCAGGGGCTGATCGGCTTCTTCATCAACACCCAGGTGCTGCGTGCCGAAGTGGATTCGCGACAGCCATTCGTGGAGTTGCTAGCGCAAACCCGTCAAGCCGCCTTGGGTGCGCAAGCGCATCAGGACCTGCCGTTCGAACAACTGCTCGAAGCTTTCCCGCAGGCCCGCGAACAAGGTCTGTTCCAGGTCATGTTCAACCATCAGCAACGGGATCTCAGCGCTCTGCGTCGTCTGCCGGGGCTGCTCGCCGAAGAGCTGCCGTGGCACAGCCGCGAAGCCAAGTTCGACTTGCAACTGCACGGTGAGGAAGACCGCAACGGACGTTTGAGCCTGTCGTTCGACTACGCCAGCGAACTGTTTGACGCGCCGACCATCGAGCGTCTGGCCGAGCATTTCAGCAATTTGCTGCGAGCTATCTGCGAACGTCCGCAACAAGCGATCGGTGACCTGCAACTACTGACTACCGCCGAACACGCTCAGCAAAATGACTGGAGCGTTGCCCCCTGCAACCCGGCGCAGCAGTGGTTGCCGGAACTGCTCAACGAACAAGTGCGCCAGACCCCGGAGCGCACCGCGTTACTGTGGGACGGAGGCAGCCTGGACTTCGCTGATCTGCATACTCAGGCCAACCGCTTGGCGCATTACCTGCGCGACAAAGGCGTCGGCCCGGATGTGTGCGTGGCCATCGCCGCCGAGCGTTCGCCGCAGTTGCTGATCGGCTTGCTGGCGATCATCAAGGCCGGCGGCGCTTATGTGCCGCTGGACCCGGATTACCCGGCCGAGCGCCTGGCCTACATGCTCCGCGACAGTGGCGTCGAGTTGTTGCTGACCCAAACCGAATTGCTCGACCGCTTGCCGGCCACTGATGGCGTCTGCCTGATTGCCATGGACGCCCTGCACCTGGAGAACTGGCCAAGCCATGCACCGGGTTTGCACCTGCACGGCGACAACCTGGCCTACGTGATTTATACCTCGGGTTCCACCGGCCAGCCCAAGGGTGTCGGCAACACGCACGCAGCGCTCGCTGAACGTCTGCAATGGATGCAGAACACTTATCGCCTGAACGATACCGACGTGCTGATGCAAAAAGCCCCGATCAGTTTTGACGTGTCGGTGTGGGAGTGTTTCTGGCCGCTGATCACCGGGTGCCGCTTGCTGATCGCCGGTCCCGGCGAACACCGCGATCCACACCGCATCGCACAACTGGTCAAGCAGTACGGTGTGACCACGCTGCACTTTGTGCCGCCGCTGCTTTCGCTGTTCATCAACGAACCGCTGACCGCCGAATGCACCAGCCTGCGCCGGGTGTTTTCCGGCGGCGAAGCCTTGCCCGTCGAACTGCGCAACCGCGTGCTGACGCAACTGCCGGCGGTGCAACTGCACAACCGCTACGGCCCCACCGAAACCGCGATCAACGTCACCCACTGGCACTGCACAACCGCCGATGGCGAGCGCTCGCCGATTGGCCGGCCATTGGGCAACGTGCTGTGCCGGGTGCTCGACAGTGACCTCAACCCGGTGCCGGCCGGCGTGCCGGGTGAACTGTGCATCAGCGGTATCGGTTTGGCTCGGGGCTATCTGGGCCGTCCGGGGCTGACTGCCGAACGTTTCGTGGTCGATCCACTGGGCGAGCAGGGCGCGCGTCTGTACCGCACCGGCGACCGTGCGCGCTGGACCGCTGATGGCGTAATCGAATACCTCGGTCGTCTCGATCAGCAGGTCAAGCTGCGCGGTTTTCGTGTCGAGCCGCAAGAGATCGAAGCGCGGCTGTTGGCACAATCCGGCGTCGCCCAAGCGGTGGTGCTGGTGCACGAAACGGCGGTCGGCGGGCAGTTGATCGGTTACTACACCGCCACTGATTCCACTGAAGACCTCGACACTCAAACCGCACGCCTGAAAGCCGTGCTGGCCGCCGAGTTGCCGGAATACATGGTCCCGGCGCAGCTGATGCGTCTGGACCAAATGCCCCTGAGCCCGAGCGGCAAACTCGATCGCCGCGCCTTGCCGGAACCTCAGTGGCACGTCCGCGAGCACGTTGAACCGGTCACGGCGCTTGAGCAACAAATCGCCGGCATCTGGCGCGAAGTGCTGGGCCAGACGCAGATCGGTCTGCGCGACGACTTCTTCGCCCTTGGCGGCCACTCGCTGCTGGCCACGCAAATCATCTCCCGTACCCGTCAGGCCTGCGACGTCGAGTTGCCGTTGCGAGCGCTGTTCGAGGCCAGTGAGCTGGGCGCGTTTGCCGAGCAAGTTCGCTTGATCCAGGCCAGCGGCAAAACCAACCGGCAGCCGCCGATCGAGAAGGTCGACCGCCGCCAACCGGTGCCGTTGTCCTATTCCCAGCAACGCATGTGGTTCCTCTGGCAGATGGAACCGGACAGCCCGGCCTACAACGTCGGCGGTATGGCGCGCTTGCGTGGCGTGCTGGATGTCGGGCGTTTCGAAGCGGCGCTGCAAGCATTGGTCATGCGTCACGAAACCCTGCGCACGACATTCCCGAGCGTCGACGGCGTGGCCCGGCAACAGGTGCATCCGGACACCGGTATGCGCATGGACTGGAAGGATTTCTCCGCACTGGATGCCGATATCCGTGAGCAGCGAGTCCAGCAACTGGCCGACAGCGAGGCGCACACGCCTTTCGATCTGGAAACCGGACCGTTGCTGCGCGCCTGCCTGGTCAAGACCGCCGAGCAGGAACATTACCTGGTGCTGACCCTGCACCACATCGTCACCGAAGGCTGGGCGATGGACATCTTCGCCCGGGAACTCAGCGCGCTCTATGAAGCCTTCGTCGATGACCGCGAATCACCGCTGCAACCCTTGCCGGTGCAGTACCTGGATTACAGCGTGTGGCAGCGTCAGTGGCTGGAATCCGGCGAACGTCAGCGCCAGCTCGATTACTGGACCGCGCAACTGGGCCGCGAACATCCTCTGCTGGAGTTGCCCGCCGATCGTCCGCGTCCGCCGGTGCAAAGTCATCAGGGCGAACTGTTTCGCTTCGACCTCAGCGATGACCTCGCGGCGCGGGTTCGTGCCTTCAACGCAGACAACGGCCTGACCCTGTTCATGACCATGACCGTCGCCCTGGCCGTGCTGCTTTACCGCTACAGCGGCCAGACCGACCTGCGCATCGGTGCGCCGGTGGCCAACCGCATTCGTCCGGAAAGCGAAGGGCTGATCGGCGCGTTCCTCAACACCCAAGTGCTGCGTTGCCAGCTCGACGGGCAGATGTCCGTGGGCGAGTTGTTCGAGCAGGTTCGCCACACGGTGATCGAAGGCCAGTCCCATCAGGACCTGCCGTTCGATCACTTGGTCGAAGCCTTGCAGCCACCGCGCAGCGCCGCTTACAACCCGCTGTTCCAGGTGATGTGCAACGTGCAGCGCTGGGAGTTCCAGCAGCGCCGCACCCTGGCCGGGATGACCGTCGAGTACCTGGCCAACGATGCGCGAGCGACCAAGTTCGACCTCAACCTGGAAGTCACCGACCTCGACCATCGCCTCGGTTGCTGCCTGACTTACAGCACCGATCTGTTCGATGAGCCGCGCATTGCGCGCATGGCCGGGCACTGGTGCAATCTGCTGGAAGCGTTGCTGGCCGATCCGCAACAGCGCTTGAGTGAGCTGCCATTGCTCGACGCCACTGAACAGCAAAACCTGCTCGACAACCTCGGCATCGAGCCGGGTGAGCATCGCCTCGATCAATACATCCATCAGCTGTTCGCTGAGCAGGCGCTGGTGCGCATGGGCGCACCGGCGCTGACGTTCGCCGGGCAAACCCTGAGCTACGCCGAGCTCGACAGCCGCGCCAATCGTCTGGCCTGGATGCTCCGTGAGCGCGGTGTCGGGCCGCACGTGCGGGTCGGCTTGGCGTTGGAACGTTCGCTGGAGATGGTCATCGGCTTGCTGGCAATCCTCAAGGCGGGCGGCGCCTATGTGCCGCTGGACCCGGAATACCCGCTGGATCGCCTGCACTACATGATCGAAGACAGCGGCATCGGTTTGTTGCTCAGCGATGCGGCGATGTTCGCAGCACTCGGTGAATTGCCGGCCAGCGTCGGTCGTTGGTGCCTGGAAGACGATGCCGCGGACCTGGCCAATTACCCGGCCAGCGAGCTGCCGTTTATCAGTATGCCGCAGCATCAGGCGTACCTGATTTACACCTCGGGCTCCACCGGAAAACCGAAAGGCGTGGTGGTGTCCCACGGTGAAATCGCCATGCATTGCCGCGCGGTGATCGAGCGTTTCGGCATGCGCCCCGATGATTGCGAGTTGCACTTCTATTCGATCAACTTCGATGCCGCGACCGAGCGTCTGCTGGTGCCGCTATTGAGTGGTGCGCAGGTGGTCCTTCGCGCTCAAGGCCAGTGGGACGCGCAGGAAATCTGCGGGCTGATTCGTCGCCACAACATCAACATCCTCGGCTTCACCCCAAGCTACGGCAGCCAGTTGGCGCAATGGCTGGCGACCCAGGGCGAAACCCTGCCGGTGCGCATGTGCATCACCGGTGGCGAAGCCCTGACTGGCGAACACTTGCAGCGGATTCGCGCGGCGTTCAAACCGAGCCTGTTTTTCAACGCTTACGGCCCGACCGAAACTGTGGTCATGCCGCTCGCCAGCCTGGCCCCCGAGCAATTGGAAGAAGGGCTGGGCAGTGTGCCGATTGGCAGCGTGATCGGCGCTCGGGTGGCGTACATTCTCGACGCCGATCTGGCGTTGCTGCCGCAAGGCGCGACCGGCGAGTTGTATGTCGGCGGCGCCGGTCTGGCGCAGGGTTATCACCAACGTCCGGGGATGACCGCCGAACGCTTTGTCGCTGATCCTTTTGCCGCGAACGGCGGACGCTTGTACCGCACCGGCGACCTTGTCCGGCAGCGCGTCGATGGCCTGGTCGAGTACCTCGGCCGTATCGACCATCAAGTGAAGATCCGTGGTTTTCGCATCGAACTGGGCGAGATCGAAACCCGTCTGCTGGAACATGAATCGATCCGTGAAGCGGTCGTGCTGGCGCTCGATGCGCCGAGCGGCAAGCAACTGGTGGGCTATCTGGTTACAAACGTGGCCGAGCAGGATGAAGCGCAACAAACTGCACTGCGCGAAGCGTTGAAGGCGCACCTCAAATCTCAGTTGCCGGATTACATGGTGCCGACGCACTTGATCCTGCTGGCCAGCATGCCGCTGACCGCCAACGGCAAACTCGACCGTCGCGCACTGCCGGCACCGGACCCGGAGTTGAATCGTCAGCAATACGTGGCGCCGAGCAACGAACTTGAGATGATCCTGGCCGGCATCTGGTGTGAAGTGCTCAACGTTCAACAGGTCGGCCTCAACGACAACTTCTTCGAACTGGGCGGCGATTCGATCCTGTCGATCCAGGTGGTGAGCCGGGCGCGGCAGCAGGGTATCCACTTCAGCCCGCGCGACCTGTTCCAGCACCAGACCGTGCAGACGTTGGCTGCGGTGGCGACTCGTACCGAGCAGGTCACCGCCGAACAAGGTTTGCTCACGGGTGAATCGCGTCTGACGCCAATTCAGCACTGGTTCTTCGACACCGAAATCCCGCAGCGTCAACACTGGAACCAGGCGTTGCTGCTGGAACCGACCGTGGTGCTGGAGCCGCATCGCCTGGAGCAAGCGCTGTTGGCGGTGATCGAGCAGCACGACGCCTTGCGCCTGCGCTTCACCGAAGTCGCCGGTCATTGGCAGGCCGAGCATCAGGCAGTTTCCGACGCTGCCGTGCTGTGGCAAGTGCAGGTGCCGACGATGGACACATGCGCGGCACTGTTCGCCGAAGCGCAGCGCAGCCTCGACCTTGAGCAAGGGCCACTGATGCGGGCGCTGTTGGTCGACGATCCCGAGGGGCAACAACGGTTGTTCATTGCCATTCACCACTTGGTGGTGGACGGGGTGTCGTGGCGGGTGCTGCTGGACGATCTGCAAACGGTTTATCGTCAACTGGACGCAGAGCAGTCAGTAAAACTGCCAGCGAAAACCAGTGCCTTCAGGGACTGGGCCGCACGGTTGCAGGCTTATGCCGGCAGCGAATCCTTGCGGGAAGAATTGAGCTGGTGGCAGGCGCAACTGGCCGGCCCAAGCGCTGAATTGCCGTGTGATCGGCCTCGGGGCGGGCAGCAGAATCGTCACGCACAAACCGTCAGCGTGCGCCTCGACAGCGAGCGCACCCGGCAACTGTTGCAACAGGCGCCGGCGGCCTATCGCACCCAAGTCAACGATTTACTGCTGACTGCGTTGGCCCGTGTGTTGTGCCGCTGGAGCGGTCATGGGTCGGCGTTGATACAACTCGAAGGCCACGGCCGCGAAACCCTGTTCGACGAGATCGACCTGACCCGCACCGTCGGCTGGTTCACCAGTGCTTATCCACTGCGCCTCACGCCGGTGAGTGAACAGGGTGCGTCGATCAAGGTAATCAAGGAGCAACTGCGCGCGGTGCCGCATAAAGGCCTGGGGTATGGCGTGCTGCGTTACCTGGCCGATGGCCTGTGTCGGCAGACCATGGCCGCGCTGCCGGTGGCGCCGATCACCTTCAACTACCTCGGCCAGTTCGACCAGAGCTTCGGCAGCGATGCGCTGTTCCGTCCGCTCGATGAGCCGGTCGGCGCGGCCCATGATCCGCATGCGCCGCTGCCCAACGAACTGAGCATCGACAGTCAGGTGTACGGTGGTGAACTGGTGCTGCGCTGGACCTTCAGCGCCGAACGCCACGACCGGCAAACCATCACCGACCTGGCGCAGGCGTATCTGGATGAATTGCACAGCCTGATCCAGCACTGCCTGAGCGACAACGCGGGCGGCCTGACGCCGTCGGACTTCCCGTTGGCCAAACTGACTCAGCCGCAGCTCGACGCGTTGCCGGTTCCGGCAGCGATGATCGAAGACGTCTACCCGTTGACCCCGATGCAGGAAGGCATGCTGCTGCACACCTTGCTCGAACCGGGCACTGGCCTCTACTACATGCAGGACCGCTACCGAATCAACAGCGAGCTCGACCCCGAGCGTTTCGCCCTGGCCTGGCAAGCGGTGATCGCCCGTCACGAAGCCTTGCGCGCCTCGTTCTGCTGGAATGTCGGCGAAGACATGCTGCAAGTGATCCATAAGCCGGGCAGCACGCCGATCGAGTATCTGGACTGGCGCGCGGTTGCCGAAACCGAGCAAGAACCGAAGCTGCAGGCGCTGCTGAAAAGCGAGCGCGAGGCCGGGTTCGATCTGCTCAATCAGGCGCCGTTTCACTTGCGCTTGATCCGTGTGGGCGCGGAGCGTTACTGGTTCATGATGAGCAACCACCACATCCTCATCGATGCCTGGTGCCGTTCGCTGCTCATGAACGATTTCTTCGAGATCTACACCGCCCTCGGCGAAGGCCGGCAAGCGCAACTGGCCGTGCCGCCGCGTTATCGCGATTACATCGGCTGGCTGCAACGCCAGAGCCTGGCCGAGGCGCGGCAGTGGTGGCGGCAGAACCTGCAAGGTTTCGAGCGCACCACGCCGATTCCGAGCGACCGGCCGTTCCTGCGTGAACATGCCGGCGACAGCGGCGGCATGATCGTCGGTGACCGTTACACAAGGCTTGATGCCCGTGACGGCGCGCAATTGCGCGAACTGGCCCAGGCCCATCAGCTGACCGTCAACACCTTCGCCCAGGCGGCGTGGGCGTTGGTGCTGCGTCGCTTGAGCGGTGAGCGCGACGTGCTGTTCGGCGTCACGGTGGCCGGGCGTCCGGTAGACATGCCAGAGATGCAACGCACCGTCGGGCTGTTCATCAACAGCATCGCCCTGCGGGTGAAAATGCCCGAGGACGATCAGCGCTGCAGCGTTCGTCAGTGGCTCAGCGGTTTGCTCGACAGCAACATGCAACTGCGCGAGTACGAGTACCTGCCGTTGGTGAGCATTCAGGAAAACAGCGAGTTGCCGAAGGGCCAGCCGCTGTTCGACAGCCTGTTCGTGTTCGAAAACGCCCCGGTGGAAGTCTCGGTGCTGGACCGTGCGCAAAGCCTCAATGCCACTTCGGATTCGGGCCGCACCCACACTAACTTCCCGTTGACGGCGGTCTGCTATCCGGGGGATGACCTGGGTTTGCACCTGTCCTACGACCAGCGTTATTTCGACGAATCCACCGTCGAGCGCATGCTCGGTGAGTTCAAGCGCCTGTTGCTGGCGCTGGTCGAGGGCTTCCACGGTGACATGGCTGATTTGCCGCTGCTGGGCGTCGAGGAGCAGGACTTCCTGATCCATGGCTGCAACCAGAGCGAACACGACTATCCGCTGGAGCAGAGCTATGTCTCATTGTTCGAAGCGCAGGTTGCCCGGCATCCGCAGCGGATTGCCGCCAGTTGTCTCGATCAGCAACACAGCTATGTTGAGCTGAACCAGCGCAGCAACCGTCTCGGCCATGCCTTGATCGCTGCAGGCGTCGGCCTCGATCAACCGGTGGCGCTGCTCGCCGAGCGTAATCTCGATCTGCTGGGCATGATTATCGGCAGCTTCAAGGCCGGTGCCGGTTACCTGCCGCTGGACCCGGGCCTGCCGAGTCAGCGCCTGAGCCGGATCATTGACCTGAGCCGCACGCCGTTGCTGGTCTGCACCCAGGCGTGCCGTGAACAAGCCGTCGCGCTGCTGGAGGAATTCGGATGTGCCAACCGGCCTCGATTGCTGGTCTGGGAAGACGTGCAGGCGAGCGACGTTTCGGTGGCCAATCCGGGTATCTACAGTGGCCCGGACAACCTCGCCTACGTGATCTACACCTCGGGCTCCACCGGCCTGCCGAAGGGCGTGATGGTCGAGCAGCGCGGCATGCTCAATAACCAGTTGAGCAAGGTGCCGTACCTGAAGCTGAGCGACGCCGATGTGATCGCCCAGACCGCTTCGCAAAGCTTCGATATTTCGGTCTGGCAGTTCCTCGCGGCGCTGTTGTTCGGTGCTCGGGTGGACATCGTGCCGAACAGCATCGCCCATGATCCCCAAGGCTTGCTGGCCCACGTCCAGAGCCAGGGCATTAGCGTGCTGGAAAGCGTGCCGTCGCTGATTCAGGGCATGCTCGCCCAGGACTGCATGAGCCTCGATGGCCTGCGCTGGATGTTGCCGACCGGTGAAGCGATGCCGCCGGAACTGGCGCATCAATGGTTGCTGCGTTACCCGCAGATGGGTCTGGTGAACGCTTATGGCCCGGCGGAATGCTCGGACGATGTGGCGTTCTTCCGCATCGACCTGGCCTCGACCCGTGGCAGCTATTTGCCGATCGGTACGCCGACCGACAACAACCGTTTGTACTTGCTCGATGGCGCGCTGGAGCTGGTGCTGTTGGGGGCGGTGGGTGAGTTGTGTGTGGCCGGCACCGGGGTCGGGCGCGGTTATGTGAGCGATCCGTTGCGCACGGCGCAGGTGTTTGTGCCGAATCCGTTCGGCGCACCGGGTGATCGTTTGTATCGCACGGGTGACCTGGCCCGTCGTCGCAGTGACGGCGTGCTGGAGTACGTCGGACGTATCGACCATCAGGTGAAGATTCGCGGTTACCGCATCGAACTGGGTGAAATCGAGGCGCGTCTGCATGAACAGCCGGAAGTCCGCGACGCGGCGGTCGGGGTGCAGGAGGGCGTCAACGGCAAGCATCTGGTCGGCTATCTGGTGGCAGCGGATTCGGTGCTCAATCCGAACGAACGACTGGAGCGGATCAAGCAGCGCCTGCGTGCTGAGTTGCCGGAATACATGGTGCCGCTGCATTGGTTGTGGCTCGACAAGCTGCCGCTCAACGCCAACGGCAAACTCGATCGCAAGGCCTTGCCGGCACTGGAGATCGGCCAGTTGCAGAGCCAGGACTATCAGGCGCCGGGCAATGAGCTGGAGCAGACCTTGGCGGATATCTGGGCCGAAGTGTTGAAGGTCGAGAAGGTTGGCGTGCGTGACAACTTCTTCGAGCTGGGTGGGCATTCGCTGCTGGCCACGCAAATTGCCTCGCGGGTACAAAAAGCCCTGCAACGCGACGTGCCGCTGCGGGCGATGTTCGAGTGCAGCACGGTGGCGGAGTTGGCCGAGTACATCGACGGGTTGGCGGCGAGCGACATTACCGAGGAGAAGGTGGATCGGTTGAATGACCTGATGGCGGAGCTGGAGGGCCTTTAATCCGGGTTGACTGCCGAGCCCACGCGGCTCAGGCTTCCCGTGGTTTTTTAATGGATCCTATCTTCACCAGGGAGACAGTCGATGCCCTTCGTAACGGTTGATGGACAAGCGCTTCACTACATAGATCAAGGTACGGGCCCGGCGGTATTGCTGGCCGGGAGCTACCTGTGGGACCAGGCCATGTGGGCACCGCAGATTGCGGCGCTGTCGCAGCGCTATCGGGTCATTGCACTGGACCTCTGGGGCCATGGCGAATCCGGGCGGATACCCGAGGGCATGACGTCGCTGGATGACGTGGCGCGTCAGGCACTGGCATTACTCGATCATCTGGACATCGATCGCGTCACGCTGGTCGGTCTTTCGGTCGGTGGCATGTGGGGCGTTCGCCTGGCACTGTCGGCGCCGCAGCGGCTCAACGGGCTGGTGCTGATGGATACTTACGTTGGTGTCGAACCGGAACCGACTCGTCAGTATTACTTCTCGCTGTTCAAGCAGATCGAAGACAGCGGTGAGATCTCGCCGCAACTGCTCGACATTATTGTGCCGATCTTCTTCCGTCCGGGCATCGATCCGCAGTCGGCTTTGTATCAGGATTTCCGCGCCAGGCTGGCGGCATTACCCGTCAGCCGGCTGCGTGAAAGCATTGTGCCGATGGGACGGATCACGTTTAGTCGTGATGATTTGTTGCCGCGCCTGGCTCAGCTGAACCCTGAAACCACACTGTTGATGTGCGGCGACCAGGACAAGCCGCGGCCGCCGTCGGAAACCAGAGAAATGGCCGAGTTGATCGGTTGCCCGTATGTGCTGGTGCCGGAGGCGGGGCATATCTCCAGTCTGGAGAACCCCGAGTTTGTCACTGAGGCGCTGCTGAAGTTTCTGGCCGACAGAAATCCGTGTAGCGCTTGATTAAAAAGATCGCAGCCTTCGGTAGTGCCCACAGGCGCGTAGGGCGAAGGCTGCGATTTTTTGATCTTTATTTGGGCCCGAGAATCTTCAGCAACTTGTCCGGCGACGGCGCGCCTTGCTGTTGTTGCAACTGGCCCTTTTCATCCATGTAGAAAATCGCCGGGGTGGCGGCCAGTTCCAGGTCTTCCATCAACTTCATGTTCGCCGCCAGTTTCGCCTGAACCGCCGGTGGTACGTCCTTCAAGGCCTTGAGCGAGCTGCCCTTGCCGGATTTCTCGTGTTCTTCCAGGGCTTTCTGCGGGTCCTTGGCGGCCAGCAGCGCGGCGGATTTGCCGGGGCTGTCTTCGCGAATGATACCGACCATGATGTGCCGCAGCTGCACCTTGCCGGCCTGGACCCACGGCCGTGCCTGTTCCCAGAACATGTTGCAGTACGGGCAGTTCGGGTCGCTGAACAGGTAGACGACCCGTGGTGCGTCCTTATTGCCGTCACCGATCCAGCTGCTTGCTTCCATCTTGCCCCAGACTTCCTTGGCCATCGGTGCGTAGACCAGTTTCTGCAACGGTGCGCTGCTGAGGTCATTGCCGTCGGCGTCGTACAGATTGCCGAGCAGCACATGTTTGCCGTCCGGGGTCAGGTACAGCGTCATACCGCGGTTCTGGTACTGCGCCGCGTAACCGCGCAGGCCGTCGGGCGCGTCGAAGGTACCGACGATTTTGGCGCCCTTGGCTTCGATCTTCTTGATCGCTTCAGGCAGTTCTTCGGCCTGTACCGACGGCAGGTGTAGCAGGGCAGCACCCAGGGTCAGTGTCAGCAGGTGGCGGAGGCGGAGCATGGCAATTTCCTTGAAGGCGTGGCCGAGGTGGCCGGGTTCGGGGTGTCGAAGTGTTCCAGGGCGCGGGCCAGGCTGGCTTCCGACAACTCACCCAGGTGACTGCCCAACAGATACCCGTTGGGGCTATAGAACAGCGTAGTCGGCAATGCCATGGAACCCACGGCATGGCTCAATCGACCGCTGCCATCGAACAGCACGTTGGTCAGGCTCAGGCCCTGGGTTTCGAGGAAAGTGGCGACGCTCTGCATGCTTTCGCTCTGGTTGACGAACAGGAAGGTCAGGTCCGGGCGCTGTTGCTGGGCGTTCTCCAGCACCGGCATTTCCCGGCGGCACGGCGGGCACCAGGTGGCCCAGAGGTTGATGACCAACGGGCCACCCTGGTAGTCGCTGAGTTGGATGGTCTGGCCGGCGGCATTGCGCAGGGTGATCTGCGGCAGGCGCGTGCCTTGTTCGTAAATACTCAGGGAGAAACTCGCCAGCAGCCAGAACACCAGACCGCTGGCCACGCCAAAGCCCAATGGCCGACGCAGGCCCGGTTGACGCCAGCCGCGGTACAACGCCGCCAGCAAGAGCACGATCACCCCCGGCCAGGCGAGAAAACCACCGTCGCGCAGGTCGATGATCTGCCACGGATCGTTGCGATACTGTGCCCAGTAGGCAATCACGAAGCCGACCCGGGCCGCCAGCATGCCCAGCAGGAACAGGCTGAACAGCACCGATTCCGGGTTCTCGCCGCCACGCTTGGCCACCCGCCAGCCGACAAACGTCGCCAGCGCCAGGGCACTGATCAGCAGCAAATGGTTAAGCGCGATGGCAAAGGTGCCGAGGGTAAAGGTCAGCATTAACGAGCGTCTCGGGTGGTGGTCCAGCGTTGCAGGAAAGTGCCGGCATCGACCTCGCCGGTGATGCGCTGGCTGCGACGCTCTTCGCCGTCGGTGCCGATCCACAACAGGCTCGGCGGCCCCGGCACTTTATAACGGCCGAGCAGTTCGCGGCTGGCGGCATTGTCGGCGGTGACGTCCAGCCGTAGCAAGCGCACATCGCTCAGCGCATCCAGTACCTGAGGTTTGCCGAAGACCTGTTTTTCCATGACTTTGCACGACACACACCAGTCGGCGTAATAGTCCAGCAGCACCCATTGGCCCTGGGCCTTGGCGGCGTCGAGCTCGCGCTGCAGGGACGCGGGCTCCTTGATCGTAGTGAATGCATCGTGAGCGCTTGGCGAGACAGCGCCGGTACGACCGGCGCTGTACACCTGCAACGGCTGATACGGATCGTCACTGCCGCCCGCCGCACCGACCACCAGCAGGCTGCCCCATAACCCCAGCAGCAGCGAACTGGCGCCGAACAGATGGGCAACGCGGCCAAACCCCTGGGACTGCTTCCAGGCGCTGTAGGCGGCGATCAGCAGCAAACCGCCACACATACCGAGCCACAGCGATTCATCCAGCACCGGGCGCAGCATCAGCAAAGCCGTGGCGAGAAACAGGAAACCGAACACACCCTTGAGCAGGTTCATCCAGGCGCCAGGTTTAGGCAGGAAGCGATTGCCGACGGTGACCAGCAGCAACAGCGGCACACCGATGCCGATGCCCAGGGCGAACAGAATCAACCCGCCGTGCAGCGCATTTCCGCTCTGGGCGATATAGAGCAGGGCGCCGGCCAATGGGGCAGTCATGCACGGCCCCACCAACAGACCGGACAAGGCCCCCAGCACACCGGCGCCCATCAGGTTGCCACCGCGCTGGCTGCGTGAAACATGTTCCAGCCGATCCCGCACGGCCACCGGCAATTGCAGTTCAAAAAAACCGAACATCGGCAAGGCCAGCAGCACGAACACCGCCGCAAAGCTGCCTAACAGCCATGGACTCTGCAACAGCGCTTGAAGGTTCGCGCCAAGCGACGCCGCCAGAACACCCATCGCCGCATACACCAGCGCCATGCTGATCACATAACTGCCGGCGAGGGCAAAACCGCGTTTGGGCGTGGCACCACTGCCAACGATCAACCCCGCCAGAATCGGCAGCATCGGCAACGAGCAAGGGGTGAAGGCCAGCAACAGGCCCAGACCAAAGAACACCAACAAGCTCCAGCCCAGCGCACGTTGTTGCAGGCCGCTGGCCAAGGCTTGGTCCGGCGCTTCGCTGGCCGCAGATGCAGTAGCCTTGCCGCCCAGGTCCACGATCTGGGTTTGCGGCGGATAACACAAACCGGCATCGGCACACCCCTGGAAACCCACCTTGATCTGACCGGTGGCTCCCGCCGGAATCTTCAGCTCCAGGCCTTGGCGATAAACCTCTTGTTCGCCGAAGAACTCATCGCTGTGTGCTTCGCCGTCAGGTAATACCGGGTGCTGTTGCGCAGACAAACCTTCGAAATTCAGGCGTTTCTGATAAAGGTAATAACCGTCGGTAATCTGCCAATAGAGCTGTGTTTCACCTGATTCGAGGCGTTCGGAGGTAAAGGCAAAGGCCTTTTCCACTGGCAAGAATTCAGGTTTGGTGTCGAACGGATTTATCCCTGCCTGGGCCACACCCGAGATCAAGAGAACAAAAAATAGAAACAGTCGACGCATGGGTAAGCCTTATCCCTGTGCAAGTTGACTGCACAATGGGTGGCGGCGATTAACCGATGATTAACCGCCGCCGGTACCGCCCGCTTGCCCCGTCAGAAGGCAGCCACTACGGCTTGAAACTTCAGTTGCGCAACAGGCCTGGCCAGGATTGGCTGTCGACCGTATGCGGACCGGAAACCAGGCGATTTTCCGGAATGTTGTAAGTCAGAAACTGATTGTCAGTCAGAAAGATATAGTAATAACTGTCGGCGAAAGTCCGATCGTTTTGCACCGCTGTAATGATCCGGTCTTTATAGGGAGCAAGACCGGGCCAGGTAGCTTCTGTAATGGGCTCTGTCCTCAGTGACTGGACCGGGGTCACAACAGGAGGAGGGAGGTCGTCGTCAAGTTTGCCACCTATATAGCCGCGGTCCCGGTTGGGATCCTCGTCCAAATCCAGATAGAGGGAGTTCCCGTCATTCATGATGAATCGAAAGAGTGAGGGGCGACTTACTTGCCACCATGTCCCTGCAACGATTCGATCAAAGTGAGGCAACAGCAGCTTCCATTTAGTGTCTTCAACCTTGCGGGTCTGCATTACCGCATCGGTATCCTGATTGTAGGCGCAGACCATCGGCGTAGTGCGCTCGTAATAGAAAAGCCAAAGGATATCGAGGTCAGAAGAGTCCATGGGACGATCAAGCGTTATGCCCGTGGTCGTAAATCCAAACCGCAGGTTTTTCATGTGGTTTTCCAACGTCCCCCAGTTTCCTTTAATCGGCCAGGGGTATCCATCAGAGACCTTGTTATCGGGAATATCAAAGCGGGAATAAGTATCGGTGTCTTTGAAGATGAAGTAGATCTTGTCTTTTCCTGAACGCCAATCGACGGTCACGATGTTTTTAAGTGTCGGCATGATCTGATTCCTTTCAGATAATCAAGTATGGTTCGGGTCTTAAATGACTTTCTTCCAGGTAATGATTGGCCTGGAGTGGAGCCGTGCTAGGGTAGCGTGATGTTTTACGCTGTGGTCATGTTTTCAGGATGGAATATGTTTCGGTTTGAAACGACATGTGCGCAGGCGTTCGGCCATGGATTAACAGCGAACTTCACTTTCAACTTCGTCGCTTAGCGGTCGCGACGCCTGCGAGGGAGGCGCTGCTTCTCGTCAGCGGCGGGCCTTGCCATAATTGCGGCTTAATCCTCAGCTGCTTCACTCGCTTTTTTGTCCTGGGGGCTCCCATGCATGTACTGGTTTGCGAAGACGATGAGCTGATCGCCAGCGGAATTGTTGCCGGCCTGACCGCGCAAGGCCTGACCGTCGAGCACGTCGCCACCGCGTCGGCTGCCCGGGCGATGCTCAAGGTGGCTGAGTTCGATGTCATGGTGCTCGACCTTGGCCTTCCCGATGAGGATGGCCTGAAGCTGTTGCAGCAGTTGCGTCACAGTGGCCTGGAGATTCCGGTGTTGATTCTCACGGCGCGGGATTCGGTCACCGATCGCGTCGACGGTTTGCAGGCCGGGGCCGACGATTACTTGCTCAAGCCTTTTGACCTGCGCGAACTGGCAGCGCGCCTGCACACCTTGCTGCGACGAGTGGCGGGGCGCAGCGTCAACCTGATCGAGCACGGTCGTTTGACCTACGATCCGAGCAGCCGCGAAACCATGCTGGGCGGTCAGCCGGTGGACCTTTCCCGTCGCGAGCAATCGCTGTTGCAAGCCTTGCTGCACAACCGTGGTCGCGTACTCTCAACCGAGCAACTGAAAGACAGCGTCTACGGTTTCAACGATGAGCTGGAAAGCAACGCCCTTAACGTCCATATCCATCACCTGCGGCGTAAACTCGGCAATGGCATTGTCGAGACGGTGCGTGGCCTGGGCTATCGCCTGGGGCCGGCCGATGGCGGAGAAGAATCGAAGTGATGAGCCTGCGTTTGCGTCTGAGCCTGACCCTCGGCGCCGCATTTGCGCTGATCTGGGCCCTGGCCGCCGCCTGGATGCTCAGCGATCTGCGCAACCAGATGATGTTTTCCCTCGACCAGCGGCTGGTTGCCTCGGCGCGGATGGTCGCCGGGTTACTGGAGCAACTGCCGGCATTGCCGAGCAAGGGCGAGGGCACCCATTTCAGCGCTGAACAACTGAATATCCCCGGCGGCATGGCCTGTCAGGTCAGCTCGTTGCGCGGCGAGATTCTGGCCCGCAGCCACAGCAACCCCGAGCAAGCGCTGGAGGCCGAGAAAATGGGTTTCCACGATCAGATTATCGACGGCGCGCCATGGCGCAGTTTCACCTTGGCGCGGGGCGATGTGCGCATTACCACCGCCGACCGGCAGATCGAGCGTGAAGCGCTGAACATGTCCATTCTGCTGGCGGCTTCGGTGCCCGTCGGCGTGGCGCTGCTTGGCTGCCTGTGCCTGTTGTGGCTCGGCATCGGTCAGGGGCTGGCACCGCTCAATCGTATGCGCGATGCGTTGATGCGGCGTAGCGCCGATTCTCTGGAGCCATTGCAGATCCAGCCGTTGCCCAGCGAATTGCAACCGCTGCTGGAAACCCAGAATCAGTTGTTCCAGCGCATCGGCAAGACCATCGAGCGTGAACGACGCCTGACCGGTGATGCGGCGCACGAATTGCGTAGCCCGCTGACTGCGATCAAAACCCACCTGCAAGTGGCGCGCATGACCGACGGTGCCGCACGGGATCAGTCCCTGGCCCGGGCCGAAGAGGGCGCCGACCGTCTGCACCGTACCCTTGAACAATTGCTGCTGCTGGCGCGTGTCGAGGGCAGCTTGTCGTTCGATGATGGCGTGCAGTGCAGCGCTGAGCAGGTGGCAAAACTGGCGATTCAGGATGCCGCCAGCGGCGATCGTCAGCGGATCAAGTTTCAGGTGCCGGCCAGATTCTCCGATGCGCCGCTGCAAATGCCCGCAGTGCTGTCGATTGCTGCATTACGCAACTTGCTCGACAACGCCTTGCGCCATACACCGGGCGATAGGGCGGTGGAGCTGAGCCTGGAAACCAATGGCAATCGCGTGCACTTTCTGGTGCGCGACCACGGTCCGGGAATTGCCGAAGACGACTTGCAACACCTGACCCAACGCTTCTGGCGCAATGGCCAGAGCACCGGTTGCGGCCTCGGTCTGGCGATTGTCCAGGCCATCGTCCAGCGCTGCGGCTGTACCCTGCATTTCGACAGCCGGCCGGATGGCCTGCGGGTTGAATTGACGATGCCGTTGCAACCTGTCTAACAGACACCGCTCCCACAGGGTGTCTATGTTGTTGCACACCAAATGTAACGTCTCTCCGTTGGCCTCCCGGCCCCCACGGCGTTATCGTCCCCGGCAGCTTTGACTCAATGGATTGAGGTAACAGCGCCATGACTGCATCGATACACATCTGCAAGGCAACGTCTGCCGACGCCGGCATCATCAGCCGAATCGTCGAGCGCTCCATTCGCGTCGGCTGCGCGCTCGACCACCGTAACGACCCGCGAACCGTCGCCACCTGGACCCACAACAAAACCATCGAACACGTGCAGCCCTGGCTGAACGACCCGCGGTTGTACCTGAACATCGCCCTGTTGCAAGACAAACCGGTCGGCGTCGCCATGGCGGCGATCAGCGGCAAGGTTGCGTTTTGTTACGTGCAACCGGAATGGTTTCGACGGGGCGCCGGACAAGCGTTGGTGCATGATCTGGAGACGTGGTTGATTGCTCAGGGTTTGCCCCAGGTACGTCTCAACAGCACGCGCACCGGCGAAGCGTTTTACCACCGCCTGGGTTACCGGGCTTGCGCTGAAGCTTTCACGGTGGCGGGGCTCCACGCCATTCCCATGCACAAGGCGCTGCCACCACCTTCATAGAAAGCTGATCGAGGGTCTAAATCCTCGAGCCCTTGATGCGTTTCCAGAACAGGAAAACCTGCAAGTGCGCCCCGTGAACGGAATGCGCACCTGCCCGGTGTGCAGTTTTGGTCACTATCAACAGGGGTCGAGAGATGTCAGTCGCTACCAGCCTTATCGAAGATCAGCCGGCCCGGATTGCCCCGACGCCTGCCGAGACGCTTTATCAGTTCAACGAATCGCCGCTGCTGGCCCGTCAGAGCCAACAGGAATCGAACGCCCGCAGCTACCCGCGACGCATACCCCTGGCACTCAAGCGTGCCAAGGGCATTTTTGTCGAAGACGTCGAAGGCCGTTGTTTCATCGATTGCCTGGCCGGTGCCGGGACCCTGGCCCTGGGGCACAACCATCCGGTGGTGATCGAAGCGATCCAGCAAGTGCTGAGCGATGAACTGCCGCTGCACACCCTCGACCTGACCACGCCGGTCAAGGACCGGTTTGTCCAGGACCTGTTCGGCCTGCTGCCGCCGGCATTGGCCGCTGAAGCGAAGATTCAGTTCTGTGGCCCCACCGGCACCGATGCCGTGGAAGCCGCGCTGAAGCTGGTGCGTACCGCCACCGAGCGCAGCACCGTCTTGTCGTTCCAGGGCGGTTACCACGGCATGAGTCAGGGCGCGCTGAGCCTGATGGGCAGTCTGGGACCGAAAAAGCCGTTGGGTGCCTTGCTCGGCAATGGCGTGCAGTTCATGCCGTATCCCTACGATTACCGTTGCCCGTTCGGGCTCGGTGGCGCGCAGGGAGTGCAGGTCAACCTGAATTACCTGGAGAACCTGCTGAACGATCCAGAGGCTGGCGTGCAACTGCCGGCTGCGGTGATCGTCGAAGTGGTGCAGGGCGAGGGCGGGGTGATTCCGGCCGATCTCGACTGGCTGCGCGGTTTGCGGCGCATCACCGAGCAGGCCGGCGTGGCGCTGATCGTCGATGAGATTCAGAGCGGCTTTGCCCGCACCGGCAAGATGTTCGCCTTCGAGCACGCCGGAATCATTCCGGATGTGGTGGTGATGTCCAAGGCCATCGGCGGCAGCCTGCCGCTGGCGGTGGTGGTCTATCGCGACTGGCTCGACACCTGGCTGCCAGGCGCCCATGCCGGAACCTTCCGCGGTAATCAGATGGCCATGGCCGCAGGCTCTGCGGTGATGCGCTACCTGACCGAGCACAAGGTTTGCGAGCACGCCGCCACCATGGGCGAGCGCTTGAGCGAACACCTGCACATCCTGCAGCGGGACTTCCCGCAGCTGGGCGACATTCGCGGACGTGGCTTGATGCTGGGTGTCGAATTGGTCGACCCGGCTGGTGCGCCGGACGCTCAAGGCCATCCACCGGTATTCGGTCGTCTGGCGTCGTTGGTGCAGCGCGAATGTCTCAAGCGTGGGTTAATCCTCGAGCTGGGCGGGCGTCATGGCGGTGTCGTGCGTTTCCTGCCGCCGTTGGTGATCACCGCTGCCGAAATCGATCGGGTGGCCGACATTTTCGGCAGGGCCATGGCCGCAGCCGTCGCCAGCCTCTAAATTTTTCAGCGCCTTTAACGTTCCTTCTACATAACGGCTGCGCGCGGTGTGCAGCCCACCCTATAGCGATGGAGAGACAGCATGACGTCAGTATTCGACCGCGAGGACATCCTCTTTCAGGTCGTGGTCAACCACGAAGAGCAATACTCGATCTGGCCCGACTACAAAGCCGTGCCACAAGGCTGGCGCACCGTGGGCAAGAGCGGCCTGAAAAAGGAATGCCTGGCCTACATCGAAGAGGTCTGGACTGACATGCGTCCACTGAGCCTGCGCCAGAAAATGGAAGAGCAGGCGGCCGTGGCTCACTGAGTCGCCGCGCAAAAAGAAACCCGCTGAACCGGTGACGGTCAGCGGGTTTTTCACGTTTGAAATCTCTGTTGTCTGCGCGGCTGCCATCGCGGGTTTAACCGACGTTATGCCCCGCTCAACCCCTTGATCACTTGATCCACATTCCCTTCCAGCTCGGCCACCGGATCCGCCGCATCGACACTCAACACCACCAACCGACTGCCTGCCTGCGAGATCGCCGCTTTCACCGCCTCCGACGGCTGTCGATGATGCAACACCACCGCCACGTCATGGTCCTTGAGCGTCGCACTCAACTGCTTGAGCGCTTCAGGCGTCCACTCGGCATCCGGCCGTGCATCGAGGCCGATCAGCTCCAGGTTGAGGCCGCCGATCAGGTAGCCGAAATGATCGCTCAGGCTCATCACGCTCAGGTTATCGGCACTGGCCAGCCGCGCTTCGCTGTCGGCACTGAGCTTGAGCAGGCGCTGCTTGAGCGCTGCCAGATTGGCCTCGATGGTCGGTTTGGCCGCCGGCGCCAGGCGCACCAGGTCCGCCGCCATCACGTCTGCCATGCGCCCCATGTTGTTGCTGGAAAGCCACGGCTGGCTGTTCAACCCGTCGACCTTGCTGCCGGGCTGCACGGCGATGCCGGGAAGGGCGCCGTCCACCGGGCGGGCGGCGTCGACTTCGACGATACGAATATTGCTGCGCCGGGATATCGGGTACAGCGGATCATCCGCCCACAGGGAACGCAGACCAATCACGGCATCGGCGTCGGTCGCCAGCTTGGCCAGCGCCGGAGCGCCACGACCGGTGAAATAGGCGGTCTGTCGGCTGCCGGGCAGATTCTCTGGAGCGGCCCGTTCCAGTTTGATTTCGGTGCCTTTGAGCAACACTTCGCCCAGACCATAGGTGATCGGCAAGGACGCCAGCACGTGCAGCGGTTTGGCGCTGTCCGCCGCAGCGCAAGTATTGGCCAGACCGCACAGGGGCAATGTGAAGGTCAATGCCAGGGTCAGTTGACGCAGAGAAAAGCACATTTATCCGAGGTTCCCTTTCAGGCTGGGGAGGATGCCGCGAGCGATCGCGGCCAGGGCGAAGGCGATACCGGCCACCAGAATGATCGCGGCACCGGACGGGATGGGCAGGTCAAAGACAATCGGCGCGAGAATTCCGCACAAGGTGCTCACCGTGGCAATCAGCACCGAACACCAGAAAAAACCCTTCAACGACTGGCTGAGCAACCGCGCGGCCGCCGCTGGAATCACCAGCAGGGCGCCGACCAGAATCGCGCCGATGACTTTCACCGCTGCCACCGTGATCAGCGTCACCAGGATCACGAACAGGTAGTCCAGGGTTTTCACCGCCACGCCACGTACCGCCGCCAGTTGCGGGTTGAAACTGGCGAGCATGATGCGGTTGTACAGCGGCAGGGCCAGTGCCATGACCAGCGAGCCGACGATAGCCAACACCAGCAGGTCGTTGCCGTTGACCGTCAGTACCGAGCCGAACAGCACGTTTTCCAGAATGTGCACATTGATCTTGCCCGCCAGAATCAACAGCAGGCTCGCGCCCAGCGCCAACGACACCGACAGAAACACGCCGATCAATGTATCCGGCGCCAGACCCGTGCGGTTGCGCAGGTAGTTCAGCAAAATCCCGAACAGCAGGCAGTAACCGAACAGGCTGCCATAAGGCCCGGTGTAAGGTTCACCGAGCAGAATGCCGATGGCCACGCCAGTCAACGCCGCGTGACCCACCGCTTCGGAGAAAAATGCGAAGCGCTTGACCACCACCAGCGTGCCCAAACCGCCCAGCACCGGGCCGATCAGCAATCCAGCGAGCAGGGCGTTGACCACAAATCCATAGGCCAGCGCTTCCGGCAGGTAACCCGACGAGGCCCAACCCTGGACCATCAAACGAAAGGCTTCGTAGCTCATCAGGCAGCGCTCCGGGGATGGGTCGAGAACAAGGTCAGCAGTCGCTCCGGGGTCAGCGCCTGTTTCGGCGTGGCATCGAACAACACCCGACGATTGAGCCCGGTGACCCGGTCCGCCAGACGCCCGACCGCTTCCAGATCATGCTCGATCCACAGCACGGTGATGCCGCTCTGGCGCCAATCGCCCAGCAGCCGTTCGAACACTTGGATACCGGCCTCATCGAGCGCCGACATCGGTTCATCGAGCACCAGCAATTGCGGCGCCGGAATCAGCCCTTGGGCCAACAAAACCCGCTGGCGTTCGCCGCCGGACAACGCGCCCATGCGCCGTTTGCGTTTGTCCTGCATGCCGACCCGTTCCAGCGCCTCGCCAATGGCCGTTGCGTAATGCTTGCTCAAACCGAGGAACGCCGGACGTCGCTGACACATGGCCGCCATGAAGTCGTCGACGGTCATCGGCAAACCGCGATCAAACTCCAGCGCTTGCGGCACGTAGCCGATAGTCCCCGGTTCGTCGGGCCATTGCAGGCTCAAACGGCCCTGATGCGGCATCTGCCCGAGCAGGGTCTTGATCAGCGAACTCTTGCCGCCACCGTTGGGGCCAACCAGGGCATGCACGCTGCCGGGCCGGACCTGAAAAGTTACGTTGTCGAGGATGGTCGTGCGCCCCAGCGTCAGGCTGACTTCGGCGAAGTCGAGGGTCGGGCCGGCGCTTTGTACGGTCAGGGTTTCTTGAGCGGTCATGCGCCAGACTCCTGAATCGCCCGAACCACGGTGTTGAGGTTGCCGGTCATTTCCTTTTCGTACTTGTCGGCGGTGTATTCGCCATAGGAAATGTGCGACAGCGGATACAGCTTCACCCCGGACTCACGCTGGATGGTTTCGACGTAAGTGGACGGGAAATCCATCTCCGAGAAGATCACTTTCACGTCCAGCTCCCGCAGTTGATCGATGGTCTTTTTCAGTTGGCTGGGGCTGGGTTCGATGCCGTGGGCCGGCTCGACCACGGCAGTGACTTCCAGGCCGAACTCGCGCAGCAGATAGTCGTAGGCAGCATGGACCGTGGCCACGCGCAGCTCGGCGTTCGGCGCCTGGGTCAGTTTGGCCAGGGCATCGGCGCGCATCTGCCGCAGGCGCTTACCGTAGGCGCGGGCATTCTGGGTGTAGGTTTTAGCGTTGGCCGGGTCGAGCTTGCCCAACTCGCGGGCAATGTTGTTGACCTGGGCAATCGAAGCGCTGATCGACAAGAACGTGTGCGGGTTGACCACTTTACCGGCACCGCGAGCGGCGACACCGGTGGCGGCCAGCAGTGGCACGTTTTCGTTGGCTTCGATCACTTTGATATTCGGGGTTTCGCTGGCGGAGATCATGCGGTCGGCGAAGTCGTCATGGCCCACACCGTTGAGCACGATTACGTCGAGCCCGCTGATGCGTTTGATGTCCTCGGCGCGGGGCTCATAGGCGTGCGGGTTGAAACCGGCCGGGATCAACGGCACCACTTCGGCCTTGTCGCCGACGATATTGGCCACGTAGCTGTAATAAGGGTGCAGGGTGATGCCGATGCGCAGGCGCTTGGCTTCGTCAGCACTGGCCAGAGGCGTCAGCAAACAGGCAAGCAGGCCGACCAGCAGCAGGCGCAAAAAACGACGTTGAGATGAACTAGGCATGGGAAAGCGGTCTTCTCTCGGGTGAGGGCGAGGGGTCAGTGCCGATGCTGGCGGGTGACCCCGGCATCGAATTGCGCGACGATCTGCTGCCAGCCAGCGCTTTCCAGCGCGGCGTCAGTCAGATCAGCCGGGGGCGCGAGGGCTTTGGAGCGGTTGAGCCAGATGTCTGGCGCATCGTCGTCAGCAGTCAAACGCATCAGGAATGAGCCGGCCACGGTGGGTGCCTGGCTCTGGCCGAAGTACGCCTTGGCGTCCAGCAATTGCCAGGCATGACCGCCTCGACTGACAGAACTGGCGTCTTGGGCAAACGGCGCGAAACCTTCCTCGGCGAGGGTGGCGGGTGTGGGCAGCGCTTGCTGTTCCTCGCGCAACAGATGGATTTCATCCAGCGTGACCCGCAGGTCTGCGTAAATACCTTGCTCGGATGCGCTCAGGTCGCGGCGGGCATCCAGTTGATGGCTGCCGACGCTGCTCACTTCCCGGGACTCGCCGCGCCAGGCGACTACCGAGCCGGCCACCGCCAGGATCATCAGGCACAACAGCAACACATAGAGGGTTTCATGGCCGGCTCCGGCCGGGCGCACCACTTGGGTGGTTGGCGTGCTCATGCTCAGGGCGCCTCGATGTCGGCTTGGTCGATCTCGACCACGTGGCCGGGACCGGCGTCGAACAGCACGTAGAATTCAGCGCCGGGCTTCTTGAACGTCAGGGTCGAATCGGTGCCGAGCTTGCCTGGCACCAGAATGGTTTCATCGTAGCCGATCACATCCAGAGTCACGCCCGGCGCGCCGCTGCCGTCGGAGAAACCACCGGTGCAACGGATCTGTTCGGCGTCGATGGCCTTGCACTCGCACATCGGGTTGTGGGCCAGAGCGCTGGTGCTGAAGACGGTGCTGAGCACCAGTAAAACGGGGCGAAAAACGCTGGTCATGGTTTGCCTCCTTGTCTGTTCAGCCATGCGACGGTGGCCGGCGACGCCTGGCTCAGGGGGATGGAGGCTTGATGCATGGCGCCGTCCCAGCCTTCCATGGTGATCCACAGTTCAGCGTCGTTTTTGGTCTTTTCGGGTACCGGCAACGCGGCGCCCATGTGGTAGGGCGTGCCAAAGAAAATCACCCCGGCGGCGCGCAGGCTGCGCGGTTTGCCAATGCGCAGGTAAGTCGCCTTGACCTGATCGCGACAGCTGTCGCAGAGCGCAGCATTGAAGGACTTCAAGTAGCCGGCAGGGCCATCGGATACCGGGGCAGCGTTGCGTAATTCAGCCAGGCGCAGGCTCCAGGGGCCGACCTGAACTTCTCCGACTTCACGCTCACCCAGGCCGGTGTCTCCGCGAAACAGCGCTGCGTCGGCGAAGTATTTGGGCATGAATCCCAGCGGCACCAGCAACAGCAGCACGTTGATGTGGAAACGCCATGTGTGCCAGAAGCGGCTTAGCGGCGAGCGTGGTTTTTCTGCTGCGACCTGGCTCATCGGCTGCCCTCCGTGGCTTCGCGGCTCATGGCCGGGGCCGGCTGGCCGGTCAGCGCAGCCCGTGGACGCTTGTTGCTGCGCTTGAGCGCATTGGCCGTGGCCAGGGCGGTGCGTTTGGTCCAGATCAACAGGCCGCTGAGGACCATCATGCTCAGGATCAGACCAAAGAAGAACCAGATCAGCTTGATCCAGATACCGCCGAAATCGCCGGTGTGCAGCGGACGCATGGATTCGGTCACCAGCTCCAGACCCGAACGATCCGACAGCAGGCGCGTGGTGGAAATGTCACCGGTGTAAGGGTTGACCTCGGCGCTCTGGTAGATCAACGGGTACCAACTGCGCCCGCTCACCAAAAGATGGCTATAGGCATTGGCGGGGAGGCTGACAGAGCTGTCTTCCAGGCCAGGAATGCGTTCCTTGGCCTCGCGGATCGCGCTTTCCAGGCTGATCATCGGCGCCGGTGCGCCATCGACGGTGAGCGGCACGCTCTCACGCGGGACGACGGGGGCGACCGGCGCGGTGGAAATCGAAATGTGGTTATCGGACAGGATCGCTTCAATCATGAACCAGGTGCTGGTGACGGAAATCACCGCAATGAACCAGATCGACCAGATGCCGCTGAGCCGGTGAAAGTCGCCCCAGAAAATCCGCGCGCCATGACGAATGCGCAGGGTCGGTCGCAAGAAGCCTTTCCAGAACCGTTTGTAGACCACGAGCCCCGTCACCAGTGAAGCCAGCATCGGCAAGCCGAGGAACGACACCAGATACCAGCCCCAGCTGTAGCCGTTGGTGAATGGCACCAGCCACCAGCCATGCAGCGCGCGAGTGAAGGCCTGGAAGTTGAAGGGTGGAGCGGTGCCCTGAATCGCCCCGCTGTAGGGGTTCACATAGACCGTCACCGAGCGTCCGTCCGGGTAGCTGACCTTCACGTCCAGGGCGAAATGCGACTCGTCGGGACGGTTGATACTTTCGACCAGCGTTTGGGGCTCGGCCTTTTTGATGGCGGCGATGATCTGGTCATAGCTGAGCAGCGGCGCGTCGTCCGAAGGCGGGCTGGCGCGCATTTGCGGGTTGGCCAGCCAGACGATTTCCTGACTGACCACCGCCAATGTGCCGGTCACACAGACGATCAATACAAAGAACCAGATGGGCAGGGCCAGCCAGCTATGGACCAGAAACCAGAGTTTTGAGCGGGATTTCTTCGACATGATTAAAGGTCTTGTTTCGATGAGAGGACCTCTGCTGCGGGCTTCCCAGCGTTGAGGTCCATGAAAGGCCCGGTCGTGGCTTTTGCCTACGCGACCGGCTGCATCTAAATAAGACGTATGAGCATCGGAAATCCCGAAAGGGGATATGAAAGTAAATGTTTCGTGTTTCTGCGCTGTGTGGGAACAGCCAATATTGATGTTGAATGTGATGCCCCCATCGCGAGCCTGCTCGCGATGGGGGCTGATCACATACCGAAGCTATCAACCCTGCTTGAACATCTCCTTCGCCCGCTGTTCGATCTGTTCCTGCGTCAGATCCTCCTTGCGCGTGGCCAGAAACCACACATGCCCATAGGGATCCTTCAAGGTCCCCGTGCGGTCGCCATAAAACTGATCCTTGACCTCGGACACCACCGTGGCACCGGCATTGATGGCCTGTTTATAGGACTTGTCCACATCGTTCACATACAAATGCAGGCCCACGGACGGCGATTTGTCCGGGTTGCTCAAGGGCCCTTGGTCACAGGGTGTGCCCAGCATGATCGGGCTATCGCCGATACGCAGTTCGGCGTGCCCGATGCCGCCGTCGGGCATGGCCAGGCGCATGACTTCGGTGGCGCCAAAGGCTTTCTTGTAGAAGTCGATGGCTTCGGCAGCTTTCTGAATGCCCAGATAAGGGGTGATGCTGTGATAACCCTCTGGAATAGGTTTGACGCTCATGACGGTTCTCCCTTTATTGTTGTGGAGTTAAGGTGTTCCTTCGCCGTTTTCCGGTCGGATAACTATAGGTCAACCCCTTCGCCACAACTGAGTGCCCGACGAGTAGCCGCAGTCACGACAACGCGCCGCACTGCAATTTTGGTGCATCAGCGGTAAGAACCTGGATCGACAGGTTCTCTGTGGCGCGACGCTTGTTCACTGCCAGTTCACCAATTCCCGATACCCACTATCGAGAGCATTGATTTCTGCCCGTCGGGGCGCGTCGGTAGCCTGTGTTCATTGCCCCGAACCCAGCTATCCGGACTTTCGAAATGAAAACTCTACTCACCACTTTTCTGTTGCTCGCCGTTTCCGTCCTCGCCGGATGTGCCAGTCATGTTTCACCGGAACTACGCCCCTACACCGCTGAAGAAACCCGGGAACTGGCGCTGGAAGCCTTGAACCGTCGGGGCTTGTCCTTCGAGGAGTACCACGCGAAGAAAGCCGAATTGCTCGGCCAGCCGACCAAATCGATCAGTTTTGACAAGCAAGGCGAGATGAACGCCGAGCGCACAGTACAGATGCACGGTCGCCAAAGCTGAGCGACAACTGTACTGCTCTAACTTTCACGCAACTGTCCATGGGTTTCCCTCAAGGCGTGCGATAGGGTCAACACCTGACTGACTCTGATGGACTGCCCCCCATGCTCTCGCTCGACCTTCTGCTGGGCTTTGCCCTGTTCGCTCTTGTCACCTCGATCACCCCCGGCCCGAACAACACCATGTTGCTGGCCTCGGGCGTGAATTTCGGCTTTAGCCGCACCATCCCTCACATGCTGGGCATTACCTGCGGCTTCTTCGTGTTGGTGGTGGCCGTCGGTTTCGGCCTGGGCACGGTGTTTCAAACCTATCCACTGCTTTACACCGTGCTGCGTTATGTCGGCGCGGCGTATTTGCTGTACCTGGCCTGGAAGATTGCGCATTCCGGGCCGGTCGCCGAGGGTGAGCAGGGCGAGGGCAAGCCGATCAGTTATTTGGGCGCGGCGGCGTTTCAATGGGTCAACCCCAAGGCCTGGATCATGGCCATCGGTGCCATCAGCACCTACACGCCGATGCAGGGCTATTTCACCAATGTGATTGTGATTGCCGCGGTCTTCGCTCTGATCAACCTGCCGAGCGTCGGTGTGTGGGCCGGTTGTGGCACGCTGTTGCGCAATGTGCTGCGCGATCGCCGCTGGCTACGCCTGTTCAACTGGGGCATGGCCTTGTTGCTGGTGGCTTCCATGTATCCGTTGTTGCTTGAAAGTTTTAGCTGACGCATTGCTTCAACCGGTTGCCCGATGCCTGTTAAGCTCGACTTCAGGAGCGTTCCTACGCACTTTTAAATGAAGTTGTTCTTCTTTAATGGCCTCCGATCGGGTATTGCTATCGTTCTGCAAATTCGGCGCCGCTCATAAGGCGGCGCTTTGATATTTCCAGTGACGAGCTTCCTGATCCCGGAACACGCTCTGCGAGTCTTCTATGAATAAACGTCCGTTGTATTTCGACTACGCCGCCACCACGCCGGTGGATGAGCGGGTCATCAAGGTGATGGTCGAGTGTCTGGGTTTTAGCGGAAACTTCGGCAACCCGGCATCCAGCTCCCACGCCTTCGGTCAACAGGCCCGGCAATCGGTCGAGCACGCACGGCGCCAGGTCGCCGAACTGGTGGGCGCCCAGGCCGAGCAGATCGTCTGGACCTCCGGAGCCACCGAATCCAACAACCTGGCACTCAAGGGCGTTACCCAGGCCCGCGGTGTGTCCGGCGGCCATATCATCACCAGCCAGATTGAACACAAGGCAATTCTCGACACCGCCAAACAATTGCAGGATGCCGGCATTGCCGTGACGTATCTGGTGCCCGATGCCGAAGGCCTGATAACTCCGCAAGCAGTCAGCGAGGCGATGCGTGAAGACACCTTTCTGGTGTCGCTGATGCTGGTCAATAACGAACTGGGCACCGTCAACGACATCCCGGCCATCGGCCAGGTGGTGCGTGATCGCGATGCGTTGTTCCACGTTGACGCGGCTCAGGGCGCGGGCAAAGTAGCGATCGACCTGGCCCGGTGGCCGGTGGATCTGATGTCGTTCTCGGCGCATAAGGTCTACGGCCCCAAAGGCATCGGCGCGCTGTACGTCGGGCCTCGTGCGCAACAGCGCCTGCAGGCGCAGATCCACGGTGGCGGCCATGAGGGCGGGTTGCGTTCCGGTACTCTGGCGACGCACCAGATCGCAGCCATGGGCGCCGCTTTCGCACTGGCGGCCGCTTTGTTCGATGAAGAAAAAGCCACCATCGTGCGCCTGCGTGAACGCTTGCTCGATCAGCTGCTGAGCATTTCCGGTATTCGCGTCAATGGCAGTCCGACCCAACGCATTCCCCATACCCTGAGCCTGACCTTCAACGAAGGTGAGTTCAATTCCGCGGTGTTGAGCACCTCGATCGCGTTTTCCGCGACGTCGGCCTGCAACTCCGCCAGTAATGCGCCATCTCATGTGCTGCTGGCGCTGGGGCATGACGCGCGCTCGGCCAGTCGCACCATTCGCCTGAGCCTGGGGCGTTTCACCACCGAGCAAGATATCGACCAGGCTGCGCACCTGATCAAAACGGCCACCGCCAGTGCTCCGGCATTCTGGGCGACAGGTCCTTAAGCGCCGACTCTGATCGGCACCCAACAATAATGATGAAGTGGTTAGCAGGAGACACGATGAGTACGCAGCCTTCGATCAATGGATTGGTACCCCGGCGCCTGGCGCAAACCCGCGAGCTGATGAGCCGGGAGGGCATTCATGCTCTGTTGGTGCCGTCGGCCGACCCGCACCTGTCGGAATACCTGCCGGGCTATTGGCAGGGGCGGCAGTGGCTGTCGGGTTTCCATGGCTCGGTCGGCACGCTGATCGTCACACCGGATTTCGCCGGCGTCTGGGCCGACAGCCGCTATTGGGAACAAGCGAGCAAGGAACTCAAGGGCAGCGGTATCGAGCTGGTCAAGCTGCAACCGGGTCAACCCGGCCCGCTTGATTGGCTGGCCGAGCAAACGCCTGAAGGCGGTGTCGTTGCAGTCGATGGCGCGGTGATGGCCGTGGCGTCGGCGCGTACCCTGAGCAGCAAACTCCAAGAACGCGGCGCACGTCTGCGCACTGACATCGATTTGCTGAGCGAAGTCTGGAGTGATCGCCCGAGCTTGCCGAACGAGCCGATTTATCAGCACTTACCGCCTCAGGCGACCGTCGGCCGTGGCGAAAAACTCACCCAGCTGCGTGACGTGTTGAAAGAGCGCGGTGCCGACTGGCATTTCATCGCCACCCTCGATGACATCGCCTGGCTGTTCAACTTGCGCGGCGGCGATGTGTCGTTCAACCCGGTGTTTGTGTCCTTCGCGCTCATTAGCCAGCAACAGGCCACCTTGTTCGTCGCCCTGAGTAAAGTCAGCGCCGAGCTGCGTGCGATCCTTGAACAGGACGGCGTGACCCTGCGCGATTACAGCGAAGTGGCCGCCGCCTTGCGCGCCATACCAAGCGGCGCGAGCCTGCAAGTCGATCCGGCGCGGGTCACGGCGGGTCTGCTGGATAACTTGAACAGTGATGTGAAACTGGTCGAAGGCCTGAACCCGACCACCCTGGCCAAGTCACAAAAAAGCCTGGCCGATGCCGAGCACATCCGTCGGGCCATGGAGCAGGATGGCGCGGCGCTGTGCGAATTCTTCGCCTGGCTGGAGGCGGCATGGGGGCGTGAGCGCATCACCGAACTGACCATCGACGAACACCTGACCGCGGCCCGCACCCGGCGTCCGGATTATGTGTCACTGAGCTTCAACACCATTGCTGCGTTTAATGCCAACGGTGCGATGCCGCATTACCACGCCACCGAAGAAGAGCACGCGGTCATCGAGGGTGACGGCCTGTTGCTGATCGACTCCGGCGGCCAATACTTGGGCGGCACTACCGACATTACGCGGATGGTGCCGGTGGGGACGCCGACTGACGAGCAGAAGCGCGATTGCACCCGCGTACTCAAAGGCGTGATTGCACTCTCCCGCGCGCAGTTCCCGCGGGGCATTCTGTCGCCGTTGCTGGACGCCATTGCCCGCGCACCGATCTGGGCCGAAAGTGTCGACTACGGTCATGGCACCGGTCACGGCGTCGGCTACTTCCTCAACGTTCACGAAGGCCCGCAAGTGATCGCCTATCAGGCGGCAGCCGCGCCGCAAACTGCAATGCAGCCAGGGATGATCACTTCCATCGAACCGGGCACCTACCGTCCGGGCCGCTGGGGCGTGCGGATCGAGAACCTGGTGTTGAACCGCGAGGCGGGCAAGAGCGAGTTCGGTGAATTCCTGAAGTTCGAAACCCTGACCCTGTGCCCGATCGACACCCGTTGCCTGGAACCGTCGTTGCTGACCGAAGACGAAAAGCAGTGGTTCAACGGCTACCATGCCGAAGTGCGCGAGCGCCTGAGCCCGTTGCTCGATGGCGCGGCCCTTGAGTGGTTGAACACCCGGACCGCGGCTATTTGATCGGCTTGAGTTCAGGCGCTGGAAACAGCGCCTGGCTCATGCCTGGCTATTGTGCCCGCAGGGCTTCAAGGACGAAGTCCAGCCGATCCTGGCCGAAGAACAGTTGATTCCCGACAAACATGCTCGGTGCGCCGAATACACCGCGTTGTACTGCTTCCTCGGTGTTTTTCTTGAGGGCGGCTTTGACGTTCTCATCGGCGGTCAGTGCCAGCACTTCATTCGGATCGAAACCGTTTTGCGTCAGCACGGCGGCAACGGTCGCGGGATCATCGAGGCTGCGCCCTTCCACCCACAGGGCATGAAACAGGCAATCGATAAACGCCTGAAAGCGTTCGGGATGACTTAATTGCATGCCCGTGACCGCGCGCATCAACATCAGGGTATTGATGGGGAAGTGCGGGTTGAACTTCAGCGGTACACCGTAACGTTTGGCATAGCGGTCCAGATCCTGAAACATGTAGCGACCCTTGGCCGGAATGGTCACCGGGGAGGCGTTGCCGGTGGCTTTGAAGACGCCGCCCAGCAGCATCGGTTTGTAGATCAGCTGACTATCGGTCTGCGCGCAGATTTTCGGCAGTTGGGTGTAGGCCAGGTAGGTGGCGGGGCTGCCGAGGTCGAAAAAGAACTCCACGGTTTTACTCATGTCGATGTGCTCTTCTTTTTGTCGTAGGGGAAGGCTTACCAGCGTTCGCTCCAGGGGCGCAGATCCAGCTCGAACGTCCAGGCGTCCCGTGGCTGGCTGTGTAAGTACCAATAGTTTTCGGCGATATGCTCGGGATTGAGGATGCCGTCCTGATCCTTGGTCGCGTATTTTTCCGGAAATCTGTCGCGGATAAAGTCGGTGTCGATGGCACCATCGACCACCACATGGGCGACGTGGATGTTCATCGGCCCCAGTTCGCGGGCCATGCTTTGGGCCAGGGCGCGAATCCCGTGCTTGGCGCCGGCGAAGGCAGCAAAACCTGCGGCACCGCGCAAACCGGCGGTGGCCCCGGTGAACAGGATCGTGCCCCGTTGGCGGGTGACCATGCGTTTGGCCACTTCGCGAGCATTGAGAAACCCTGAGAAACAGGCCATTTCCCAGATCTTGAAATACTTGCGGGCGGTTTCTTCGAGAATACTGCAGGGCACATTGGCGCCGATATTGAAGACGAACGCTTCGATGGGGCCGATCGCGGTTTCGATCTGCTCGACGAGCGCAATCACGTCCTCTTCTTTGCGCGCATCGCAGGCAAAACCATGAGCCTCGCCGCCGCTGATCGTGATGGCATCTACCAGTGGCTGAAGTTTGTCTGCGCTGCGACGTGTGACGCAGGCGACGTAGCCTTCCTGGGCAAAACGCTTGGCGATGGCGCCGCCGGTGGCATCGCCTGCGCCGACGACCAATACGATTTTCTTGCTATTGATAGCGGTGGTCATGGATGTCGCCCTTTGCTGAACGGTCAGTGACTGACGAACGTTAGCAGCATCCCGGGCGAGGCGCCTATCGGGCTACGCAAGCCCAATAGGGTTGGAGGATTACTTGCAGATGACGATCATGCTGCGGCTGGTATAGCCGGCCGGGTTAAGGCCAAACGGATAATCTCCGGGCTCTTCGACCGCATCCCCAGACTTGGCAATCACCTTGTAACCCTTGGGCGCGCACGAGTTGGCAGCGCTGGTGTAGCACTGGTCCCAGGAGGACGACAGCCCGGAACAGTTGATATGCAGCCCTTTCTTGCCGTGTTTGATCTGGGTTTTCGAGGTCGCCGCGCAGCCCGCAACTGCAAGCACGGCGATCAGTATCAAAATTCGTTTCATTGCTGTCCTTATTGAGGCCCCGGATCTTTGTGCCCGGGTCTGCCTGCATTCGCTTTTGCTTGAAGCGTTCTGATATCCCTATCTGAAAAAATCCATGTCTGACACTGAGTTACGTGGCCTAAACATGGCCTAAATGAGCGGTAAATACTAGACCCTCGTCAAATCTCGTATCAATCCGCCGCTACTGCGGGCTTGGCGGTGCTCCCCATGGTCATGGTTGCGCCGACGGACGCCAGAATGATGCACAGGATTGCCATCCACTGAGACAGGGAAAGGTATTCATGGAGGAACAACAGGCCGGACAGTGCACCGAACGCGGGCTCGATACTCATCAATGTGCCGAAGGTCCGGGCCGGCAGCCGTGTGAGGGCGACCATCTCCAGGGTGTAGGGCAGGGCAGTGGACAGAATCGCGACCCCGATGGCCACGGGAATCAGCGAGGGTGTCAGCAGCGCAGCACCAGCATGGACGATACCGATGGGGGCTACGAACAGTGCAGCAATCATCACGCCCAATGCGGCGGTCTGCACGCCATTGTCGGCACCGGCCTTCTGGCCGAACAGAATGTACAACGCCCAGCAGACACCGGCGCCAAGGGCATAACCTGCGCCAATCAGATCAATACCTGCGCTCGTGGCGCCAGTTGGAATCAACAGCAGTAAACCCACTGCCGCCAGAGCGATCCACAGAAAGTCGATCGCCCGACGTGAGGCATAAATAGCGACCGCTAATGGGCCGGTGAACTCCAGGGCTACCGCGATACCCAGAGGGACAGTGTTCAAGGACATATAGAAGAGGAAGTTCATGCCGCCCAGCGCCATCCCATAGACAATTACCGTGCGCAGGGATTTTGCGGTGAGCTTCGCTCGCCATGGGCGCAATAGCAGCAGCATGATCACGCTGGCGAAGATCAGCCGCAGGGTGGTGGTCCCTTGAGCGCCGATAACCGGGAACATGCTTTTGGCCAGGGAGGCTCCGGACTGGATCGATGCCATGGCTATCAAGAGCAGGCCTACCGAGAACAGGGTCGAGGCAAGGCTGCGGGGGTGGTCATTCATTGCGTGGCATCGTCCGAGGTGAGAAACGAGAGTAGTTTGTAATGTGTTGGGCAATATACTGCGCATTCGTTGCGGTTGCGTCTATATATAAGCAGGGATTTTGAACATCCTGATAGAAAAGCGTAATCAGGGGTTGACGGCAGATTCTGGACGTCTATAATTCGCCCCACTTCCGGCGCAGTCGAAACGGAAAACTCCTTGGTAAACAACGAGTTACGCAGTTTTTGACAGCGGTTACGCTTCAGTTCATCGAAGCCAGAAGGAGTTGGTAAGGCAGGGTATTGTCGCCTTATTGACGGTTCGATCTTCTCGGTCGAAAGCGGAGAAAAAGAGGTGTTGACAGCAGCGACTAACGCTGTAGAATTCGCCTCCCGCTAACGAGAGATCGGAAGCGCAAGTGGTTGAAGTTGCAAAGGAAACTTTGAAAACTTCTGAAAATAACCGCTTGACAGCAACAGAGGCTGCTGTAGAATGCGCGCCTCGGTTGAGACGAAAGCTCTTAACCAACCGCTCTTTAACAACTGAATCAAGCAATTCGTGTGGGTGCTTGTGGAGTCAGACTGATAGTCAACAAGATTATCAGCATCACAAGTTACTCCGCGAGAAATCAAAGATGTAACCAACGATTGCTGAGCCAAGTTTAGGGTTTCTTAAAAACCCAAAGATGTTTGAACTGAAGAGTTTGATCATGGCTCAGATTGAACGCTGGCGGCAGGCCTAACACATGCAAGTCGAGCGGCAGCACGGGTACTTGTACCTGGTGGCGAGCGGCGGACGGGTGAGTAATGCCTAGGAATCTGCCTGGTAGTGGGGGATAACGTTCGGAAACGAACGCTAATACCGCATACGTCCTACGGGAGAAAGCAGGGGACCTTCGGGCCTTGCGCTATCAGATGAGCCTAGGTCGGATTAGCTAGTTGGTGAGGTAATGGCTCACCAAGGCGACGATCCGTAACTGGTCTGAGAGGATGATCAGTCACACTGGAACTGAGACACGGTCCAGACTCCTACGGGAGGCAGCAGTGGGGAATATTGGACAATGGGCGAAAGCCTGATCCAGCCATGCCGCGTGTGTGAAGAAGGTCTTCGGATTGTAAAGCACTTTAAGTTGGGAGGAAGGGCAGTTACCTAATACGTAATTGTTTTGACGTTACCGACAGAATAAGCACCGGCTAACTCTGTGCCAGCAGCCGCGGTAATACAGAGGGTGCAAGCGTTAATCGGAATTACTGGGCGTAAAGCGCGCGTAGGTGGTTCGTTAAGTTGGATGTGAAATCCCCGGGCTCAACCTGGGAACTGCATTCAAAACTGTCGAGCTAGAGTATGGTAGAGGGTGGTGGAATTTCCTGTGTAGCGGTGAAATGCGTAGATATAGGAAGGAACACCAGTGGCGAAGGCGACCACCTGGACTGATACTGACACTGAGGTGCGAAAGCGTGGGGAGCAAACAGGATTAGATACCCTGGTAGTCCACGCCGTAAACGATGTCAACTAGCCGTTGGGAGCCTTGAGCTCTTAGTGGCGCAGCTAACGCATTAAGTTGACCGCCTGGGGAGTACGGCCGCAAGGTTAAAACTCAAATGAATTGACGGGGGCCCGCACAAGCGGTGGAGCATGTGGTTTAATTCGAAGCAACGCGAAGAACCTTACCAGGCCTTGACATCCAATGAACTTTCCAGAGATGGATTGGTGCCTTCGGGAACATTGAGACAGGTGCTGCATGGCTGTCGTCAGCTCGTGTCGTGAGATGTTGGGTTAAGTCCCGTAACGAGCGCAACCCTTGTCCTTAGTTACCAGCACGTAATGGTGGGCACTCTAAGGAGACTGCCGGTGACAAACCGGAGGAAGGTGGGGATGACGTCAAGTCATCATGGCCCTTACGGCCTGGGCTACACACGTGCTACAATGGTCGGTACAGAGGGTTGCCAAGCCGCGAGGTGGAGCTAATCCCATAAAACCGATCGTAGTCCGGATCGCAGTCTGCAACTCGACTGCGTGAAGTCGGAATCGCTAGTAATCGCGAATCAGAATGTCGCGGTGAATACGTTCCCGGGCCTTGTACACACCGCCCGTCACACCATGGGAGTGGGTTGCACCAGAAGTAGCTAGTCTAACCTTCGGGGGGACGGTTACCACGGTGTGATTCATGACTGGGGTGAAGTCGTAACAAGGTAGCCGTAGGGGAACCTGCGGCTGGATCACCTCCTTAATCGACGACATCAGCTGCTCCATAAGTTCCCACACGAATTGCTTGATTCATTGAAGAAGACGATACGAAGCAGCCCGAAATTGGGTCTGTAGCTCAGTTGGTTAGAGCGCACCCCTGATAAGGGTGAGGTCGGCAGTTCGAATCTGCCCAGACCCACCAATTTTGTGTGGGAATACCTGTAGAAATACGGGGCCATAGCTCAGCTGGGAGAGCGCCTGCCTTGCACGCAGGAGGTCAACGGTTCGATCCCGTTTGGCTCCACCACTACTGCTTCTGTTGTTGAAAGCTTAGAAATGAGCATTCCATCGTGATGATGGTGAATGTTGATTTCTAGTCTTTGGCTAGATCGTTCTTTAAAAATTTGGGTATGTGATAGAAAGATAGACTGAACGTTACTTTCACTGGTAACGGATCAGGCTAAGGTAAAATTTGTGAGTTGCTCTTAATTGAGCATGCGAATTTTCGGCGAATGTCGTCTTCACAGTATAACCAGATTGCTTGGGGTTATATGGTCAAGTGAAGAAGCGCATACGGTGGATGCCTTGGCAGTCAGAGGCGATGAAAGACGTGGTAGCCTGCGAAAAGCTTCGGGGAGTCGGCAAACAGACTTTGATCCGGAGATGTCTGAATGGGGGAACCCAGCCATCATAAGATGGTTATCTTGTACTGAATACATAGGTGCAAGAGGCGAACCAGGGGAACTGAAACATCTAAGTACCCTGAGGAAAAGAAATCAACCGAGATTCCCTTAGTAGTGGCGAGCGAACGGGGACTAGCCCTTAAGTGGCTTTGAGATTAGCGGAACGCTCTGGAAAGTGCGGCCATAGTGGGTGATAGCCCTGTACGCGAAAATCTCTTAGTCATGAAATCGAGTAGGACGGAGCACGAGAAACTTTGTCTGAATATGGGGGGACCATCCTCCAAGGCTAAATACTACTGACTGACCGATAGTGAACTAGTACCGTGAGGGAAAGGCGAAAAGAACCCCGGAGAGGGGAGTGAAATAGATCCTGAAACCGTATGCGTACAAGCAGTGGGAGCAGACTTTGTTCTGTGACTGCGTACCTTTTGTATAATGGGTCAGCGACTTATTTTCAGTGGCGAGCTTAACCGAATAGGGGAGGCGTAGCGAAAGCGAGTCTTAATAGGGCGTCTAGTCGCTGGGAATAGACCCGAAACCGGGCGATCTATCCATGGGCAGGTTGAAGGTTAGGTAACACTGACTGGAGGACCGAACCGACTACCGTTGAAAAGTTAGCGGATGACCTGTGGATCGGAGTGAAAGGCTAATCAAGCTCGGAGATAGCTGGTTCTCCTCGAAAGCTATTTAGGTAGCGCCTCATGTATCACTGTAGGGGGTAGAGCACTGTTTCGGCTAGGGGGTCATCCCGACTTACCAAACCGATGCAAACTCCGAATACCTACAAGTGCCGAGCATGGGAGACACACGGCGGGTGCTAACGTCCGTCGTGAAAAGGGAAACAACCCAGACCGTCAGCTAAGGTCCCAAAGTTATGGTTAAGTGGGAAACGATGTGGGAAGGCTTAGACAGCTAGGAGGTTGGCTTAGAAGCAGCCACCCTTTAAAGAAAGCGTAATAGCTCACTAGTCGAGTCGGCCTGCGCGGAAGATGTAACGGGGCTCAAACCATACACCGAAGCTACGGGTATCACTTAGGTGATGCGGTAGAGGAGCGTTCTGTAAGCCTGTGAAGGTGAGTTGAGAAGCTTGCTGGAGGTATCAGAAGTGCGAATGCTGACATGAGTAACGACAATGGGTGTGAAAAACACCCACGCCGAAAGACCAAGGTTTCCTGCGCAACGTTAATCGACGCAGGGTTAGTCGGTCCCTAAGGCGAGGCTGAAAAGCGTAGTCGATGGAAAACAGGTTAATATTCCTGTACTTCTGGTTATTGCGATGGAGGGACGGAGAAGGCTAGGCCAGCTTGGCGTTGGTTGTCCAAGTTTAAGGTGGTAGGCTGGAATCTTAGGTAAATCCGGGATTCTAAGGCCGAGAGCTGATGACGAGTGTTCTTTTAGAACACGAAGTGGTTGATGCCATGCTTCCAAGAAAAGCTTCTAAGCTTCAGGTAACCAGGAACCGTACCCCAAACCGACACAGGTGGTTGGGTAGAGAATACCAAGGCGCTTGAGAGAACTCGGGTGAAGGAACTAGGCAAAATGGCACCGTAACTTCGGGAGAAGGTGCGCCGGTGAGGGTGAAGCATTTACTGCGTAAGCCCACGCCGGTCGAAGATACCAGGCCGCTGCGACTGTTTATTAAAAACACAGCACTCTGCAAACACGAAAGTGGACGTATAGGGTGTGACGCCTGCCCGGTGCCGGAAGGTTAATTGATGGGGTTAGCTAACGCGAAGCTCTTGATCGAAGCCCCGGTAAACGGCGGCCGTAACTATAACGGTCCTAAGGTAGCGAAATTCCTTGTCGGGTAAGTTCCGACCTGCACGAATGGCGTAACGATGGCGGCGCTGTCTCCACCCGAGACTCAGTGAAATTGAAATCGCTGTGAAGATGCAGTGTATCCGCGGCTAGACGGAAAGACCCCGTGAACCTTTACTATAGCTTTGCACTGGACTTTGAATTTGCTTGTGTAGGATAGGTGGGAGGCTTTGAAGCGTGGACGCCAGTTCGCGTGGAGCCATCCTTGAAATACCACCCTGGCAACTTTGAGGTTCTAACTCAGGTCCGTTATCCGGATCGAGGACAGTGTATGGTGGGTAGTTTGACTGGGGCGGTCTCCTCCTAAAGAGTAACGGAGGAGTACGAAGGTGCGCTCAGACCGGTCGGAAATCGGTCGTAGAGTATAAAGGCAAAAGCGCGCTTGACTGCGAGACAGACACGTCGAGCAGGTACGAAAGTAGGTCTTAGTGATCCGGTGGTTCTGTATGGAAGGGCCATCGCTCAACGGATAAAAGGTACTCCGGGGATAACAGGCTGATACCGCCCAAGAGTTCATATCGACGGCGGTGTTTGGCACCTCGATGTCGGCTCATCACATCCTGGGGCTGAAGCCGGTCCCAAGGGTATGGCTGTTCGCCATTTAAAGTGGTACGCGAGCTGGGTTTAGAACGTCGTGAGACAGTTCGGTCCCTATCTGCCGTGGACGTTTGAGATTTGAGAGGGGCTGCTCCTAGTACGAGAGGACCGGAGTGGACGAACCTCTGGTGTTCCGGTTGTCACGCCAGTGGCATTGCCGGGTAGCTATGTTCGGAATAGATAACCGCTGAAAGCATCTAAGCGGGAAACTAGCCTCAAGATGAGATCTCACTGGGACCTTGAGTCCCCTGAAGGGCCGTCGAAGACTACGACGTTGATAGGTTGGGTGTGTAAGCGCTGTGAGGCGTTGAGCTAACCAATACTAATTGCCCGTGAGGCTTGACCATATAACACCCAAGCAATTTGTATGCTTCGAGCTGAAAAGCGAAAGGGCACCAGATTGCGGTGTGTGAAGACGCAATGAACCGAAAGTTCGCAACCATTCACAAAAGCCGCAGAAACTATCGCATACCCAATTTGCTGAAGCGTCGAAAGACGGTTCGGTACCCGAATTTCTTGACGACCATAGAGCATTGGAACCACCTGATCCCATCCCGAACTCAGAAGTGAAACGATGCATCGCCGATGGTAGTGTGGGGTTTCCCCATGTGAGAGTAGGTCATCGTCAAGATTAAATTCCGAAACCCCTATCTGCGTATGCAGGTAGGGGTTTTGTTTTGCCCGTAGGAAAGTGCTTTGGCAACAGAGGGCTAGCGGATGGCCATCCCTGGTAATGGTCGCATCGTTCGTGAAACTTCGGCAGGGCGCGCTAAAAACCATGCCGTTTTTGGTATGGTGCAGCTCGTTTCAACGGACTGACTGCAAGCCTACGGATCGGTACTCCCGTTTATAGTCAAAGAGTTGCTGCAGAAATGCCCGGACCGATACCAATCAAGGACCACGAGAAAGAGACGCTCCTGGTCAACAAAAGACTGATGGCCTGCGCCTTGTTCGTCGCCGCCATTACTTGCGCGCTGGTGGTGCGCATGTACGTCCTGCAGGTTGTCGAGTTCGACTATCACTCGACAATCTCCGAAAACAACCGCGTCCATGTCCTGCCGATCACTCCAACTCGTGGGCTGATCTACGACCGCAATGGTGTGGTCCTGGCAGACAACCGGCCCAGCTTCAACCTGACCATCACCCGCGAACGCGCTTCCGATGTCAAACGCGAGCTGGATGAAGTGGTCAACCTCCTGCACCTGCCGGCCGAGGACCGTACACTGTTCGACAAGGCGATGAAGCAGGCCAGGCACCCCTTCGTCCCGGTCACGCTGTTCTATGAGCTCAGCGAAGAACAGATCGCCGTACTCGCGGTCAACGAGTTCCGTCTGCCCGGAATCGATGTAGAGCCGCAGTTCGTTCGCCACTACCCCATGGGCGCGCACTTTGCGCATTCGATCGGCTACGTCGGTCGCATTAACGAAAAAGAATCCAAAGCCCTGGACACGGTGGAATACCGTGGCACCCAATCCATTGGCAAAACCGGTATCGAGAAATTCTACGAATCAGAATTGCACGGCCATGTGGGGTACGAAGAAGTCGAAACCAATGCCCAGGGCCGCGTGCTGCGAGTGCTCAAGCACACCGACCCGATCCCCGGCAAAAACATCGTCCTGAGCCTCGACGTCAAGCTTCAGGAAGCCGCCGAGGAGGCATTGGGCGATCGGCGTGGCTCGGTGGTCGCTCTCGATCCGTCGACCGGCGAAGTATTGGCCATGGTCAGCAAGCCAAGCTTCGACCCGAACCTGTTTGTGACGGGTATCAGCTTCAAGGAATACGCGGCGTTGCACGATTCCATCGACCGGCCGCTGTTCAACCGCGTGCTGCGCGGGCTCTACGCACCTGGCTCGACCATCAAGCCGGAAGTGGCGATCGCCGGCCTCGACGCCGGAGTCGTAACCCCGCAGACCCGCGTCTTCGATCCGGGCTATTACCAGTTACCGGATTTCGATCATAAGTACCGTAACTGGAATCACAGCGGTGATGGCTGGGTGAACATGGACACGGCGATCATGCGCTCCAACGACACCTACTTCTACGATCTGGCCCACAAGCTGGGCATCGATCGTCTGCACGACTACATGGCGATGTTCGGCCTGGGCGAGAAGGTCTCGCTGGACATGTTCGAAGAATCTCCCGGGTTGATGCCGTCTCAGGCCTGGAAGCGCGCCACGCGGCGACAGGCGTGGTTCCCCGGCGAGACAGTGATCCTCGGCATTGGCCAGGGCTACATGCAGGTCACTCCTCTGCAGCTGGCACAGGCCACCGCGCTGATCGCCAACAAAGGTGTATGGAACCGGCCGCACCTGGCCAAGACTGTGGATGGCGTCGCGCCGGTGGACGAGCATCCGATGCCGAACATCCTGCTCAAGGATCCGCGTGACTGGGAGCAGGTCAATCACGGCATGCAGATGGTAATGCACGACGCCCGCGGGATTGCCCGAGCGGCGGCGCAGGGCGCGCAGTACCGCATCGCCGGCAAAAGTGGCACCGCGCAAGTGGTGGCGATCAAGCAGGGTGAGCGCTACAACCGGGCGAAAACCCTTGAGCGTAACCGCGACAATGCGTTGTTCGTCGGTTTTGCCCCGGCTGAACATCCGCAGATTGTCATCTCGGTGATGATCGAAAACGGCGAGGCCGGTGGTCGCGTCGCCGGCCCTGTGGTGCGGCAGATCATGGATGCCTGGCTACTTGATCAGGACGGCCACCTGAAGCCGCAATACGCCGCGCCGAGCAAAGCCCCGGGCGACCCTCACGTTTAAGGATCAAGGCTTCACAGCACAGGCTCCCGAATGCTGAGCATGTGCTGGAAGCTTTCCAGGAACACGGTTTCGGCCTGATTCATCTTCTGCTCGCGATTCCACAACAGCTGGATATCGAAATCCACCACGCCGTCTTCCGGCGGCAAACGCCAGAGCAAACCTTGCTCGACATCCCTGCGCACCAGATGAGTTGGCAAACACCCAATACCAAACCCTGCGCAGATCAAGCGGTAAATCTCTTCGAAACTGGTGGATGACGCAACGATCTTGCCGGTAAAGCCTTGCTGGTCGCGAAACAGGGTCAGGGGTGAAAGATTGCCGCCGAGCTGATCGCTGGTGAAACTGACGAAGTTCTCTGCAGCGAGCTGTTCAAGGGTCAGATTCTCTTGTCCGAAAAGTCGATGACGCTGCCCGCAAAAGTACGCATAACGCTCGCGAAACAATACCCTCTGTTCCAGTCGCGGCTGCGGTAAACGGCATAATCCGACGCCAATGGTCGCGGTCTTTTGCAGCAACGAACTGATGATGTTCGAACTGCCCATCACCTCAACTTCCAGCTCGACTTTCGGGTGGGTTTCATGGAAGTCGGCGAGGAACTCATCGTAGTGTCGTGCTTGCACGCCGCTGACGGTGAGGATGCGGATCTTGCCGACCACGTCGTCGTGCCGACTCTCCAGCACCGTTCCCAGGCGTGAAATATCGCCGTAAATGTCCGTTGCAATGCGCAGGACTTCTTCCCCGGTTTCCGTCAGATCGAACCGCCTTCCACTGCGGGCGATCAACACACATTCCAGTTGTTCTTCCAGACGCTTCAAAGCCTGGCTGACCGCCGACTGGGTGATGTGCAGCCGCGCGGCGGCCCGACTCATGCTGCCTTCCTGACCGATCACCAGATAAGTGCGCAGCAGGTTCCAGTCGAGACGGTCATTCAGAAAGCGGCGACCAACCCACGGGTTCGAAGTGGACGGCATAAAGATTCCATGTAGTAGCAGTGCTAATAGTAAAGATAAGAATATGAAAATTGACTAATCCTGGCATGGAAGCGATAAAGCTCACAAGCGCCAGAGAGTGCGCTGCTAAAGAGGTGTATTCGTGAGCAAACCTGAACACATCGGCACGGTTGAATGGCAAGCCCGTTGCGAACTGGCCGCGCTGTATCGCCTGGTCGCGCACTTTCGCATGACCGACCTGATCGACACCCACATTACCCTGCGTATTCCAGGGCCTGAGCATCACTTTCTGATCAACCGCTACGGGGTTATTTTCGACCGCATGCGCGCCTCGGATCTGGTGCGCATCGATCAGGAAGGGCGAGTGGTCGATCCGGCCTACAAAGGTCATCGGGTCAATGCCGCAGGCTTTGTGATCCACTCGGCAATCCACATGGCTCGCCCGGATCTAAACTGTGTGATTCACACTCACACCGCCGCCGGCATGGCCGTCGCCGCGCAGAAGCACGGCTTGTTGCCGATCAGTCAGCACGCGTTGAAGTTTTACGGCAAGTTGGCGTATCACACCTATGAAGGCATTGCCCTGTCGCTGGATGAGCGCGAGCGTCTGATTGCCGATCTGGGGCCGCATCGGGCGATGATCCTGCGTAATCACGGCCTGCTGGTCGGTGGCTCCGGCGTGGCCCAGGCATTTCAGGAAATTCACTTCCTGGAGCGTGCCTGTCAGGCACAGGTTCAAGCGCTGGCCGGTGGTTCGGCGCTGCATTACCCGTCTCCGGAAGTCTGTGCGCACACCGCCGAACAGTTTGACCGCGATGAACAGGACAACATCATCGACCTGGCCTGGGAGGCTGCTCTGACCCTGATCGAATCCCAGCGCGAGTCCTACTTATCGTAAACTCTGTCATCAACAGCATTGTTTTGCTGTCCCGCGAAGGCGTCAGCGCATTCAACATCGACGTTGACTGACACACCGCCTTCGCGGGCAAGTCGGGTCGCCGCATCGCTCGCTCCTACAGGAGGACATGTCCGATTTCAGAAGACCCCTTTCGCGAGCAAGTTCCCGCAGGATTGCTGCTCACCCTGTGGGGGCAAGCCTGCTCGCAATCGCGATCTGACTATCCCTGCTACTTATCGATTTTTTCCGGCAACGGCGCAAACAACGCCTCGATATCATCGCTCTGCAACTTCCAGTCCCCGGTCTTGCGTCCATCCAGCACGCCTGCGGCCAGATCGGATTTTTCCTTCTGCAGATGCTGAATCTTCTCTTCCACCGTGCCCCTGGCAATCATCTTGTAGACGAACACCGGCTTCTCCTGACCAATGCGATACGCACGATCCGTCGCCTGATTTTCCGTCGCCGGGTTCCACCAAGGGTCGTAGTGAATCACCGTATCGGCTTCGGTCAGGTTCAGGCCCACACCGCCAGCCTTCAAACTGATCAGAAAGATCTGACGCTTGCCGCTCTGGAATTCCTTGACTGGCGTGCGTCGGTCACGGGTCTGGCCGGTCAGGATCGCATACGCCACGCCGCGTTTGTTCAGCTCGTCCTCGATCAGCGACAACATTGAGGTGAACTGCGAGAACAGCAGAATCCGCCGACCTTCCTCGAACAGCTCTTCAAGCATTTCCATCAGGCTATCGAGTTTGCCCGAGGTGCTGCCGCGAGTGGGCAGGGCGGCATCGTTGACTAGGCGCAAATCACAGCACACCTGACGCAGCTTCAGCAGTGCCTCAAGAATGATGATCTGGCTGCGTGCCACGCCTTTGCGGGTGATCTCGTCGCGGACTTTCTTGTCCATGGCCAGGCGCATGGTTTCGTACACATCGCGCTGGGCTTCGTTGAGCTCGACCCAATGGACGATTTCGGTTTTCGGCGGCAGTTCGGTGGCCACTTGTTCCTTGGTCCGGCGCAGCAGGAACGGTTTGATCCGACCGTTCAGGTGTTGAAGTCGTACTTCACTGGCACGTTTTTCTATCGGCACGCGGTAATCACGGTTGAAGTTTTTCACGTCACCGAGCCAACCCGGCAGCAGGAAGTGGAACAGCGACCACAGCTCGCCCAAGTGGTTTTCCAGCGGCGTGCCACTCAGGCACAGGCGTTGGCGAGCATTCAGTTCACGGGCCGCATGGGCGGCCTTGCTGTTGGGGTTCTTGATGTACTGCGCTTCATCCAGCACCAGTACGTGCAACGGCTGCGCGGCCAGACGTTCGACGTCCTTGGGCAGCAGTGCATAGGTGGTCAGGATCAGGTCGTAATCGGCCAGGTTATCGAAATGCTTTTTGCGACTGACGCCGTACAGCGCCAGCACTTTGAGTTGCGGCGTGAAATGCGCCGCTTCGTCGAGCCAGTTCGGAATCAGGCTGGTGGGCATGACCACCATGCACGGCCGATCGAGGCGCCCGGCATTCTTCTCGCTGAGAATGTGTGCCAGGGTCTGTAGGGTTTTGCCCAGGCCCATGTCGTCCGCGAGAATCCCGCCGACTTCCAGTTGTCGCAACGACTGCATCCAGCTCAGGCCTTCCAGCTGATACGGGCGCAAGGTGGCATTCAAGCCTTCGGGCGCTGCGGCGGTGTGGTCCTTGATGTCGCGCAGGCGCTGGGCAAAGGTGCGGATCTGCTCGCCACCTTCCCAGAGCAGCGGCAGGCCTTCCAGCGGGTTCAGTCGCGTGGCGTCGGCCTTGCTCAGGCGCAGCGTGGTTTCGCCGGGCTCTTGCAGGTAAAACTCGCCAAGGGTGGCCAGCACTGGTTTCAGGCGGCCGAAGGGCAGGGCGACCTGCAACGGGCCCTGGTCGGTGCTGCGACGTTGTGGAATGTTCACCAGGATCAGTTCGTCGTCGCGACGTCGGGCGAGCCGTTCCGGATTGAGGATTTCGGTGTGGGAGCGCATCAGGTTCAACAGGATCGGCAGCAGGCTCAGGCGTTCGCCGTTGACGATGATCCCCAGTTCCAGGTCGAACCAGTCGCGCTCAGGTGCCTGCTCGACGGTGGCGTACCAGTCGTCCACGGCGGTCAGGTCGAAGCCGAAATCCTCGTCGATCTGCAATTCCCAGCCTTGGGTGCGCAACTTCGGCAGCTCATTGAGGGTGAAGGTCAGCCAGGCGCTGTCGTTGACCATCTCGTAGAGTTCGCCGGCACTTTCTGGCAAGGCCTTACTTTGTCGGGTGGCGACTTTGAAACCGAGGATCCGCAGCTGCTCCCTGTAGGTCTGTTCGACTTCCGGGTGACGTTTTATCCGCAGCGTCTGTGTCTCCTGACGAATCAGGATGTCAGCGTTTTTCTGTCCGCTGACGTATTCGTCCAGATAGCTGAAGGACAGCGCCGCGCGATGCTGAATGTAACGCTGCATTTTTCCGTTGCGCGGTTCGAAGGCGCTGAACTCGATGCTCGCCAGCCACAGGCGCGGCACCGGTTGCACGTTGTCCACCAGCACTTGCGGCGGCGCTTTCGGGCTACGGTTTTCCAATACGGCCTGAAGTTTTTCCAGCAGTTCGGCGTCTTTCGCGGCTGCCGGATACGCGAGGGTTTCCTGCACTTGCAGCAACACCGCTGCGCAATGTTTGCAGTTGCTGTGAACCGGGCAGGTGCACGTGGCGTCGATCATCAGCAAGTTGCCTTTGGCCGACTCGCGCAGGCGAATGGTCTGACGGTAAACGTTACCGCCAGAGCCTTCGCAACTGGCGGTGATGGTGGCGTCGCCGACTTCGACGATCCTGACGCGGTTCTCCAGTGCGTAGCGGCGGCCACGCTCCAGGCTCTGTTCCTTGAATCGGCTGACCCAGGATGTTGCCAGGGGTTTGCTCAGGGTCGCGGAGGACATAAGGGCTTCAATCAGTCCGGAATTTCATCGGGGACTGGCCGAGGTGCAGGGGCGGTCAGCGAGGTGATTTTGATCAACAGGCCCAGGTGACCATTGTCGAGGAAGTTCAGCAGGCCGTTCTTGGTGTGGCTTTCCTGCTTCAGGCGTTCGCTGGCGGTAACCATGCCGTTGGCGTCAATCTGATTGACCCAGAAGTCGGCGTCGACGTCAGTGAAACGCCCCAGTTTCAGGTTCAACGTGCCCTCGATCGGGAATTGGCCGAACTGTTCCTTGCCTTCGCTGATCGCGATTTTGCTGGCTTCTTCACCCAGGTTCTGTTGCCAGGCCTTGTGCAGCAACACCGTGTACTCGTTGCTGGCAGTGAGTTTTTCCACTTCGGCATTCAGGCTTGGCGTGCGAAAGCTGTCGGGGCTGATGCGTTGGGCACCGGCAGCCCAGTCTTCTGGCGCGGCTCGGCTGACGATGGCAGGCACGGCGTTTTGCCGTACCAGAATCATTTCAACCTGATACAGATCAGCGGCAAACGCGGTCGAGGCGAGCAGCGACATCAACAACGTCATCAGCAAGGTCAGTGAGCGAAACAGGCGCATGCGGCGTCCTTCAAGCAGTGGTCGGAATGAGGCGCTCGAATAGCGCCTCTACAGTATTAAAGCGTTCTTCGGGGCGCTCCATCGGCACGAGGAACTTGAACATCGTGGCGCCTTCGAATTTGTAGCGTTTGGGCTGGCTCTGGATCAGTTTGATCAGTGTCAGCGGGTCGACCGGGGTCTGTGCCGCGAATTCGATCCGACCGCCTTGCGGGCCGCCGTCGACTTTCTTGATGCCCAGCTGTTCGGCTTGCAATTTCAGCGCCGTGATCCGCACCAGGTTCTTGGTCGGTTCCGGCAAGAGGCCGAAGCGGTCGATCATCTCCACTTGCAGGTCCTTGAGGCCTTCCTCATCGGTGGCCGAGGCAATGCGTTTGTAGAGAATCAGTCGAGCATGAACGTCCGGCAGGTAGTCTTCAGGAATCAACGCCGGTACACGCAGATTGACTTCCGGACCGCCACCCAGCGGTTGATCGAGGTTCGGTTGTTCGCCCTTGCGGATCGACTTCACCGCACGCTCGAGCATTTCCATGTACAGCGTGAAACCTACGGCCTGGATCTGCCCGCTCTGGCCGTCGCCCAGCAGTTCGCCGGCGCCACGGATTTCCAGGTCGTTGGTGGCGAGCACGAAGCCCGCGCCGAGGTCCTGGGTGTTGGCGATCGCTTCCAGACGCTTTTCCGCGTCGGGAGTGATTTGCTGGCGTGGCGGTGTCAGCAGGTAAGCATACGCCTGGTGGTGACTGCGACCGACCCGGCCACGCAACTGGTGCAACTGGGCCAGGCCGAACTTGTCGGCGCGTTCGATGATGATGGTGTTGGCGCTCGGCACGTCGATGCCGGTCTCGATGATGGTCGAGGCGATCAGCACGTTGAAGCGCTTGTGGTAGAAGTCGCTCATCACCTGTTCGAGTTCACGTTCGCGCATCTGCCCGTGGCCGATGCCGATCCGCGCTTCCGGCACCAGTTCGGCGAGGTCGGCGGCGCATTTCTCGATGGTCTTCACATCGTTGTGCAGGTAGTAGACCTGGCCGCCACGTAGCAACTCACGCAGCAGGGCCTCTTTGACCGTGCTCTTGTTCTGCTCCATGACGAAGGTACGCACCGACAAGCGACGGGCCGGCGGTGTGGCGATGATCGACAGGTCGCGCATGCCCGACACCGCCATGTTCAGCGTCCGCGGAATCGGCGTTGCGGTCAGTGTCAGGATGTCGACTTCACTGCGCAGTGCCTTGAGCTGTTCTTTCTGACGGACACCGAAACGGTGCTCTTCGTCGATGATCACCAGCCCCAGGTTTTTGATTTTTACGTCATCTTGCAGCAGCTTGTGTGTGCCGATAACGATGTCGATCTTGCCTTCGGCCAGGTCCGCAACCGCGGCGTTCACTTCCTTGGCCGACTTGAAACGGCTCATCACTTCCACGGTCACCGGCCAGTCGGCAAAGCGGTCGCGGAAGCTGTTGTAGTGTTGCTGGGCGAGCAGGGTGGTCGGCACCAGAATCGCCACCTGACGACCGCCGTGCACCGCGATGAACGCCGCGCGCATGGCCACTTCGGTCTTGCCGAAACCGACGTCGCCGCAGACCAGCCGATCCATCGGTTTGGGCGCGAGCATGTCTTCGCGCACCGCTTCGATGGTGGTTTGCTGGTCCGGGGTTTCTTCGAACGGGAAACCGGCGCTGAAGGTCGCGTAATCGGCTTTCGGGTCGGCGAAGGCATAACCCTCGCGAGCGGCGCGGCGGGCATAGATGTCGAGCAACTCGGCGGCCACGTCGCGCACCTGTTCGGCGGCTTTGCGCTTGGCTTTCTGCCAGGTCTCGGAGCCGAGGCGGTGCAGCGGGGCCAAGGCATCGTCGCTGCCGGTGTAGCGGGCGATCAGGTGCAGGTTGGCCACCGGCACGTACAGCTTGGCGCCTTCGGCGTATTCGAGGGTCAGGAACTCAGCGGCCTGGTTGTCGATTTCCAGGATCGTCAGCCCCAGATAGCGGCCGACACCATGATCGATGTGCACCACCGGCGCACCTTCGCGCAGCTCGGTGAGGTTTTTGATCACCGCATCGTTGTTCGCGTCGGCGCGTTTCTCGCGGCGACGGCGCTGCATTACGCGCTGACCGAACAATGGGCTTTCGGCAACCAGGGCCAGCGCTGGGTCGTCCAGCAACAGGCCTTCGTCGAGTGGTGCAATGGTGATCGCCAAGCGCTCTTTGCTGGCGACAAAGTCCGGCCAGCTGTCGACGGTTTTCGGTCGCAGCTTCAAGCGTTCGAGCAATTCCAGCAGCACTTCACGACGGCCCGCGGACTCGGCGGTAAACAGCACGCGGCCGGGGAATTCGTCGAGGAAACTGGCCAGCGCCGCCAACGGCTGAGTGGCCTTGGCTTCGATGGCCAGGTTCGGCAGCGGCTGAGCCGGGAAGCGTTCGCGGCCGACACCGGTTTCGACGTCTTGTTGACTGGCCACCACACGGGGCCAGCTCTTCAGGCGCGCAAAGCAGTCTTCCACCGGCAGGAACAACTCGGCCGGTGGCAATAAAGGACGGGACGGATCGACGCGGCGTTCTTCATAGCGGTTACGCACGTCATTCCAGAAATTCTCCGCGGCCTGTTCGATGCCCGGCAGGGAAAACACTTGCGTGTCCTGGGGCAGGTAATCGAACAGGGTGGAGGTTTCCTCGAAGAACAGCGGCAGGTAGTACTCGATGCCCGCCGGCGTAATCCCGCTGCTCAAATCCTGGAAAATCGGGCAGCGACGGAAGTCGACATCGAAGCGCTCGCGAAACCGCGCCTTGAAGCGGGTCACGGCTTCTTTCTGCAGCGGGAATTCCTTGGCCGGTAACAGTTTGACCGAGTCGACCTTGTCGATGGAACGCTGGTTTTCCGGGTCGAAAGTGCGCAGGGTCTCGATTTCGTCGTCGAACAGGTCGATGCGATAAGGCAGCTTGCTGCCCATCGGGAACAGGTCGATCAGCGAGCCGCGCACGGTGAATTCGCCATGCTCGTACACGGTATCGACGTAGCGATAACCGGTGGCCTCAAGCCGGGTGCGCATCTGCTCGACATCGAGTTTCTGGCCGACATCCAGCACCAGGCTGCTGCCGAGCAGGAATTTGGTCGGCGCCAGGCGATGCAGGGCAGTGGTGATCGGCACCACCAGAACGCCATGCGCCAGCTCCGGCAACCGATACAGGCTGGCGATACGCTGCGAGATGATGTCCTGGTGTGGCGAGAACAGGTCGTAGGGCAGGGTTTCCCAGTCGGGGAAGTGCAGAACAGGCAAATCCGGGGCGAAGAAACTCAGCTCCTGTTCCAGCCGTTCGGCACTCTGGCTGTCGGCGGTCAGTAGCAAGGTAAAGCGCTTGGCAGCGCTGGCGGCCTCGGCGATGGCCAGGCTCAGGGCGGCACCGGGCAGGTTGCCCCAGTGCTGTTTACCTGCCGCGGCAGGGAGAAGCGGTAGACGCAGAACGGGCACGGAAGGTTGAGCTCCAAGCGTTGCGACAAAGTCGGTAATTGTAACGGTCTCGAGTGCCGGCTGTCAGTTGCAGACTGTGTCTATATACACAGGGTGAGCAAAATGTAGTGGTAATGACAAAAACTGGCGATTTAATACTGGAAATGTAGTGCCAAAACCGCTCGGTGTTACGGATGGTTACGGACACTGTGGCGTTATCGTCGAAAAATTGACTGTGCTGAAAGCCCCGTATTTACTGGGCTGGCGCGGGGCGTGATTTTTTTGAACGGAATTTTGTTACCGCTCGTGCGACAGGCGCGCATTGCTACGGGAGGCACTCGGCGGCATAATGTAGCCCCTTTTTTCTGCCCCTACATGTGGAAGGTTCCCGTGACTCAGAAGCCCGACCAGTGTCTTGGTGAATGGATCGACCGTGAAGCACTCGCAGAAGCGATGATTCCGCTTATCGGTCAGCTCTACCGCAATAACAACGTGGTGAGCTCGATCTATGGCCGCAGTCTGATCAACCAGTCTGTCATCGCGATTCTCAAAGCTCACCGCTTTGCTCGCCATCGCCAGTCCGATGACAGCGAATTGTCCGTCCACGAAACATTCCCGCTGCTCAAGGCAATGAGCGAGCTCAAGCTCGGCGCTGCTTCGGTAGATCTGGGCAAGTTGGCCGTCAAATTCAAGGCCGAAGGCAATGGCCGTACCGCCGAAGCGTTCGTCCGTGATGAACTGGCTGATGTGGTCGGCAAGCAGAATGGTTCCGGTCGTACCGGCACCGACGTTGTCCTGTATGGCTTCGGTCGTATCGGTCGTCTGCTGGCGCGCATCCTGATCGAGAAGACCGGTGGTGGCGACGGCCTGCGTCTGCGCGCCATCGTTGTCCGCAAGGGCGCCGAGAACGATCTGGTCAAGCGTGCCAGCCTGCTGCGTCGCGACTCGGTGCACGGTTCGTTCAACGGCACCATCACCATCGATGAAGCCAACAACACCATCACCGCCAACGGCAACCTGATCCAGGTTATCTACGCGAAGAACCCGACTGAAGTGGATTACACCCAGTACGGCATCAAAAACGCGTTGCTGGTGGACAACACCGGTGTATGGCGTGACGCCGACGGCCTGGGCCAGCACCTGGCCTGCCCGGGTATCGACCGCGTTGTTCTGACCGCGCCTGGCAAAGGCAAGCTGAAGAACATCGTTCACGGTATCAACCACGGTGAAATCACCGCTGACGACAAGATCGTTTCTGCCGCTTCCTGCACCACCAACGCCATCGTGCCGGTGCTGAAAGCTGTCAACGACAAGTTCGGCATCGTCAACGGTCACGTTGAAACGGTTCACTCGTACACCAACGACCAGAACCTGATCGACAACTTCCACAAAGGCAATCGTCGTGGCCGTAGCGCCGCGTTGAACATGGTGATCACCGAGACCGGTGCTGCCACTGCTGCCGCCAAGGCGCTGCCTGAACTGGCCGGCAAGCTGACCGGTAACGCGATTCGCGTTCCGACGCCAAACGTGTCGATGGCCATTCTCAACCTGAACCTTGAGAAAGCCACCACCCGTGAAGAGATGAACGAGTACCTGCGCTACATGGCGCTGCACTCCGATCTGCATAAGCAAATCGACTTCGTCAACTCGCAGGAAGTGGTTTCCACCGACTTCGTGGGCTCGCGCCACGCAGGCGTAGTGGACGCTGAAGCGACCATCTGCAACGACAACCGCGTTGTTCTGTACGTCTGGTACGACAACGAATTCGGTTACAGCTGCCAGGTAGTTCGCGTGATGGAAGACATGGCCGGTGTAAACCCGCCAGCATTCCCGCGCTAAGCCTTAGCTGCACATGAAAACGCCCCGACTTCGGTCGGGGCGTTTTTGTTTGTGCGGGGCGCAATCTGCCGGGAGAAAGTGCTGGCAGCCGGTTAGCCGCAAGCCTTCATGTCTACGGGGCCGACAAACTCGTTGCCGCGGCCCATCACGCACGCCACGCTCTGGTTGCGCTGACGTTCCCATGCCTGAACCGGATAGGTCTTGTTCCAGGCTTCGTACAATTGCCGATCCTGTTTCGACAGGCGTAAGCCGTACTGCTTGCTCATGTAGAAATAGGTTCGGGCGATCATGCCGCGAATGGAAGGGCGGGGCATGACCTTCTTCGCCTTGAAGTCGATCTGAGTCAGGCACGAGCCATATTGACCCGATTGCACGGGTAGCCAGCCGAAACTGAAATTGCTCCGATCGCCATTCACCTCGCCGATGCTGGGTACCAGATTGTGCAGGTCGGCCTCAGCTTTTTGATAGGTCGGGTCGTAGCGCGTGCAGTTCTTGCGACCTCCTTGTTGCCAGCACTGACGCTGATGGCCGATCTGCCAGGCCGGGACAATGTGTTCCCATTCGATGCGCGAGGCGCGCTTGGCGTTTTTGCGTGGCACATAACCACAGGCGGCGAGGTTCACGCGGTTGCCGGTGTATTTGCAGCCGCAATAAAACTCGGTGGATTGCGGAGCGTACAACTTCCAGGCGACTTTCTTGGCTTCGTTGAAGGTGCGTGGGGCGCCAGCCTGGGCACCAAGGGTGATGAGCAGAAACAGCAAAGCAAGCCAGCGGACGCTCATTGACTCAATCTTCCTTCGGCACAACCCAGAAAATCTGCACGCCGCCATCGTCGCGATGGGCGAGGGTGACGTTGTCGTTCTCGTCGATTTCTTCGAGCAAACGCTCCCACTCATCCACGGGTTCGTCCGGAAGACGGAAGATCAGTGCTGCTTTGGCTTTCTGGGCGGTGGGGGAATTGATGATTTTCTGAATGCGCATACCCAGGCGTTCGTAAGCGTCAGGAGAGGCGGAGGTAGTGGCCACGGAGTTATCCTTATTAAGCTGTACGTGCATACAGTATTTAACTGTAGGCATTTTCGCAACTGCTTAAAATTCAAGAAAATCCTCTGACAGTGGTTTTTTCCGTTTGGTGTAGGGCGAAGGGAGATTTTTTATCGGAAAGAGATCGTGAACCACTCGCCAGGACTGGCGAGTGGTGACAGCGGTGCCCGACCGCGAACGGGTCGGGCGCGGGCGAATCAGTACTCCCAGAACATCCGTTGCAGCTCTTTGCTGTCGTTGGTCTTGGTCAGTGCGACCATGGCCAGGATGCGGGCTTTTTGCGGGTTCAGGTCGTGAGCAACAACCCAGTCGTACTTGTCGTCAGGCTGTTCAGCGTTACGCAGCACGAAACCGCCGGCATTGACGTGAGAAGAGCGAATGATTTGTACGCCGTCTTTGCGCAAGGCCTGCAGGGCGGGAACCACGCGGGACGATACCGAGCCATTGCCGGTGCCGGCGTGGATGATGGCTTTGGCGCCCGACTGCGCAAGGGCTTTGTAGGCGGTGTCGCTGACGTTGCCATAGGAGTAGGCAATTTCGACGTCAGGCAGACTCTTGATGGTTTTGATGTCGAATTCCGAGTCCATGGTGTGACGCTTGGCCGGCAGGCGGAACCAGTAGGATTTGCCTTCGACCACCATGCCCAGCGGGCCCCAGGCACTTTTGAACGCCTCGGTCTTGATGTTGATCATTTTGCTGACATCGCGACCCGACTGGATTTCATCGTTCATGGTCACCAGTACACCTTTGCCGCGCGCGTCTTTGCTGCTGGCCACGGCGACGGCGTTGTACAGGTTCAGCATGCCGTCGGCCGACATGGCAGTGCCAGGGCGCATGGAGCCGACGACGATAATCGGCTTGTCGGTTTTTTCCACCAGGTTCAGGAAGTAAGCGGTTTCTTCCAGGGTGTCGGTGCCGTGGGTGATGACAATGCCATCGACGTCTTTGCTGTCGGCCAGTTCAGCCACGCGACGTCCCAGTTGCAGCAGGTTGTCGTTGGTGATGCTTTCGGATGCGATCTGCATGACTTGTTCGCCGCGAACGTTGGCCAATTGGCTCAGTTCCGGAACTCCTGCGATCAATTGTTCGATGCCGACTTTCGCCGCTTGGTAGGTGGCGCTGTTGGCGGCGCTGGCGCCCGCGCCGGCAATGGTGCCGCCGGTGGCCAGGATCACCACGTTCGCCAGTTTCTGTTGGGTTTCGATTTCTTTTGCCTGAAGGGCTGTAGGCAGAAGCATAAGCAGGGCCAAGGCGCCCGGAATAAAAGTGTTGAAGGCAGATTTCATTATTGTTTTCTCTAGTAGTGAGGCGGTGCAGATGCAAGTTCATCTAGAAGCGCCCCAAGCAGATCTGAACGCCGGGGGTGTGGAAGAAGAGCAGGATCTGTACCAGTCGGACGCTGGAGAAGGTGATCTTTTAACCTGATGATTTTTATCAATATTGTTGCCGTGGCTGGCGATACTTCGCGCCTGGCTGTCCGGGTTTCCGAATATGTTCAGCTTTTATGTTCGGCTCACCGACCTTCATTGAGAAGGTCGCCTTGCAAAATCGAAAATCGGTGCTAAAGAAAACCCCGCACAGGTCGATGCTCCTTTAAAGGATCTATTTTTTCAGGAGTTCACATGTCGTTTACTGTCGGTTTTGCAAATGCAGGCGCAATCACTATCGGGGGTAAATCCCCGGCGACCATCAACGACTTGAGTGAAGCAGCATCCGACGCCTCGGCCCAGGCGCTGGGCGAAGAGCAGGGCGACGATAAGCAGGTCAGAACCGCTGGCGGCGCGGCGGCTCAGAGCGAAAGCAAATCCGAGAAAACCAGCAGTCAGAGTATTGCGGTGCAGGTATTGCTCAAGCGCATGCAGGAACTGCAGCAGCAACTGCGCGAACAGCAACAGCAACTGGCGGCCGCTCAGGCGGCGAATTATTCGACCCCGGAAGCCAAGGCCAGCGCAGTCATGACAATCCAGGGGCAAATCGCCAGTACCAGCGCTGCGCTGGCGCAAGTGACCGGCAATCTGGTCAAGGAGCTGGCCAAGGATTCCAGCGGCGGCGGTCTGGTCAACACCACGGCGTGAGGCAAAACGGGGTTGGCTTTTGCCAACCGAGACATGGAACGGGGCGTTGACAAATCTCGGCAGGGTTCGCATAGTTCGGTCTACGCAAACGTTTGCGCGGTCGCCGTCGATGGGTTGATCCATTGATGATCCAGCGCAAGCGTTGCTAAGAATAATCATAAGATCGGAGTGAACCCATGAAGCTGCCATTCGCTGGACGTCTTCTCGCTGTCGCTATGCTGGCTGCCGCATCCGCCGCGTTGCCTGTCTCTTCGGCATTCGCCGCAACCCCTGAAAAACCTAAAGTCGCGCTGGTCATGAAATCCCTGGCCAACGAGTTCTTCCTGACCATGGAAGACGGCGCCAAGGCCTACCAGAAAGACCACTCCGGCGACTTCGAGCTGATCTCCAACGGCATCAAGGACGAAACGGACACGGCCGGCCAGACGCGCATCGTCGAGCAAATGATCCTGTCCAAGGTCAACGCACTGGTCATCGCTCCGGCAGACTCCAAGGCCATGGTCCCGGTTATCAAGAAAGCAGTCGATGCCGGTATCACCGTGATCAACATCGATAACCAGCTGGACCCGGCTGTCGTCAAAAGCAAAAACATCACCGTTCCATTCGTAGGCCCGGACAACCGCAAAGGTGCGCGCCTGGTGGGTGAATACCTGGCCAAGCAACTGAAGGCCGGTGACGAAGTCGGCATCATCGAAGGCGTTTCCACCACCACCAACGCCCAGCAGCGCACGGCCGGCTTCAAGGATGCGATGGAAGCGGCGCAGATCAAAGTCGTGTCCCTGCAGTCCGGCGATTGGGAAATCGACAAGGGCGGCAAAGTGGCCTCGTCGATGCTCAGCGAATACCCGAACATCAAGGCCCTGCTGGCCGGCAACGACAGCATGGCGGTCGGCGCGGTCTCTGCCGTACGTGCCGCCGGCAAGGCCGGCAAGGTGCAAGTGGTCGGTTACGACAACATCAATGCGATCAAGCCAATGCTCAAGGATGGCCGCGTCCTGGCCACCGCCGACCAGTTTGCTGCCCGGCAAGCAGTATTCGGCATCGAGACCGCGCTGAAAATCATCAAGGGCGAGAAAGTCGATAGCGGCGCCAACGGCGTCATCGAAACTCCGGTAGAGCTGGTTACCAAGTAGTCTTTCTGGCGACACAACGGTGCTCGCCCCTTGGGGCGGGCGCATGGAGAGTTTTTATGTCAGTTTCCGCCCCGAACGCTGTCCTCTCGGTCAGCGGTATCGGTAAGACCTACGCTCAACCTGTCCTGACCGGCATCGACCTGACGCTGATGCGCGGCGAAGTGCTGGCGCTGACCGGCGAGAATGGTGCCGGCAAAAGTACGCTGTCGAAAATCATTGGCGGGCTGGTCACGCCGACCACCGGCCAGATGCGATTCCAGGGTCAGGATTACTGTCCCGGCAGCCGCAGCCAGGCCGAAAAGCTGGGCGTACGCATGGTCATGCAAGAACTCAATCTGTTGCCGACATTGTCGGTGGCGGAAAACCTGTTCCTCGACAACCTGCCCAGCCTCGGTGGCTGGATCAGCCGCAAGCAACTGCGCAGGGCGGCGATCGAGGCCATGGCTCAGGTCGGCCTCGATGCCATCGATCCGGACACCCTGGTCGGTGAGCTGGGTATCGGTCACCAGCAAATGGTGGAAATCGCCCGCAACCTGATCGGCGATTGCCATGTGCTGATCCTCGACGAGCCGACCGCGATGCTGACGGCCCGCGAAGTCGAAATGCTCTTCGAGCAGATCACTCGCCTGCAGGCGCGCGGCGTGGCGATCATCTACATTTCCCACCGCCTCGAAGAACTGGCACGGGTGGCCCAGCGCATCGCGGTATTGCGCGACGGCAACCTGGTCTGTGTCGAGCCGATGGCCAATTACAACAGCGAGCAACTGGTCACCCTGATGGTCGGCCGTGAGCTGGGCGAGCACATCGACATGGGCCCGCGCAATATCGGTGCTCCGGCCTTGACGGTCAAAGGGCTGACCCGTTCCGACAAGGTTCGCGATGTGTCCTTCGAAGTGCGCGCCGGCGAGATCTTCGGGATCTCCGGTTTGATCGGGGCAGGGCGCACCGAATTGCTGCGCCTGATCTTCGGTGCCGATACAGCCGACAGCGGCACCGTCGCGCTGGGGTCGCCGGCTCAGGTGGTGGATATTCGTTCGCCGGCCGACGCGGTCGGTCATGGTATCGCGCTGATCACCGAAGATCGCAAGGGCGAGGGTCTGCTGCTGACGCAATCGATCAGCGCCAATATTGCCCTGGGCAATATGCCGGTGATTTCCAGCGGTGGCTTCGTCAACAACGGTGACGAGATGTCGCTGGCCCAGCGTCAGATCGATGCCATGCGCATTCGCAGTTCCAGCCCGACGCAATTGGTCTCGGAATTGTCCGGCGGTAATCAGCAGAAAGTGGTGATCGGCCGTTGGCTCGAACGCGACTGCACGGTGATGCTGTTCGACGAGCCGACCCGAGGCATCGACGTCGGCGCCAAGTTCGACATCTATACATTGCTCGGTGAGTTGACCCGTCAGGGCAAAGCACTGGTGGTGGTGTCCAGCGATCTGCGCGAACTGATGCTGATCTGTGACCGCATTGGGGTGCTGTCGGCAGGGCGTCTGATCGACACCTTCGAGCGTGACAGCTGGACCCAGGATGATTTGCTTGCCGCCGCGTTCGCCGGCTACCAAAAACGTGATGCGTTGCTCAACGAAGCAGCGCCTAGGGATCTTCCATGAATACTGCAACTCTGGTCGGCAAACGTAGTGGCAATTTTTACGGCCTCGGCACTTACCTGGGCCTGGCCGGTGCCTTGCTGGCGATGGTCGCGCTGTTCTCTGTGTTGAGCAGCCATTTCCTGTCTTACGACACCTTCAGCACCCTGGCCAATCAGATTCCCGATCTGATGGTGCTGGCGGTCGGCATGACCTTCGTATTGATCATCGGCGGAATCGACTTGTCGGTGGGTTCGGTGCTGGCGCTGGCGGCGTCGACAGTCAGCGTGGCGATTCTCGGCTGGGGCTGGAGCGTGCTGCCGGCGGCGTTGCTGGGAATGGGTGCCGCGGCACTGGCGGGCACCATCACCGGTTCGATTACCGTGGCCTGGCGGATTCCGTCGTTCATCGTGTCCCTCGGTGTGCTGGAAATGGCGCGGGGCCTGGCATACCAGATGACCGGTTCGCGCACCGCTTATATCGGTGATGCCTTCGCCTGGCTGTCCAATCCGATCGCGTTCGGCATCTCGCCGTCGTTCATCATTGCCTTGCTGATTATCTTCATCGCCCAGGCTGTGCTGACCCGTACGGTGTTCGGTCGTTACCTGATCGGCATCGGCACCAATGAAGAAGCGGTGCGTCTGGCGGGGATCAATCCGAAGCCCTACAAGATTCTGGTCTTCAGTCTGATGGGATTGCTGGCCGGTATTGCTGCGTTGTTTCAGATTTCTCGCCTGGAAGCGGCGGACCCGAATGCCGGCTCCGGTCTGGAACTGCAAGTGATCGCTGCGGTGGTGATCGGCGGCACCAGCCTGATGGGCGGGCGCGGTTCGGTGATCAGCACCTTCTTCGGTGTGTTGATCATTTCCGTACTGGCGGCGGGTCTGGCGCAGATCGGCGCGACCGAGCCAACCAAACGCATCATCACCGGTGCGGTTATCGTGGTGGCGGTGGTGCTCGATACCTATCGCAGTCAGCGCGCAAGCCGGCGGACCTGAGTCATGGCAACGATCAAGGATGTAGCGGCACTCGCGGGCATTTCCTACACCACGGTTTCCCATGTGGTGAACAAGACGCGGCCAGTCAGTGAGGAAGTGCGGATCAAGGTCGAGGCGGCAATCAAAAGCCTCGACTACGTGCCCAGCGCCGTGGCTCGCTCGTTGAAAGCGAAAACCACCGCGACCATCGGCCTGCTGGTGCCGAACAGCCTCAACCCGTACTTCGCCGAGCTGGCCCGTGGCATCGAGGATTACTGCGAGCGCAATGGCTATTGCGTCATTCTCTGCAATTCCGATGACAACCTGGACAAGCAGCGCAGCTACCTTCGCGTGCTGCTGGAAAAACGCATCGACGGCTTGATCGTAGCGTCTGCCGGTGGTGACAGCAGCCTGGCCGAAGGCCTGACGGGCGTGCGTACGCCGATGGTGATCGTCGACCGTGACCTGGAGGGAGTCGATGCGGACCTGGTGCGCATCGATCACGAATACGGTGCCTATCTGGCGACCCGGCACTTACTGGAGTTGGGGCATCGGGACATCGCCACGATTGGCGGCCCGGCGAGTACCAGCGTGGCGCAGATGCGTCTGGCCGGTTATTGCCGGGCGTTGAAAGAGGCGGGCGTCGAGGTGCCGCGCGAGCGCATGCTGGAAAGCGACTTCACCAGCACCGGCGGTTACAACGCCGCCGCGATCCTGCTGGAAAAGAACCCGCCCAGCGCGATCTTCGCCGGCAACGACATGATCGGCATCGGTGTGTTGCGTGCCGCTGCCGAGCGCAATATTCGTGTGCCCACCGAGTTGTCGGTGATTGGTTTCGACGATATCCAGATGAGCCGTTACGTCTATCCGGCGTTGACCACCGTGGGCCAGTCAATCCTGCAACTTGGCGAGATGGCGGCCGAGGTGTTGCTGCGTCGGATCGCCGCGCCGGATCTGGCGACCGATCAGCGCATCGTGACGCCCAGTATTGTCCTGCGGGAATCGACCGCGCCGCTGGCCGGTGTGTTTGCCCAATATCGCTGAGCCGAAAGCACCGCTAAACAAAAAAAGCACCGCTGAAATCGAATTGATGAGTAAAGATGTATGCCAGCAAAAGTAGTGGTAATAGGCAGCCTGAACATGGACCTGGTGACCCGGGCGCCACGGCTGCCCCATGGTGGTGAAACGCTGATCGGCCAGTCATTTGCCACGGTTTCCGGCGGCAAGGGTGCGAACCAGGCCGTGGCCGCGGCGCGGCTGGGAGCGCAGGTGTCGATGGTCGGTTGTGTCGGCATCGATGCTTATGGCGAAGCGCTGCGCGGAGCGCTGTTGGCCGAGCGGATCGATTGCCAGGCCGTCAGTACGGTCGAGGATTCCAGCGGCGTGGCGTTGATCGTGGTCGATGACAACAGTCAGAACGCGATCGTGATTGTTGCTGGTGCCAACGGCGCGCTGACCCCTGAGGTGATCGACCGTTTCGACAACGTATTGCAGAAGGCGGATGTCATCATCTGTCAGCTGGAGGTGCCGGATGCCACGGTCGGCCATGCTTTGAAACGCGGTCGTGAGTTGGGCAAGACCGTGATCCTCAATCCGGCGCCGGCCAGTCGCCCGCTGCCGGCGGATTGGTATGCGGCCATCGATTACCTGATCCCCAACGAAAGCGAAGCGTCGGCCTTGAGCGGTTTGCCGGTGGATTCCCTGAGCACTGCCGAAGCCGCCGCGACCCGCTTGATCGCCATGGGCGCCGGTAAGGTGATCATCACCCTTGGCGCTCAGGGATCGCTGTTCGCCAATGGCATCACCTTCGAGCATTTCCCGGCACCGAAAGTGAAAGCAGTCGATACCACCGCGGCCGGCGACACGTTTGTCGGTGGTTTCGCAGCGGCCCTGGCGGCCGGCAAAAGCGAGGCCGAGGCGATCCGTTTCGGTCAGGTCGCCGCTGCGCTGTCGGTCACCCGGGCTGGCGCGCAACCTTCGATTCCTACCTTGTCCGACGTACAGGCGTTTAAAGCACCATGAAAAAGACACCTTTGCTCAACGTCGCGTTGTCGCGGCTGATCGCATCCCTGGGTCATGGCGACACCGTTGTGATCGGCGATGCCGGCTTGCCAGTACCGCCCGGCGTCGAGTTGATTGACCTGGCCTTGACCCATGGCATTCCGGATTTCATCAGTACCTTGAAGGTTGTGCTCAGCGAAATGCAGGTCGAAAGCCATGTGCTGGCCCATGAAATTCTCGATAAAAAACCGTCGGCCTTAAGCGTGCTGGATGAACTGAATGCCGAAGGTGCGCTTGGCCGGCGCGAGCTGATCAGTCATGAACAATTCAAGGCGCTCAGCCGACAAGCGAGGGCGATTGTTCGTACAGGCGAATGTCAGCCGTACTGCAACATCGTTTTGGTGGCTGGCGTAACGTTCTAACTTTCCGTTCTTCCCACGCACAAGGAGTGCGCTATGCATCGCTATGCTCAGAAACTGCATCACCTGCTTCGGAGTCTGCTGCTTTTGTCCCTGATTACCGCAACAAGCGCCTACGCGGCGGAAAAGATCGACTTGATCATCGACACCGATCCAGGTGCCGACGACGTGGTCGCCTTGCTGTTTGCCCTGGCCTCGCCGGAAGAGTTGAACATTCGTGCGCTGACCACCGTCGCTGGCAACGTGCGTCTGGACAAGACCTCGCGTAATGCGCGTCTGGCCCGTGAATGGGCAGGGCGTGAGGAGGTGCCGGTGTACGCGGGGGCGCCGAAACCGCTGATGCGCACGCCGATCTATGCCGAAAACATCCACGGCAAGGAAGGTCTGTCCGGTGTCACCGTGCATGAGCCGAAGAAAGGCCTGGCCGAAGGCAATGCAGTCAACTACCTGATCGATACCCTGAAGGCCGCCAAACCCCACAGCATCACCATCGCCATGCTCGGCCCTCAGACCAACCTGGCCCTGGCGCTGATCCAGGAGCCAGAAATCGTTCAGGGCATCAAGGAAGTGGTGATCATGGGCGGTGCGCACTTCAATGGTGGCAACATCACCCCGGTGGCCGAGTTCAATCTGTTCGCTGACCCGCAGGCGGCGGAAGTGGTGCTGAAGAGTGGCGTCAAACTGACCTATCTGCCGCTGGACGTGACCCACAAGATCCTCACCAGTGAAGCGCGCCTGAAGCAGATCGCCGCACTGAACAACAATGCCAGCAAACTGGTGGGCGATATTCTCAACGAATACGTCAAAGGTGACATGGAGCACTACGGCATTCCGGGTGGCCCGGTGCATGACGCCACGGTCATCGCTTACCTGCTCAAGCCGGAACTGTTTACCGGTCGCTCGGTAAACGTGGTGGTCGACAGTCGCGAAGGGCCGACCTTCGGTCAGACCGTTGTCGACTGGTATGACGGCCTGAAGGCACCGAAGAATGCCTTCTGGGTTGAAAATGGCGACGCCCAGGGCTTCTTCGATCTGCTGACCCAGCGCCTGGCTCGCTTGAAGTAAGCCATAGACCCGCAGGTGCCAGCCTGCGGGGTTTTCCGCTATTCGGTATCCGTTGCACTCATGCCCTTATAGTCGTCGGAGTACTTCTCGAGAACCTGGGTTATGAAGGTCTGGGCGGCCTGTGTCCCCAATTCCTTGACCAGCAAATCGATACCAATGATTGCCAGCTCTTCCGGACTGCCCGGGCTGTAAGAGCTGTGGCCCTGTGGCCACTTGATTGTGATATTGGCGTCGATGCTTACGGTGGTCATGATGGCGCTCGTGAAGTCGGGAAAGTCTGAGTGTCGAGTTAACCATTTTGCAGGACGTTTGGCACTCCGACTTAGGCATCAGGAGAGGGCTATGCGACACTTGGTCTTTGACGAATTTTCAAGGATTGTGCTGTGCAGATCGATTTGAACACTCCTGACGGCTTGACCCTCGAAGCAGTGCGTCAGCTACTGGCCTCTGCCAGCGACGATGAGCACACTCAGTTGCGGGTCACCAAGGGCGGCATCGCTTACATTTCGTCGGGTGTCGTGGGTGGTACTGATATCGACGGGCTGCGGTTTCGCCTGGAAACATGGGCCAAGGGCTCGGGTTATGTCGGACGGGTCGCAGCCAGCGATGAGGTGTGGGTCATGCAGATCTTCAACGCGCTGAAAGACAACTGGCCGAATCCGCCGTACGACTACATCGACGTCTATTGAACGCTGTTCATATTCAGTGACGATTGCGGGATGAACGCCAGGGCGATGCTCAGGCAAACTCGCCACTCGTCCAGATCGAGGGCAGGGCGATAGCGCCCGCCTTGAAACCAAACACCAAAATGGCGGTCGCACGATCTCTGCTTAATTTTTGAAAGAAAGGAGGCTTCATGCCTTGGAAGCTCGCATCATTGGGTACGTTGTTGGCCGCCACTCTGCTGGCCGGTTGCAGCAGTACGTCCACCGAGTCGGCAAAGGACCCTGTGGCGACCGATACCGGCCACAGCCGTTGTGAAGCAAAGGCTGCCGAATTCACCATTGGCAAAAAGGCTTCGCCCGAATTGCTGGAGCAGGCGCGTACCCGTGCAGGCGCGCAGAATGCCCGGTTTCTCAAGCCTGATGACATGGTGACTCTGGAGTACCGCTCCGATCGCCTGAACCTGAGCACCGACAGCAATCTGGTGGTCACCCGCGTCAACTGCGGCTGATTGTTTTTGTTTCACCCATAAAAAACCCCGTCACATGGACGGGGTTTTTTTAGTGCGCCAGAAAATTACTCTGGGCGAACTTGTGCAGCTTGCATACCCTTTTGGCCTTTCTCAGCCACGAAGGAAACGGTTTGGCCTTCTTTCAGGCTTTTGAAACCGTCGCTTTCGATAGCTTTGAAGTGTACGAACAGGTCGTCACCGCCACCTTGAGGAGTGATGAAGCCGAAGCCTTTTTCATCGTTGAACCATTTAACGGTGCCGGTTTGGCGATTAGACATGGTGTATCTCCAAGAAACATATATTTTCAGTAGTACTGTGCTGCTCAGGCCAACTGGGCACACCGGAGTATCATAGTCGAAATGTTCGCTTTGGGAGCCCCCCGGACGTGCTGTTTGCCCTACAGTCGCGTTCTCTTTGTTGCTCTGTATGGCTGAAAGCCCCGTTTTAAAAGGCTTTCAGCCGAAAGTAAAGACAATAAAAAAAGCTGTAAAACCTGCATAAATCGTACGAAAAAGCTGAAATCCATCACTTTTTATCAGCGTTGGGCCGAGTCAAAAGGACTTTTTCCTCACTTTTTCGCCGGTGCATTGGCCTTGCATTTGGCGATCTCGCCCAGTGCCTTTTGTTGCAGTTCCGGGGTGGCCTTGTTGTCCATCAGCGACTGAATATCGCTGGCCGGGTAGGATTTGATCGCGTCGGCGCCACAAGCGCAGTGGGATTTTGCCGCAGCAGCGCCAATCTGAGGGGAAGCCGCCTGTGTGCACTGAGCCATGTACTTCTCGCGCTCACCCTTTGGCCAGTCGGCGTGGGCCGCCAGCGGCAGCAACAGGACGACGGGTGCGACTACTGCGAATAAACGATTCAGACGCATGCTGAGATGCTCCTTTCGGGTCAATGTCTTTTATCTGATGGGTGACACGGGGTTCAAGTTCAGCACTCTGGCACAAAAAAGCCTGATTTGCCCCAGCAGAAAACCTCGGTGCATCGATGACCGTTCATCTGTGCTAGCATGCCTGGCTCGGGTGTTTGCAGGCTCCGGATGACCTTCCGTCCCGGCAGCGGCAAATGCGCGAATAACCCTGATTTGAATCCCAGTCACTCTGGTTCGGTTTTCCGGTTGGCCGCAAGGCTCCTGCCGCTGTAAGGCAGGCGTTCGTCATTGAATGGCCTGGATCGGATCTTGTACTGGCTCATCCCAACCCACGTGACCTTTGGTAGGGGTCACCACTAGGAGAGGAGGCGCCATGCCAACTATTACTCTTCCCGACGGCAGTCAACGTTCATTCGATCACCCGGTTTCCGTAGCCGAGGTCGCCGCATCCATCGGTGCAGGCCTGGCCAAGGCCACCGTAGCCGGCAAGGTCAATGGCAAGCTGGTCGACGCCAGCGACATCATCGACAGCGATTCTTCGCTGCAAATCATTACGCCAAAGGATGAAGAGGGGCTGGAGATCATTCGCCACTCTTGCGCCCACCTGGTTGGCCACGCGGTCAAGCAGCTGTACCCGACGGCCAAGATGGTCATCGGTCCGGTCATCGAAGAAGGCTTCTATTACGATATCGCCTTCGAGCGTCCTTTCACGCCTGACGACCTGGCCGCCATCGAACAGCGCATGCAGCAGCTGATCGAGAAAGATTACGACGTGATCAAGAAAGTCACTCCGCGCGCCGAAGTGATCGAAGTGTTCAAGGCTCGCGGCGAAGACTACAAACTGCGCCTGGTCGAAGACATGCCGAACGAGCAGGCCATGGGTCTGTACTATCACGAAGAATACGTCGACATGTGCCGCGGTCCGCACGTGCCGAACACGCGCTTCCTGAAATCCTTCAAGCTGACCAAGCTGTCCGGCGCCTACTGGCGTGGCGATGCCAAGAACGAGCAATTACAGCGCGTTTACGGCACCGCATGGGCGGACAAGAAGCAGCTGGCGGCTTACATCCAGCGCATCGAAGAAGCTGAAAAGCGCGATCACCGCAAGATCGGCAAGCGTCTGGGCCTGTTCCACACCCAGGAAGAGTCGCCGGGCATGGTGTTCTGGCACCCGAACGGCTGGACGCTGTACCAGGTGCTCGAGCAGTACATGCGCAAGGTTCAGCGCGACAATGGTTACCTGGAGATCAAGACTCCACAAGTCGTTGACCGCAGCCTGTGGGAGAAATCCGGGCACTGGGCCAACTACGCCGACAACATGTTCACCACGCAGTCGGAAAACCGCGACTACGCCATCAAGCCGATGAACTGCCCGTGCCACGTGCAGGTGTTCAATCAGGGCCTGAAAAGCTACCGCGAGCTGCCGATGCGTCTGGCCGAGTTCGGTGCCTGCCACCGTAACGAGCCGTCGGGTGCACTGCACGGCATCATGCGTGTTCGCGCCTTCACTCAGGACGATGCTCACATCTTCTGTACTGAAGAGCAGATGCAGGCCGAATCCGCCGCGTTCATCAAGCTGACCATGGACGTTTATGCCGACTTTGGCTTTAAAGAAGTCGAAATGAAACTGTCCACTCGTCCGGAAAAACGCGTCGGTTCCGACGAGTTGTGGGATCGCGCCGAAGCGGCATTGGCCGCAGCCCTTGATAGTGCGGGCCTGCCGTACGATCTGCAGCCGGGCGAGGGTGCGTTCTACGGTCCGAAGATCGAGTTCTCGCTGAAAGATTGCCTCGGCCGTGTCTGGCAGTGTGGTACCCTTCAGCTCGATTTTAACCTGCCTGTCCGTCTGGGAGCCGAATACGTCTCCGAAGACAACAGTCGCAAGCACCCGGTGATGTTGCATCGGGCGATCCTGGGTTCCTTCGAGCGCTTCGTCGGAATTCTGATCGAGCACTACGAGGGTGCATTCCCCGCGTGGCTGGCGCCGACCCAGGCAGTGATTATGAATATCACTGATAAACAAGCCGATTTTGCCGCAGAGGTTGAAAAAACTCTCAACGAAAGCGGATTTCGTGCCAAGTCTGACTTGAGAAATGAAAAGATCGGCTTTAAAATCCGCGAGCATACTTTGCTCAAGGTTCCCTATCTCTTGGTTATCGGAGATCGGGAAGTCGAGATGCAGACTGTCGCTGTGCGTACTCGTGAAGGTGCTGACCTGGGCTCGATGCCCGTCGCCCAGTTCGCTGAGTTTCTCGCGCAAGCGGTTTCCCGGCGTGGTCGCCCAGATTCGGAGTAATTATTATTAAGCGTGAAATGAGACAAGATAAACGAGCTGCACCGAAAGCCCCGATCAACGAGAATATCTCGGCACGCGAGGTTCGGTTAATTGGGGCTGAAGGTGAACAGCTTGGGATTGTGTCAATTGAAGACGCGCTTCTTAAGGCTGAAGAGGCCAAACTGGATTTGGTGGAAATTTCCGCCGATGCAGTACCCCCTGTTTGCAAACTGATGGACTACGGCAAATCGATCTTCGAAAAGAAGAAGCAGATTGCCGCGGCCAAGAAAAACCAGAAGCAGATTCAGGTTAAAGAAATCAAGTTTCGTCCAGGGACGGAGGAAGGGGATTACCAGGTAAAACTGCGCAACCTGGTACGTTTCCTGAGTGACGGGGACAGGGCCAAGGTATCCTTGCGATTCCGCGGCCGTGAGATGGCCCACCAGGAGCTGGGGATGGAACTCCTCAAGCGAGTTGAAGGTGACTTGCTCGAGTACGGTTCGGTCGAACAGCATCCTAAGATGGAAGGACGCCAGCTGATCATGGTCATCGCCCCGAAAAAGAAGAAGTAATCAACAGGGCACGGCAGGCCTTCTGATTATGTTTATCAACTGAATGCGGAGTATCCGAACATGCCAAAAATGAAAACGAAAAGTGGTGCTGCTAAGCGGTTTTTGAAAACTGCTAACGGTATCAAGCACAAGCACGCTTTCAAGAGCCACATCCTGACTAAAATGTCGACCAAGCGTAAGCGTCAACTGCGCGGTAGCAGCTTGCTGCATCCGTCTGACGTGGCAAAAGTCGAGCGCATGCTGCGCCTTCGTTAATTTTAGTCAAGAATAGAGGAAGTAACTCATGGCTCGTGTAAAGCGTGGCGTCATTGCCCGTAAACGTCACAAAAAAATTCTGAAACTTGCTAAAGGCTACTACGGCGCTCGCTCGCGCGTATTCCGTGTTGCCAAGCAAGCGGTAATCAAGGCAGGCCAATACGCCTACCGTGACCGTCGTCAGAAAAAACGTCAGTTCCGCGCTCTGTGGATCGCTCGTATCAACGCTGGTGCACGTATCAACGGTCTGTCCTACAGCCGTTTCATCGCCGGCCTGAAAAAAGCGTCCATCGAGATCGACCGTAAGGTTCTGGCTGATCTGGCAGTGAACGAAAAAGCGGCGTTTGCTGCGATTGTCGAGAAAGCTAAAGCCACCTTGGCTTAAGTACCCCCGACAGTCACCCGGCCTCACCTCTGTGGGGCCAGGTGTTAAACGTCATAAATAGGGGAAGAGCCTTCAAGCTCTTCCCCTATTTTGTATCTGGAGTCTGTACATGGAAAACCTGGATGCGCTCGTCTCTCAAGCACTAGAGGCTGTGCAAAGCGCTGAAGATATCAATGCCCTGGAGCAAATCCGGGTTCACTACCTTGGCAAAAAGGGTGAATTGACTCAGGTGATGAAGACCCTGGGGAATTTGCCGGCAGAAGAGCGTCCGCAAGTCGGCGCGCTGATCAACGTTGCCAAGGAGCGTGTCACAGAGGTTCTCAATGCGCGCAAGGCGTTGTTCGAGGAGGCCGATCTTGCGGCCAAGCTCGCCGCCGAATCCATTGACGTGACCCTGCCTGGCCGCGGCCAGACCTCAGGCGGTCTGCATCCGGTTACCCGGACTCTGGAACGTATCGAGCAGTTCTTCACCCACATTGGCTACGGCATCGCCGAAGGTCCTGAGGTTGAAGACGATTACCACAACTTCGAAGCGCTCAACATCCCAGGCCATCACCCGGCCCGGTCGATGCATGACACCTTCTATTTCAATGCCAACATGTTGCTGCGCACCCATACCTCGCCGGTACAGGTCCGCACCATGGAATCGAAACAGCCGCCGATCCGCATCGTCTGCCCAGGCCGTGTGTACCGTAGCGACTCCGATATCACCCACTCGCCGATGTTCCACCAGGTCGAAGGCCTGTTGGTCGACCGCGATATCAACTTCGCCGACCTGAAAGGGACCATCGAAGAGTTCCTGCGCGTGTTCTTCGAAAAAGAACTGGCCGTGCGTTTCCGTCCTTCGTACTTCCCGTTCACCGAGCCATCCGCCGAAGTCGACATGGAATGCGTGATGTGCAGCGGTAAAGGCTGCCGTGTCTGCAAGCAGACTGGCTGGCTGGAAGTCATGGGCTGCGGCATGGTTCACCCGAACGTGCTGCGTATGTCCGGGATCGACCCGGAAGAGTTTTCGGGCTTTGCCTTCGGCATGGGCGTTGAGCGTCTGGCCATGCTGCGTTACGGCGTGAACGACTTGCGTCTGTTCTTCGACAACGACTTGCGGTTCCTCGCGCAATTTCGCTAGTCGTAACGAATTCTTAGGAGAGCAGGATGAAATTCAGTGAACAATGGCTGCGTGGCTGGGTAAGCCCGCAGGTAAATCGCGACGAGCTGGTTGCTCGTCTGTCGATGGCCGGTCTTGAGGTCGATAGCGTTACGCCGGCCGCCGGTGAATTCAGTGGTGTGGTGGTGGGCGAGGTGCTGAGCACCGAGCAACACCCGGACGCCGACAAGCTGCGCGTTTGCCAGGTCAGCAGTGGCGCGGAGACCTTCCAGGTTGTGTGCGGTGCGCCAAACGTGCGCCCGGGCCTGAAGATCCCGTTCGCCATGATCGGTGCCGAACTGCCAGGCGATTTCAAAATCAAGAAAGCCAAGCTGCGTGGCGTTGAATCCAACGGCATGCTGTGCTCCCAGGCTGAGCTGCAAATTGGCGAAGGCAACGACGGCCTGATGGAATTGCCGGCCGATGCGCCGGTCGGTCAGGACATTCGTGAATACCTGAACCTGGAAGACGCCAGCATCGAGGTCGACCTGACCCCGAACCGCGGTGACTGCCTGTCTCTGGCCGGTCTGGCCCGCGAAGTTGGTGCGCTTTATGCTGCCCCGGTGGTGCGCCCGGCCATTGCCAGCGTTCCTGCCGTGCACGACGAAGTGCGTTCGATCGAAGTGTTGGCGCCGAACGCTTGCCCGCGTTATCTGGGTCGCGTGATCCGTAACGTTGACCTGTCCAAGCCTACGCCACTGTGGATGGTCGAGCGCCTGCGTCGCGCCGACGTGCGCAGCATCGACGCCGCCGTCGACATCACCAACTACGTGATGCTGGAACTGGGCCAACCGCTGCACGCATTCGATCTCGCCGAAATCAATGGCGGCATCCGCGTGCGCATGGCTGAAGATGGCGAGAAGCTGGTGCTGCTCGACGGTCAGGAAGTCAGCCTGCGTAGCGATACGCTGGTGATCGCCGACCACACCCGTGCCTTGGCTATCGCCGGCGTCATGGGGGGCGAGCACAGCGGCGTCAACACCGCGACCACCCGCGATATTTTCCTGGAAAGCGCGTTCTTCGACCAGATTGCCGTCGCTGGCAAGGCGCGTTCCTACGGCCTGCACACCGACGCTTCGCACCGCTACGAGCGTGGCGTGGACTGGAAGCTGGCCCGTGAAGCCATGGAGCGCGCTACTGGCCTGCTGCTGGACATCACCGGTGGCGAAGCCGGCCCGATCGTCGAAACCGTCAGCGAGCAGCATCTGCCGTCGATCGCACCGATCACCCTGCGTGCCCAACGCATCACCCAGATGCTGGGCATGGAAATGGATTCGGCCGAAGTCGAGCGTCTGCTCAGCGCTTTGGGCCTGACCATTACTGCCGATGGGGCAGGGCAGTGGCGCGTTGAAGTGCCAAGCTTCCGTTTCGACATCAGCCTGGAAGTCGACCTGATCGAAGAGCTGGCCCGTCTGTACGGCTACAACCGTCTGCCGGTTCGCTACCCGCAAGCCCGTCTGGCACCACAAGCCAAGGCTGAAGCGCGTAGCGATCTGCCTGAGCTGCGTCGTCTGCTGGTGGCCCGTGGTTATCAGGAAGCGATCACCTACAGCTTCATCGATCCGAAACAGTTCGAGTTGTTTAATCCGGGTGTCGAGCCGCTACTGCTGGCCAACCCGATTTCCAACGACATGGCTGCCATGCGTTCGTCCCTGTGGCCGGGCCTGGTCAAGGCGCTTCAGCACAACCTGAACCGCCAGCAGGATCGCGTCCGCCTGTTCGAAAGCGGTCTGCGTTTCGTTGGTCAGCTGGAAGGCCTGAAGCAAGAGCCGATGCTGGCTGGTGTGGTGTGCGGTAGCCGTCTGCCGGAAGGCTGGGCGCAAGGTCGCGATGTCGTGGATTTCTTCGACGTCAAAGCCGATGTGGAAGCATTGCTGGGCTTCGCCGGTGCACTGGACGCGTTCACGTTTGTGCCGGGTAAACACCCTGCGTTGCACCCGGGTCAAACCGCACGCGTCGAGCGTGAGGGTCGCCTGGTCGGCTACGTTGGTGCCATCCACCCTGAATTGTCGAAAACCCTCGGTCTCGACCGTCCGGTCTTCGTTTTCGAGCTGGTTCTGGCCGAAGTGGCTTCGGGCAAAATGCCAAAATTCAGCGAGTTGTCGCGCTTTCCTGAAGTGCGTCGTGACTTGGCATTGATTGCGGCCACGGACGTGCCGGCCACTGCTGTGCTGGATGTAATCCGTGAAAATGCAGGCGAATGGCTCACGGACCTCAGGCTATTTGACGTGTATCAGGGTAAAGGCATTGATCCTGATAGAAAAAGCCTTGCGGTCGGCTTGACCTGGCAGCATCCATCGCGCACTCTTAATGACGATGAGGTGAATACCGCAACGCAAAACATCCTCACCTCGCTCGAACAAAGGTTGAACGCCACGTTAAGGAAGTGACGTATGGGGGCTTTGACGAAAGCTGAGATGGCGGAACGTCTGTACGAAGAGCTGGGCCTGAACAAGCGGGAGGCCAAGGAATTGGTCGAACTGTTTTTCGAAGAAATCAGGCACGCGCTCGAAGACAACGAACAAGTCAAATTGTCCGGTTTCGGCAATTTCGACCTTCGGGACAAACGCCAGCGGCCTGGCCGCAATCCGAAAACGGGAGAAGAAATCCCGATCACGGCTCGCCGTGTGGTCACCTTTCGTCCAGGGCAGAAGTTGAAGGCCCGAGTTGAGGCTTATGCTGGAACCAAGTCATAACGACGAACTACCCGTCATCCCGGGCAAACGCTACTTCACCATTGGTGAAGTCAGCGAGCTGTGTGCGGTAAAACCACACGTGCTGCGCTACTGGGAGCAGGAGTTTCCTCAACTCAACCCCGTCAAACGCCGCGGAAACCGCCGGTATTATCAGCGCCAGGATGTGCTGATGATCCGGCAGATCCGCGCGCTTCTTTACGATCAGGGGTTCACCATCGGCGGCGCACGCTTGCGTTTGTCCGGCGATGAAGCCAAAGACGACACCACCCAATACAAACAAATGATCCGCCAGATGATCGCCGAGCTGGAAGATGTTCTGGTGGTCCTCAAGAAATAAATTCCTGCTTTTAAATACTTCCAGTTTTCAAAAGCTTGCGATATATTCTTGAGCGTTCCTCGAGATGAGGGACAGAGTCAACGCCTAGTCGGGGCGTAGCGCAGTCCGGTAGCGCACTAGCATGGGGTGCTAGGGGTCGAGTGTTCGAATCACTCCGTCCCGACCATATAATTCAAGGGGTCGCGAGATTTTATCTCGCGACCCCTTTTTATTTAAAGTCGTTTTCCCCCCACAAAACCACTGGCTCTGGCTGGAATCTCAGCGGATATCAAGGAGCTGGTTGGTGTTCTGTCGCACTATCAGCGCACCAATAGAGGCCTGCATCTGCTTTATTTAAGTCGGTGACATTGCCTATGGCGGTTTCGGCGTTCATTGAGCCGGTGATACCTCAGACTCAAGGCATTTCCGCGTTTAACATTCGTCGAATGGTTATTGATGAACTACGTTCGCTGGGCATTGATAAAGTCTATAAATGCCCTCAAAGGCGAGGGCAGATAGCGTCTACCAGGGTAATAGAGAAACGGTCCGGTAAAGCTCTGCCACCATGGTTCCAGCACCGGTTCAAGTGCCCCACTTTCCAGATAGGGCTCAAGCCAGTCCTCAAACAGGTAGACGATACCCAGCCCATCAATCGCAGCCTGAACAGTCAGGTCCACGGCGCCTCCCACCCTGACAATCAACGGCCCAGTCGGGTCCACGCTCACGGTTTCGCCATGACGTTCGTACTCCCAGAGCGGCATCGCGCCACTGGGAAATCTGCCCCGCAGGCATGCGTGCTTCAACAGAACTCGTGGGTGCTCTGGTCGACCTCTGGCATCGAGATAAGCCGGTGATGCGGCCGTCGCGAAGCGTTGAAGTCGTGGGCCGATGGGGACTGCAATCATGTCCTGCTCAAGGCGTTCATCGTAACGAATACCTGCGTCACAACCTGCCGCAAGCATGTCGACGAAGTTCTCCTCGATCGTCACTTCCAGGCTGATGTCGGGATAGGTTTGCAGGAAGGGGGTAATGATCGACGGCAGCACAAGTCTTGCGGCGCTGGCAGGAACATTCAGCTTGAGGGTGCCTGAGGGGCGGTCGCGGAAGTTGTTCACCACATCAAGAGCCGACTCGACTTCGCCCAATGCGGGCACGATGCGTTCCATCAGCATTGCGCCAGCTTCAGTCGGAGCCACGCTCCGGGTGGTGCGATTGAGCAGCCTCACACCTAGCCTGGCTTCCAGGAGTCGCACCGCGTCACGGCGCTGGGATAGCGGACGGCGAGTCCAGGGCTGATTAGTTGGAGCTTTTACTAAGCAGCCCAGTAAGCGCCAGCGAATGGCTCGCGGTCGCCGTGAGACATTACGCTGACTGACGTCTAATCCAGTGATTTGCTCATAGTGCCTATCGGGATTGCGCCATGGTCGGATAGTCCGTGTAACCGCGATCCTCACCTTGGTAGAACGTCGTCGGGTCGGCTTCGTTCAGGGCTCTATTGTGTTTGAATCGCTCTACCAAATCCGGGTTGGCCAGGAACGCGGTGCCAAACGACACCAGATCAGCATCGCCTAAGTTGAGCGCCGTTCCGGCTCGCTCTGCGTCATAGCCACCATTGGCGATGTAGGTGCCACCGAAACGACGCTTTAGTTCTCTGAAATCAAATGGCCCTGCACCGAGTTCAACCACGTGAAGGTAGGCCAACCCATAGCGACTGAGCATCTTCGCCGCGTAGTTGAAAGTTGCTTGGGGATCGCTGTCGCTCATGGAGAAATAATTGAAGATTGGCGACAGGCGAACGCCTACGCGGCTGGCCCCGAAGACCTCGATGACGGACTCGACTACTTCCTTGAGAAATCGAGCGCGATTCTCTACAGATCCGCCGTAGGTATCGGTTCGGGTATTGGTGCCATCGCGTAGGAACTGGTCGATCAAATAACCGTTTGCACCATGGATTTCAACGCCGTCGAATCCAGCACGTTTTGCGTTTTCAGCACCTTGGCGAAAATCAGCGATCACGTCAGGAACCTCATCGAGATCCAGAGCTCGTGGCAATTCGTAAGACTTCAGTCCCTCAGGCGTATAGATCTCGCCATCAGCCTTGATCGCTGAAGGTGCTACTGGCAGGGCGCTGTTGATCTGCACCAATGGATGTGAGAGCCGTCCGACATGCCAGAGTTGCAGGAATATCCGTCCACCTTCTGCATGAACAGCGTCGGTCACTTGTCTCCAGCCGGCGATTTGTTCGGAGGTGAAGATGCCCGGCGTTCTCATATAGCCTTTGCCTTGTGCCGAGACCTGAGAACCCTCGGTGATGATGAGTCCGGCACCGGCACGTTGCCGGTAATACTCAACCACGGTGGGCGTCGGAGCATCACCTTCACCGGCGCGGCTTCGCGTCAAAGGCGCCATGACCATGTGGTTTTTCAGAGGGAGGGAGCCGATTTGTGCAGGGGACAACAGCAGGTCGAGATTGCTCGTGGTCATGATGTATCTCAGTAGGTGAGGATTAATAATTCGGGATTGGTGGGATGTTTAGCGGGGAGTCGTATCGACTGAAGGCGCGCCTCAGGGGCTAGCTCAGTCGTCCCTCCTGCCGCAGGCGTTCGCCGATGCGCTGTATCTCAGTTTCGCCCTGTGCCAGAGCTGCCCTGCTCGTGTGTACCGAGTAGTAGCCCGTCACCAGTTCGTGCGGATGCTTCACTGCTGAGCCCAGTACGAATGAGCATTCGCCTTGAGCCACGAAATCGATGTATTGCTCGGACTCCTCGAATACGGCGAGTTCGCCGGCATTAATCAGGCCCCCTGTGTCCAGCCGTCCTGCATTAACCGCGAGCCAGGCCACGGTGTGTCCGGACGGCGGGGTATACCGCCAGCGCTCGCCGTCTTTCAAATTCACGGCGAGATAGTTCATGTCACTCGGCGCTTCAATCAGGCTCTGCGCATTACCGTAGCGGCCCAGGAGCACGCGCGCCGGGCCTGATTGCGGAACTTGGGAGGGCGCAAGATAGACACTCAGCGCGGGGGCGTTTTCCAACGACGGCGGTAGTGCCACCCAGAGCTGGAATCCCTGCATTGAGGACTCGTTGGCTAGCGTAGCGTCGTGCCAAACCCCATTGCCGGCGCGCATCCACTCAACACCACCGGCAAGCAACACACCCGTCGCGCCAGTGGTGTCTTCATAGGCGACGTCGCCTTTGGTCATGAAGGTAACCGTCGCGATCCCTGAGTGCGGGTGCATGCCGAAATTGGACTTACCGCGACTGGCGTTCAAACTGAAAATATCAAGGAAAATGAAAGGCTTTAAAAGCTCGCCCAGATCGCCCGGGCTCATAAGCCGCGTTATAGGGCCATGGGTGCTGCCTTTAGTGCGATGGACAATGGCGCGTTGCAGAACAGCGACGGTGGCGGTCATATGTTTTCTCTCGGGGGTTTGAGCGCCTGGGCCCACCAGACAATGTCATCGAGCAGCGCTTTGGCTGTCTGGGAGGTCAAATGCAGCAATGCCTGAAGGATATGCGTCTTCGGATTGCTTTATTAGATGGCATAATTGGATTGAACCAATCCATTTAACGAAGGGGTGGCGATAAAGTGATTGACCTGAATGACGTCGCCTTGTTTGTACAAGTGGTACGCAACGGCAGCTTTGCCGAAGCGGCGCGGCAGCTTGGAATGCCGCCCAACACCTTAAGCAGGCGCGTTCAACAACTCGAGGCGCAGCTCGGCACACGGCTGCTGCAGCGCTCCACGCGCAAGCTCACACTTACCCATTCAGGTCAGGCTTTTCATGACCGCTGCTCTGGCGCGGTAGAAGGCCTGATCGATGCCGGACAGCAATTAATGACGGGAAACCAGGAGCCGAGTGGCATCGTGCGCATTGCGGCGATGGCTGATTTCTTCGACTTCTTCCCTATGGAATGGGTGGCCGATTTTCTAGCCTTGCATCCACGGGTTCAGCTTGACTTCGTGCTAAGTGATGCGCGCGCCGATTTGATCGCTGATCGGATCGACATTGCGTTTCGAGGGGGCACTTTGCAGGATTCGGGATACGTCGGTCGCCAACTCATTGGAGCAGGCAATGAAGGTTTGGTCGCCAGCCCCAAGTACCTCAATAACCGAGGTGTGCCCGCTACGCTAGAGGATCTGGTCAATCACGACTGTGTGAGTTTCGGCCATCCTAGCGGCGTCACCACGTGGCGTCTTAATGGGCCGAACGGTGTTGAGGAAGACGTGCAGATTACCAGCCGTTTCAATGGAAACACGGCTCAGGCATTGCGTAAGGCCACGGTGGCTGGCTTGGGTATTGCGTTGCTGCCGCCCACGATAGTTGATTTCGATCTTCGGGCTGGCCGCCTTGTGCCTGTGCTACCGCATTACCATCGCACTGGATACGGCCTGCATGTGCTTTATCCCAGTCGGCAACATTTGCCGTTGGCGGTATCAGCCTTTATAGGACTGGTGATGGAGAAGCTAAAAGTGGAAGCATTCCCAGCAAGGGTTTTACCTGAGCAGGTTTGACACGGTATTTGGGCTTATGACTTTCACACAGCGGGACGGGTAGTAATTTCCTCCACCATTAGTCACGTCATCTGTATTTACGGGTCGAGTGTTCGAATCACTCCGTCAAGACCATATTTCATGAGTACAATCAGATAGTTAAGCCGATCAGCTAGATCGGCTTTTTTGTGCCTGCGCAAAAAACGCGCAAAACTACCCGGTGATTTCGCTGATATTCAGGTCTGGAATTGCCTCAGACCAGACGATTTTTTCGTGGTCCCGTTGGTAGTTTTTGGTCATCCCCACGCTCGCATGCCCTGCAATTTTCCGCCCGTCCTTTCCGGCTTTCTTGTACAGGTGCAGTGACAGCGCTCGCACTTCGTGAAAGCCTGGCATCTCCTCTTTCTTCCATCCCGCGTAGCAGTTCGCCGCCTCCCTGGCCTCCTTGAGCGCTCGCGTCAAATACCGATCCTCAACCTTCGTCCAGTGGTCCTTGGTCTGCGCCTGTTTCTGTTTCGGGCGATCGGGCTTCCGGTGCATCAGGTGCGGTGACGCAGTGTCATCACGGCAGCGACTGATAACTGCCTGCAACTCGAGCGTCACTCGAAAGCGAATCCACACTGCGTCACTGGGCTTCGCCGTCTTCTTCTGCACCAGATAGAGGTATCCCTCCCGAACGCCATCAAAGCGCATATCGAGAATGTCGGTGTGGCGCTGGGCGATGATCAGGGTGAGGCCTCGCAAAATGGTCGATTGCTATCCCGCGCCGCGCTTGCTTGGTTTTGGAGGCGCGTCAGGACACTCATCGGCCCATCGCGTAACCGTCATGTCATTGAATTGCTCCCCCATGGTGTCGACGTGCAGGCAAGCGCCGTTCTTTGAGTAGAACAAGATGCAACGCGAGCTATCAAAAGAGCAGGTATCGACCTCGAAGAGCTTGCGTGCAGCCAGCTCCCGCTCCACGCCACTGTATTCATAGCCATCGGTGGTATGCATCCGCGTCGGCTTCCAGCCTTGTTTGACGAGCTTGGCCCTGGCCGCGACCAGGGGCTCACCGACGGCGATGCCTGCCGGTCCGCGCCTGTCATTTGTCGCCTGCGAGCCATCCGCAAACGTTGCGCTGGTGCCAATGCAATAAAGTACGACGAGCGCGAGGATCGAAGCCTTTATTTGACAATCCCTTCAGCCGATTTGTAGCTCGCCAAAAACTCTGAATACACAGAATCCACCCTTAGCAAGGCCCGAAAATAGCGGACTGATATTGATGCCCCTAATCTGTCTCGGGACACTTGAAACCCCAGCCATCAATTATCATGTCTTTTACTTCTTCACCAGTGGTGGTGACGCCTAGGCATTCCTTGTTTTTCTTATAATTGAACTCGCAATATTGCACCCCTTGGGTGCATCTTTCGACTTCAATAATACCCATGTTTTTAAGTATTACTGCGGTGCCAACCGGCTGCATCTCATTCGGTAAACTTGGCTTCCAGCCATGTTTGATCAATGCTTTCCGTGCATTTAAGAAGGACATTCCTTTTTTAATCGGCACATCTGTTGCGTTCGCAAGAACGCTAACGCAACAAAGCAGAATGCAAGCAATAGGGTGTAGTTTCATTTTGTAGTGCCGCCAAATTTCTTGTAGGTGGTTAAGACATCGTCATACGGCATATACGGTTGACCGGATGGATGTCCATTAAGTGGGCGATTCGCTTGGCCGGGGCCCATCGGTAAAGATTCCCATTGTCCAGATGCTTTGCGTATTGCATCGTTAATGTCGCCATTTACGAGTGAGTCGATCGCACGCACAGAGCGGAGAATTTCGACTGCAGTCAAGTCCTGTGTATGCGGTGTGAAGTCAGATAGGCCCATTGCTGAAATGCACTGTAACTTCCATGTATTTTTCGTAATTTGATACCTGCCGGATGCCGTAGTTGATCCGCCGTAACCTGCCCCCGGATGGGTGGACTCATCACTGAAAGTCCATTTTCCAGTTTTAAAACCCGGTGCCCAGCCATAACCAAATTTCGCGTGGTAGTTACCACCTTCGGATTCGGCAATGGTATCCAAAAATGCCTTCACGTTCTTATTCTTCAAATACTCCTCATTCTCAGCCCGTCTTACCTGTTGCTTGGCGTCTAGCGATACAGTTTTTGGGGTGGAGTCTTTAACGGGCGTCACCGTTCTTGTGGCTACGGGAGACATTTTTCTACCATTTTTGCTAATCACTTCAGCCATGATAAAAGCCACCAAGATAGATTTTGACGGTTATATGAAAAGTATCTGCTGCCATGCCTTAATCCTCGAGAAACAGTTTGATTGTTTCGGGCAGGTGCGAACTCACTACATGCGTATACCCCATCGGATCACTTACGCCATGTTCCATGCTGCCGTCAGCGCGCTGGATGGCGTAATCAAGATTGGGTAGAGGCTCGCCCGAGTCTTGGTCAACTAGTCTGAACTTGTCGCTGAAGTGCACTGGCATCGGCAGCAGGCCGCTGAAGGGGGCTGGTACGACGGTGTCGCCAATAATGACCGTACCGGATCCACCCACAACCACGTTGCCGTGGCCACCGGTACTGTCTTGAGTTGCGGCATTCAGCCCATTGATGAAAACCGTAGCGCTGACGCCACCGGTGATCGGGCTACCGCATGCGGATTTATCGGTCATGCGAGCGGCGGCAAGGCCATCGAAGTTCACATTGGGGGAGCCGCTGGCAATCGGATTTGTGCCATGTCCCGGAAGTGGGCAACTGGTGGGGTCTGTCACTCGGGCAGCAGGTTTGCCACTCATGGGAAGTTCCTTTTCAAGGTTTCAAATGGGGTAATAGTGGTCGATGGGCGAGCCGAAAAAGCTCCAGCACTCATCCATGGGGTTGAACAGCGCTCGGTAGTTTTCGCGCATGGGGCGGCAGGCCAACAACGCCTGCCAGGCGATTTCGACGCAGTTGTCCATGGCCTGAATGGAATAGGCATCAAGCTGGTTGAGCCAGGCGTTGTAATTAGGCATGCCAGCGCCGCGGTAGGCGTCGATCAGTATCTCGGCGACTTCTTCACCCCAGTTGATGAAGCGCCCCGGGCTCCAGGGGCCAGTCTGGGCATGGATAAACCAGCCCAAGCTTGGCAAGTCGCCATTTGCAAGTCGTAACGTACCGCGCTGTGAGGAAAAACCACAGGTGATGTGGACGGTCAGCCAACCCTGGTGTTGCTGGATAAAGCCAGTGGGGTCGAATTGCGCCAGCGGTACGACGTGATAGCCCGTGCCGGGCATGGACCTGACGACCAACTCCGCGTCCAGTCTGGAAACGAAGGCCCGGATCGCCTTGCCTTTGCCGGACGCCGCGCAAAGAATTTCAACCGGTGTGCTCGCAGGTGTGTCGCTGAACCCGAGGATGGGAGCTAGCCCATAAAGACGTAATGAGGTTTTCAGGCCGCTGGGATGATGCGAGGTATCGAGCGTGCAGGCGCAGGGGGCAGGCACGTCCATAGGTGAAGAGCGCATCCAATTTTACCGTCCATGTAAATTTGCGTCGCGAAGGATGCCTCAGGCAGAAGTTGCGTACAATAATATTTACAATATTTAGGTTGACAGCTGATTGTGTGAGCCATACCTCCACGGTTAGTCACGGTACGGCATCGATTGCAGGTGGGCGCGGTCCCAAAAGACTGTTCCGTATAGCTTTTTGGCGCCCCTGCAAGCATGGGTGTTTTACCCCCAGAGAACGGCTGGTTCTGGATGGATTTTTCGAATGTGATACCAATTAGGTATTTGCCCCACCCCAGCTTGATAATTGAGCTGCTTCGGTCTCCGTAGGCGGACATTCGATGATGGAATGAGAAATCAGTGACGACCAAAGGCACATTACGGCTCTCACTAGAAGGGATATCATCCCGCCATCAGCTCAAGAGGGGCTCCTAGGCCGGCCGATACCGACACTCCCTTGGGCATAACGACAAGGATGGTTGCACATGGACGACATCGTTCAGCCCCTCACGCCCCAGGAAGACGTCCAGCCTAAAGAAGTAAGAATCCTTGCCACCTTGGTGGCGAAGCTGAACCTTGCAGATTTCCAGAACGCCATCCCTGTGATTCGCGAGCTTCGCATCTCGAACGAGACGAGTGATCGTTTCGTCAATGCCACGCTTACCCTGACCTCGGTGCCCGAAGTATTTAAGTCCAAGATCTGGCGGATTGACGAGATCGCTGCAGATAGCTTCCGGGTCATACCAGGGCTTGATCTTGTCCTGGACGGCCCGTTGTTGAGTCGTCTGACAGAAGCAGAGATGTCGACCTTTACCTTCGTCCTTGAAGCCGATGACAAGGAGGCGGAGAGCGGTCGCAAGGAAGTTGCTAGGCTTGAACAGGTCGTAGACCTTCTGCCCAGAAACCAGTGGGGCGGATTGCGGCACATACCAGATATGACTGCAGCATTTGTTCAGCCGAATGATGCAGCGGTTGAACGGTTGCTCAAACAGGCGGCTGAGTTGCTTCGCCTTAGCGAAAAACCATCCGCCCTTGACGGATATCAAGGTGGTCCCAAACGAGCCTGGCAGTTGGCATCGGCAGTGTGGGGAGCGGTGGCGCGCATGAAGCTCGACTATGCCTTGCCACCGGCTAGCTTCGAACAATCAGGGCAGAAGATTCGTAGCCCCAGTCAGATTGCTGACTCCGGCTTGGCCACCTGTCTCGACCTGACTCTGCTTTTCTGTGCGGCATTGGAGCAGATCGGCCTGAACCCTGTGATCGTATTCACCTATGGTCATGCCTTCGTTGGTTTGTGGCTTAAGCCTGAGGAGTTCACAACTGCGCTAGTGGATGATGTCACTGCCATACGTAAGCGAGTGAAGCTCCAGGAGCTCGTGCTGTTCGAGACCACCCTTGTTACCCACAACCCAATACCACCGTTTTCTTATGCGGTGGAAAGGGGAGCGAAGCAGATAGCCGAAGACGCTGAAAGTGTTTTCGAAATGCTTTTGGATATTCGTCGCGCCCGTCTGCAACGTATCAAGCCACTCGCCAGCTCAGAGGCTCAGTTTGCGCGTGTTGCCGTTGCTGAAACTGATGAAGCACCATCGCTTCTGGTGGAGGAAGGGATCGGCATCTCCGATGACAGCATTGAGGTGCAGGTTGAGGATCTGTCCAAGCTCGACCCAGCAGATCGCCTCGGCCGTTGGCAGCGTAAGCTTCTGGATCTGTCGCTTCGCAATAACTTGCTTAATTTCAAAACGGGTAAGCGAGCGCTGAAGCTTGAGTCTCCTGATCCAGGTGCGCTCGAAGACATTCTTGCAAGTGGACAGGCGCTGAAGCTGCTTACCAGGCCTGACTTGATGGATGGAGCAGATCCGCGGGAGCGCGCGCTCTATGAGCAGCGTGAGCGAGAAGATGTTCGTCGTCGTCATGCTGAAGATGCTCTCAAGCGTAGGGAAGTGTTCGTTGCGCTGACGTCCGCCGAAATGGATGTTCGGCTAACTGAGTTGTATCGAAGTGCTCGTACTGCTTTGCAGGAAGGTGGCTCCAACACGCTGTTCCTGGCCATCGGTTTTCTTAGCTGGACGCGTGAGGATCGGGCTGGGCAGAGATACAAAGCGCCACTGGTCCTGGTTCCTGTCACTTTGGAGCGTAAGAGCGCGCGCTCCGGATTCACCATGGTGCTGCACGATGATGAGCCTCGTTTTAACCCGACTCTGATCGAGATGCTGCGTCAAGATTTTGAGCTGGGCTTGGGTTCGCTGGAGCAGGAGCTGCCACGGGATGACTCCGGTCTGGATATCGCAGGCATTTGGAACAAGGTTGGTCATGCGATCAAGGACATCGCTGGTTGGGAGCTGAACGAGGACGTTGTGCTCTCGATGTTTTCGTTTGCGAAGTACCTCATGTGGAAGGATCTTGCCGAGAATGCAGAGCACCTTCGACAGAGTCCTGTAGTCCGACACCTTCTGGATACGCCACGCGATTCGTTCATCTCCGATACCCCGTTTCCGGAGGCTGAGTCGTTGGACCGTGATTACGGCCCGACTGAAGTGTTCTGTCCACTGCCATCTGATTCATCTCAGCTTGCGGCTGTGATGGCAGCAGCCAAGGGCAAAGACTTCGTTCTCATCGGCCCACCTGGTACAGGTAAAAGCCAAACGATTTCCAACATGATCGCCCAGTCGATAGCTCAAGGGCGCCGAGTGCTGTTCGTGTCTGAGAAAATTGCTGCCCTGGATGTCGTGTACCGGCGCTTGCGTGAAATCGGTCTGGGTGAGTTCTGCCTTGAACTTCACTCCAGCAAAGCTCGAAAAACGGATGTCCTTGCTCAGTTGCAGTCAGCTTGGGAAGCGAAAGGGCAGGTAGACGCTGCCGTATGGGAGGTGGAAGCACAACGGCTCGCTTCCCTGCGTGACAGCCTCAATATTTATGTCGAGCGTCTGCATCGCAGGCATCGCAACGGCTACACCATCTACGATGCCATCGGGACGGTGACATCAGGTGTTGACGAGGCAGTAGCTCCACTTGGTTGGCCATCTCCGGACACACATGATCAGAAGGCCATGCTTGGGCTTCGAGAGCTGGGCGACCGCCTTGAAGTGAACGCTCAGGCTGTGGGTTACAGCCAGTTGGCAGGCAACGCTTTGTCTGCGGTAGGCCAAGCAGAGTGGTCGCCTCATTGGCAGCAACAATTCGTGCAGGCCGCTCGTGATGTGCTGCCCGCTGTGCTTGAGGTCCAGCGAGCTGCTGATCGCTTTGTTGAGCTGTCCGGGCTTCCTATTATGGAATACACCTCTACAGCGCTTGAGGGTTTATCGATTCTTTCTCGAGCACTTCCTGCTGCCGCTGGGCAGGATTGGCGTTTCGCACTTCGACCCGATGCTCGCTCGATTTCTCAACGTCTGAGTGACGGTTGTACTTGGGTCGATGAGCACCGGGACATTAACTCCAGGCTCTCAGCTCTCTGGCCCTCTCGTATTGTTGCTGAAGCTAAACAAGGCATTGATCTGCTGCAGCAACGCCGCGCTATTTTCGTTGATCTAGGGCCGGCCTGGCCACAAAGCGTCACTGACATTATTGGGCAAGCTGTCACATTGTTGGAACAGATAGACGACCTCAAACACCAGCTAACAGCGTCCTACGGTGACGCCATTGAAGCACTTGATGTCGAGCTGCTGCTGCGCGAGTGGAAAGACGCGGAGGAGTCTTTCTGGCCTAAGTCTTGGTTCGTAAAACGCCGCATCGCTGGTCTATTGGCTCCGATGCAGAGGTCAACAGGTGAAGTCGACAATGGCAAGGATCTCGCTATTTGGGTAGAGATTCGGTCGGTGCGTCGAGCAATCGATGAGCTGGAGCCAGGTCATGAGTGTGTTGCTGTTTGGCAAGGTGCCAAATCCGAAGCAACGCATCTTGCGGCAGCGATCAAGCTGCAAGAGGCCATTAGGCTTCAGAAAAATAATTCTGCTTGGATCGATGACGACTTGCAGTTGGTTGAGCAGGGCCAGCTTGGTGATGAGTTGAAGGAGGAACTCCGCCGGCTGCGTGCGCTGACTCGACTCGATGCCGGGCTAGGTGAGCTGTTTGATCTCAGCTCAGCAACTAGCGCTCTCTGGAGCGGTTTGACCACTGATGTTGACGTGCTGATTGCAGCGCTACGCTTCCAGGCTGAACGACGTGACATCGAAGAGCGTGGTCGGCTTGTCGACGACCATCCGTATGTAGAGGAGGGGCGTTGTGGCTCGTCGTTAAAATCTGATTTTGAGCTGCTCAAGAAAAGAGCAGTAGTTGAACGAGAGTTGGTGGATCTGGCTGATCTGCGAGAAATTGTTCCTGTCTGGAATGACTTGAAAACGAAGGTTGACGTTGTACGTAGGGCGGTAGCGTTCCAGGGAGAGATGGCTACCGCGGTGGCGAAGCTAGCACTCAATCCTGAGCAGGTCGCGGCCTACAAAGCACCGCTTCAAACTTTGCTGGGGGATGGTAATGCACTGCTTGAGCCGGAAGCTGCTATAGCCATTGCCGGCGTTACCCTTCGTGGAAAGCTTGAGCTACTCCAGGCGCGAGCAGCGCAGCTGACTGCAGTCGGTCATTTCACCGAAATGGGCGTCATCGAAACTGCCCATCTGGCACTAAGTGATATCAAGAAAAACTGCGAAACTGTCGTCTCGTCTGAATCGCGACTCAAGGCATGGTGCGCTTGGCGGAGGGTTCGAGATGAGGCCTACGCTGTCGGTCTGGCTCCGATTGTTCAAGCGATGGAAACAGGAGCCCTCACCTCTGGAAAAGTCCGTCGTGTATTGGAAGTGAATTATGCCCGCTGGTGGCTGAACACGACGGTGGACAACGAGGAGGTGATCCGGACGTTCGTCAGCGTGGAGCATGAACAGCGTATTCGTGATTTCCGGACTTTGGATGACAAGTTCACCAAGTTGACCAAGGACTGGCTCCGAGCTCGGCTGTGTTCCGACCTACCAAGCCAAGACAGCGTAAGTCGCTCCTCAGAATGGGGAGTCCTGCGCCATGAGATGGGCAAGAAGACCAAGCACATTCCATTGCGGGAGCTGATGAGTCGTGCGCCAGAAGCGCTAACCAAGCTGACGCCATGCTTACTCATGAGCCCTCTCTCCATTGCTCAATATCTGCCGCCAGCCTCAACACCGTTCGATCTCGTTATCTTCGATGAGGCATCTCAAATACCTGTCTGGGATGCCATCGGCGCCATGGCCCGGGGGAAACAGGTAGTGATGGTGGGCGACCCCAAACAGCTCCCTCCAACTTCATTCTTTAACCGAGCTGAGTCGACTGCTGAAGATGAGGATGTAGAAGCTGATCTCGAGAGTATTCTGGACGAGTGCATCAGTGCCAACTTGCCGATGCGTAACCTGAGCTGGCACTACCGCAGTCGCCACGAGAGTCTGATCGCTTTCTCGAACCAGCGTTACTACCAGTCGAAGCTGGTGACCTTCCCATCACCGTTTACAGCTGACAAAGCAGTACGGCTATGCCCTGTCCCGGGTGTATATGACAAGGGCGGGGCGCGAACCAACTTGATCGAAGCAAGATCTTTAGTTGCTGATCTGGTTGCTCGTCTTCAGTCGTCGGTCTTCCGCGAAAGCAGGCGAACCGTGGGAGTTGTAACCTTCAACGGAGAGCAACAGAAGCTCATCATGGACATGTTGGATGAGGCATGCCGGAAAGATCCAACACTCGATTCGTACTTCGCAGAGTCCGAGTTGGAGCCGGTGTTCGTCAAGAACCTGGAGAGCGTTCAAGGTGATGAGCGAGACATCATCTATTTCTCGACCACTTACGGGAAAGACGCTGCCGGTGTGCTGTCGATGAACTTCGGCCCGATGAACCGCCCTGGTGGTGAGCGTCGGCTGAACGTGGCTATCACTCGTGCTCGACAGGAGCTTGTGGTGTTCTCGACTCTCCGACCAGAGCACATTGATTTGGCTCGTACGCAAGCGATTGGGGTGCGAGACCTCAAACACTTCCTAGAGTTTGCAGAGCGTGGCCCGCGGGCTCTCGCAGAAGCTGACTTTGGTAGCGTGGGTGGTTTCGACAGTCCATTCGAAGAGGCGGTTGCAGCAGCCTTGGCCAAAAAGGGGTGGCAGATTCATACCCAGATTGGCGTTTCCTCCTTCCGAGTAGACCTTGGGGTTGTTCATCCTGATGCTTCTGGTCGATTTCTTGCCGGCATTGAGTGCGACGGTGCTACCTATCATCGCAGCGCGACCGCTCGCGATCGTGACAAGCTCCGTGAATCTGTACTGCGTGGACTTGGCTGGGAGATCGTTAGGATATGGTCGACGGACTGGTGGATAGATGCAGTTGGAACTGCCGAGAAGGTACATCAACGTCTGAACGAGATCCTTGCTGAGTCCCGAGCCAAGCAGGCTGTCATCGATGCTGCTCAAGAGGCTGAGCGACTGAAAATCGACGCGGTTATGGCTGAGATCATTGAGGCAGTGGATCAGGTTGCTGTGGTCGCCGCAGCGGATGGTGTGGCTGAAGCCAATGATCCCTCAGGCGCTTTGGATGAGTTGAAGTACGCCAAGGCGGCATCTATCACGCCAGTTGAAGATGTCCTGACCTTTGCTCGTCCCTTTGTAAATTCGGTTTATAAGGAAGCCGATCCTCGTCAAGCGGTAGGGTTGGTCGATCCAGATCAGTTCTTTGAGCCGAGTTACACAGAAACGTTGGAGCAGATGATCGCTCACGTGGTTGCGGAGGAGGGGCCGGTTCTGGACACCGCGCTCGCAAGGCGCATTGCCCGGGCGCATGGCTGGGTACGAACCGGCTCGCGGATTCGTGATCGGGTTGACCAAATTGCCCGGGCACGATTCCGGTCGCATGAAGAGGAACAAACTGGAGTTTTCTTCTGGCCCGCTCATATCGAGTCGGACACCAGTGTCGTCTTCCGTAGGCCCGGCGACGAAGACTCCATGAGAGCGCTAGCTGAAATCTGCCTACCAGAACTGTGTGCTTTGGTTGATGAGATGGTGCGGCGGGGGCACGAAGGGGAGGCCTTGATATACGCGGTCGCTAAGGAAGTTGGTGTGAGCAAGCTTGCTCATGCGGGACGTCAGCGAATTGAAAAGGCCATACGTCAAACAGTGTAGTAGCGAGAAGGAGGGGTGCCGTGAAGGTACCCCTTATTTAGAGCAGTCCGCAAACTCCGCGGTTCATTACTGTACTGTAGGCGGAGGCCGAGCACTCTGTAGTCTCCAATGACAAACAGAGGCTATTTATTCAATCTGCCTTTGTGCCGTTTCTGTGGCGATGGTATGCACCCTCGCCACAGGGCACGACGATTACTCCTTCAATTCGACGTGATCCAGCGCCTGGTTCACCGCCAGTTCACCGAGCATGACCACTTGCGCAATGCCCAGCAGGGTCTTGCGATGTGAGGTTTCCAGCAGCGCCGCGAAATTGTTGAGCATGAGGGTGGCCGAGCCGAGTGTTTCGCTTGCGTTGGCCAGCAGGGATTCGGTGTTGTACTTCGGGTTGGCGAGGTACATGGGCTCGGGTTCGTTGGCCGTGGCCATGATCTGGGCGGCCGGGTTGAGGTAGTGGTCGAGGGCGCGTTCGGCGGCTTCGTGGAGCTTTTTTGAATCGAGGGATTCGTAGGGGGATGTCGGGTCTGTGGCAGGCGGATTGGGTGTAGGTTTGAACATGGATGAAACTCCTGATGCGAGTTTATTTAAATGGGAGCCATCACATTCGCTACCAAACGAATTAGGGTGATGGCCATACGCGGGTTGGTAGACCGGTCGCATCAGGAACCCGGCGCCCTCGAAAGAGCCCCGCGCATGGCCACCATAATAGGTGATGCCGTGCGCCGTGATACGAACGGGCTACCAAACCCGATCACTGTTTTTCAGTGACCGGGAAACGATAAAACCCGAGCCCAAAGCGCACAAGCCGGCGGATTCTGGCGCAGGCGTAGGCAACGACGCAAGGCGTTGTAGCCTCGATGAAGTAACACCGGGTGTACTTAAACACGCAGCTAAACATCCAGGGTAAGGCGAGCGGATATACAGAGCTACGGCCTGCCTACGCACCAGGCTGGTAATATTCAGCAACTGCCGCCGCATAGGTGGCAACGGGTATCATTAGGCAGAACGGTGTTCCCGGCACATCAGACCACCACATTCCCTTACTACGACGAAAGAGCTAAATCCCCATGAAAATGACTGTTAGCTGCACGTTTCAGATTACTGGCTGGGACGAGAAGCCGTCTCAAGAACTTGAGGGCACTCCGAAACTCTCACACGCCAAAGTCACGCAGTCCTATTCTGGCGCCATCGAGGGAACAAGTAGCGTCGAATACCTCATGTCTTATAGCGTCGACGGCACAGCTAGCTTTGTTGGTTTTGAGCGGATTTGTGGTGTGGTAGCAGGTAAGAGCGGAACATTTGTTGTTCGGCATTCGGGATCATTTTCGGAGGGAAAGGCACGCAGCACTTGGAGTGTCGTGAAGGGGGCAGGCACGGGGGATCTAGTCAATCTTAGCGGTAATGGTAACTACGTTGCTGGTCATGGTGAGCCGGCACAAGTGTCATTTGAATATTCGTTTGAACCTGACAGCTAAAGTGTATTGGCTGGACGCATCCACTCTGGCACAGCGATGCGATTATGGGTGGGGGGTGTCCATCCCATTGCTTACGAAAGATCAGCCTTAAAGTCGTCAGCCTCATAATCACAGAAACCCTGCGAGGCTGGAATTCCAGCCCCGCAGCGCCAAGACATTGATCCTATTTTTGGCTGAGCGCCGCTATCGATACTCCCGAAGCGACGAAGGTGAGTCCTGCCCCTACGTTCAGGCCATTTACCAGCCGTGGGCTCTGACGCAAAAATCGGGACAGTACAGTGGCAAATACGCCCATAAGTGCGAATCCCACTGCCGTAAGTGCGGCGAACCATATGCCGTACACCAGCATCTGCACGCTCACTGAGCCGCGTTGTGGGTCGACGAACTGCGGGATGAACGCAAGGACGAAAAACCCAGGCTTCGGATTGAGTGCTGCCGAGAGTAATCCCGTGAGGAAAATGCTCGGCAGTGATTGCCGAGTCGCTGGCTGGAAGCTGATCAGGCTACGGGAGCGTAGGACTTTTATGCCAAGCCAAAGCAAATAACCGGCACCGATAAGCTTGACGACCCAGAAGGCAACTGCGGACGTCTGCATCAGCAAAGTCAGTCCTAGCGAAGCGGTTGCCACATGAAAGAGAATTCCCGCCCCGGATGCCATCCCCGACACGATAGCGGCGATCTTGCCCTGGCTGAGTCCTCGGCCTACGGCCAGCAGATTGTCCGGGCCTGGTGCGAGCACCAATAGCAAGCACGCGGCAGTATAGGCAAGCCAGATATTGATCGGAAACACGGCATTCTCCTTAAGCCTCACCGAGGCATCCATCCTCACGTAGCGCCAGAATGTGCCCGTACCAGGCTGCAAAGTCAAAGCCACTGCATTGGAGAGTAACTTCAACCGCCGATTGACTCGTGCGTCTTAATGCAGAGTCGCAATCCTTCGACTTTCTCCAATCCTGATCCGGTCAAGCGCCCGGTTTAGAGCGTCCAAGGCATCAAGGAGAGCCTTCGCCTCAGCTTCCCGGCCATCACCCCAAAGGCGTTCTGCCATTTTGTTCAGGGCCTGGATGGAGCGCTCAATTTCAGCAGCTGTCGCTACTTTGCTTTCCGGTTGTTTCTTCAGCATTGAGTAACCCTTCTGCAGGGAAGACACGAATTAATTTAAAAGGGTCGCGAGATTTTACCTAGCGACCCTTTTTAATCGCCCAGCGCGAGCTTGTGCATGAAGGTTTGGGATTACCAAAGCCTTGGATTACAGCCTCAAGCACTGGGTTGCGTTGAGCCGTTATCTGAGCGACAGCACAGTTCCCATACAACAATCACATCGAAAATCAGATACGACCATGAGCTCTTGGACGCAAAAAACTGGTTGTTTGCCGGATCGCTGCGCAGTGGAAAACGGGCGGAGGCGCTGATAAGCCTGATCCAGTCGGCCAAGCTCAACGGGCATGATGTGTATGCATATTTGAAGGACGTTCTCACTCGCCTGCCGACGCAGCGGGCGAGTGAAATCGGGGAGTTGTTGCCGCATCGTTGGCAACCGGCTTAGTTACGCAAGACGGGATGCCCGGACGCTTACTCTCTGTCGTCGGATCATCTAGTTGTACGCGCTTTCTTTAGATCCCTCACGAAAAGATCTGATAGTGTTCGCTATTGGGAAAAAAGCTAGTTTAAGGAGCATGATGAAAAAGCTGAAGCCTTGGGCGCGTGGGCCTTTGGAGCTCATCCGCCATGCCGAAGAACACCTAAAGGGGAGCAGTGACTTTGATAGACGAATGGTATTGGTAAGCTTCGACAATGCCATCGAGTTCTCAATTATCACCTTTCTATCTCTCAATCCCCTCCAGCGAAACGGCTGGCAATGTGAAAAAGCACAAGCTGGGAAATGGCTGCACAACTTCCATTCTAAACTTGAGTTTTTGGAGCACTATGTCATCTCGCAGCTCAAGCAAGAGATGCTCGTAGAGCGCGACGAGCTAGTTTACTACCACTCTATTCGAAATGAGCTTTACCACAATGGCAACGGTTTTACACCGACTCAGGAGATTGTCGAAGGCATTCGGGAGGCCTCGCATTGGGTATTTTCGGTGTTGTTCGGTAGCCAGCCCGGCGACCACCTAGCTTCATCGGGTGTTAAAGTACAAACATCTCTTCCGGTTGAGGAAGCGGGGCTGTCCTCGACGACGCTATTTCTGCAGACATTCATTGAAATGAAAAAATTACTGGGGGGGGAGGGGATCGCCAGCGATTCAGTCCAATCCCATTCGTTGATCAATATAATTCAGGCGTTAGCTAATCTCTATCCCATAGCCCTTCCAGAGGGGCTAATCCCTGCTGCCGAAAAGGCCGAATCAATCAGAAACTCTATCGTTGACGGCGAAGAGTTGGCTTCATCGAACCTCGAGCTGAATACCCTATCATCTCAGCTCAAGGCATACTCTGCTCAGATTGATTCCAGCTTGCGTGCCTATCAGTTGGAACTTGTCCAAAAAGCGATTGCGGCTACAACTAAGTCAATACCTCCATATGTAAATCGACGCGTAGGTGTCATTCATCAAATGATGGGTACTGGCATTAGTCTTTCTATTATTTCCTTTTTGGTTCGTGCTCGACAAATTTCAGGGTTAGAGCGAATTCCATTTATTGTGGTTGGTTTGAATAGAGTGTTTTTGGCGCAACTTAAACAACGTTTTATTGAACACTGCCCCGACCACTTGGTATTGCGGGCGGTGCTCCCGAGAAGCTCATCTACTCTACTCCAAGTACTCTCTACAAGTGATCCTGGTGTGGTTTTCACGACGCTGGCGCAACTTAGAATTCATCATCCTGCGTTTGATGGGCATTGTTTGTTACTTGGCGTGGATTTGAATAATGTTCAGTTTGATCTAAAGAAGTCAGTGCCAAACGCAACTTTTATTAACTTTACAAGTGCTCCGGCTCGGCGGAAACATGTTGTCGACACGAACTTCGGTGACCTGCTGGCTAGTTTCGATCTGGGTCAGGCAGTAGAGTTTGGGTTGGTTGCTCCAATAGCTCTAGAAACTCGGCCGGTGACGGTAATCAGAAGGGAGGTGGAGGCGACGCAGTTGTTAGCAATCGAGGAGATTTCTGAAAGCTCTCGTTGCGAGTCGATTGTATGCAGCATTTCTTCTGATATAAAGGATTTCGCTAAAAAGCGCTGTAGATTAATTGTGATCGCTAACAAGGTTTCCAGCGCGTTTTTTCTGCGTGATAAGCTGATTGAGATATTACATGATCCAAGAGTACAGGGCGAACCCTCCGTGAATGTGGGGTTGGTCTCAAGCACAGTCGAAGACGGAGGTCGCGACGCTATTGATGTATTTAATTGTGATACTGCTCCTATATCGGTGCTCGTGATCACTAACGGCATGCTGGCGGGCTTGGATTTGATCGACGTAGATATAGCTTATGTTACGAGTTTACTGAAGGTAGAACTTCAACATAAGGTGGCCAGTTTGCTGGGGCTAAATGGAGTCTCAATGGCGCGAAAAGTTGTTGATTTCACCAGTAACGAGTGGTCCGAACTTATGGCTCATTACGACCCCATGAAGCTAGATCCTAATGCAAATTAATCGAGCCTGCATTTGTAGTTTAATAAGATGGGGGCGTCTCGTGGAGGAGTTTTCAAGTAAAACCGTCTTTTTCTGTCTAAGGCTACCGCGTGGGCGCATGTAGGAGAGATGCATAAGTGGCTTGTATGTTAATAAGGTTGACGCGGCTTTTTTAGGTTGGTCGTTGTTGCTGTTAATTCAGGATGTGTATGGTGCAATGGCTAGGTGTTTATATAAAGATTTTGTGAGGTTTTATGAAGTGCAAAAAATTCGACTATGATGCTCACTTCAATGATGCTGGTATAGGGTATGAAATTAGGGAAGAGTTGCAGGGTAAGCTTGAGAGGCAGTTAAATTTGATTGAGTTTATGGTTGATCGATTTAACGATAGTCTCAAAGGAGAGTCTCGCGTAGAGTTGATATTTTCAAGGGGGCTGGATGTTTCTCCAATGTCAAGTTCTACCTTTGCACACACCGTTAGATTTCCGGTGCAATTGGTTATTGAGTATTATGAGTTTCTCTCGACTTATTTTGGTGCGCCAAGCTTTGATCTAACAGGTCAGAGATGTCGACGCACTTCGATTGCTCTGATGTATGCTATTTCGCATGAATTGTCACATAATTTGAAAGGTCACAATAAAGTATCTTCTTGTGAGGGACTAACTACAGATGAGACCAGTTTGGCTGCTGAGACTGATGCAGATTTTTCAGCCGGTATGATGTGCTTCCTTTTTTATTTCAATAGTCAAGAAGGAGGCGAGATTGATCGTCTATTAAGTTTGACTAAAAACGCTGGTCCGCTGTTTCCATTTTGTAAAGATTCTGGCTACTCTGCCGTCATGCTGGCTTTTTTTTTGCATTGTAAAACTAAAGGTGGTGCTAGCAACTACCATAGCGCAAATATTCGATATAAGTTGCTAGCTGCTGGTGTTTTATTCGCAATTTTGAAAGTTGCTCCTAAGATGCAAGGGTTGTTGTTTTCAGGTGTAGATGAGGCCATCGAAGCACTTAGGGTGCTCGATTTTTCTTTACATAAAGAACACGTTGAAAGCTTTTTGGCTGACGACTATGCAGAGTTTTTGATAGCTACTACCACTACATCGGGAAACGTAGATAAATTGCGTGCCAAATGGGAGTCATCAAGCGATTTGATTGCAATAGCAAAAAAATATATGGCTGGTGGTATTTGATCGTAGTGCTCTTGTGTGGGGTTATAGTATTTGTAGCCAAGTCGGCCTCCATCCACTTCCGGATCGGTCGACTATGGTTTTCCAGTATATCGCAGTGGTAGAGGCCTTGACTGAATCTCGTGAGTCTCCCTATTGATGGATTAAATTCTGCACTGTCCCGTACCAATGCGAGGCAGCCACGCACCTCTGCAGGTCTATCCGTCGCCGGCTGCGGGTTGCACTTATCGTATTTCTTTCTACTAAGTACCCTTTGAATGCCTGTCTGACAAGTCAATAGGGTCGTTCGCAGATTAATTTTGCATATTTACGGAGATGGTGCGCGATTGACTTGGAGCGACTGCGGACCTCCCATCACTTGGTAGGAAAGAGGTGGTCCGGATTCAGGACCAGGTTTTGCACTGTCAGATGTCAATACTTGCGCAGCGTAACGGGAGTGAGCTTATTGACTCATCTGATCCATCATGAGTGCAGAAGGGATGAGTAAAGTGTTGGTGTAATATGCTTTGTAGCCATACGCCGTTATGCGGACCTTGCAAGGAATTGATGCTTGGGCTGCAATTAGCGGCTTGATTACGTCATAGCTATTTAGATCAAGTTGGGTTCCATCCCGATTGGTATGATAAAAAACAAGATCTGCTAGAAAGGCATGGTTGGTTTTGTTTTGGCTCTCTGAGGTCACTCTCCCCTCTGCTTTTACATTGATGGAATGATCCACCGAGAAGTCCAAGTCATTGTCTAGAGAACAGGTCAACATCGGCGTTAACTGGTTGGCGTTTTCGTAGGTGTTGAAGGCGTTCAATAAATCGATATTTGACGTGAAAATGATTGTGTAAAGATTATTTGGTCCAAGCCCAAAAGACGATAGTGTCAGGTCGGTTGGCGGGATATTTGCCGTTTTTGCGCAAGCGGCGCATAGGAGTATCGAGGCGTAAATGAGACTGCGATGTAGGGTCATTGGCCAAAAATACATTGCTAACCCGCTGCTTGCATAGGTAGGTCCGACCCGACATGTAACTCTACGGTTGCAGAGTATCTGGATACGGATCGGGGTGACGCTGACTTTGAGACTATTCCCCGTGGCGATGGTATGCACCCTCGCCACAGGGCACGACGATTACTCCTTCAATTCGACGTGATCCAGTGCCTGGTTCACCGCCAGTTCACCGAGCATGACCACTTGCGCAATGCCCAGCAGGGTCTTGCGATGTGAGGTTTCCAGCAATGCTGCGAAATTGGTGAGCATGAGGGTGGCCGAGCCGAGTGTTTCGCTGGCGTTGGCCAGCAGGGATTCGGTGTTGTACTTCGGGTTGGCGAGGTACATGGGCTCGGGTTCGTTGGCCGTGGCCATGATCTGGGCGGCCGGGTTGAGGTAATGGTCGAGGGCGCGTTCGGCGGCGGCGTGGAGCTTTTTTGAATCGAGGGATTCGTAGGGGGATGTCGGGTCTGTGACCGGCGGGTTGGGTGTAAGTTTGAACATATGCTGTATTCCTAAGTTGAGTGCCAACCTTTTTGCTACTAAACGAAAAGGGTGGCAGCTGTACGCAGGTTAGTAGACCGGGGAATATCAGCAAAGCCGGCGCGCCCGAGGGCGCCCTACGTACAGCCACCATCAAAATTCAGATATGGAAATACCTGTCTGACGGATGCACGTGCAACCAATATTGCCACAGGCTACTAAACCCGATCACTGATGGGCAGTGACACGAATCAAGTTACCGATGGGCCTCAAAGCGCACAAGCCGGCGGATTCTGGCGCAGGCGTAGGCAACGACGCAAGACGTTGTAGCCTCGATGAAGTAACACCGGGTGTACTTAAACGCGCAGCTAAACATCTATGGGTAAGGTGAGTCTTTTTCGGATCCGACCGTCTCTGGGCTCGGCGACTTGCTTGCTGTTCGTTAGCGTCGATCCAACCTGGGTTATTCGCCCAGCCTTCACCTCAACCGCCGATTGACTCATTCATCTTAATGGAGAGTTGAAATCCTTCGACTCTCTCCAATCCTGATCCGATCAAGTGCCCGGTTTAACGCGTCCAAGGCATCAAGCAGGGCTTTCGCCTCAGCTTCCCGGCCATCACCCCAAAGGCGTTCTGCCATTTTGTTCAGGGCCTGGATGGAGCGCTCAATTTCAGCAGCAGTCGCTACTTTGCTTTCCGGCTGTTTCTTCAGCATTGAGTAACCTGCTTTCAGTTGCTAGCCCAAGAGTATCGGCCACCAGGGACAACTACCCCTAGCCAGATATCACTTCTTCGACGATTTGCTGCTGGCAGGAATATGCAAATAAGACATCACGCTTTCAGTCAGCTCGGTCGCCAACTTGACCGCTTCTTTATTGCGCGCCATCACACCCGCCACCAATCCTTCGATCAAGGCGAGTACGGCGATGTTGGAGCTGGTCATTACCGGATGGTCGGCGGGGGCAAACAGCACGTGTTCGGCAATGCTGGTGAGCGGCGATGCGGGTGAGTCGGTGATCGCCAGCACCGAGGCGCCGCGCTCATTGGCGAAGCGGGCGAGTTGCAGGGTGTCGAGGGAATAGCGCGGCAGGGAGATCGCCAGCAACACATCCTGATCGGTGATGGCAGCCAGGCGGTAAGCGGCATTTTCGTTGCCGCCCTCCATGCTGATGGCGGTGGCGTCGGCACAGAAGGGCATCAGGGTCGAGGCGGCGAGGCCGGCGAAGTAGACGCTGTTGCCAAAGCCCAGGATGTAAATTTTGCGCGCTTCGATCAGGCGGGTGACGAACGCTTCAAAGGTGTCGGCGTGGTTGTTGGTGGCTGCCGTGGCGAGGTTGCTGGTGGCGCTCTGGATTTGCTCATGCAGGCCAAATGCACCGCCAGGACGATGCGCCAGTTCGTTGCGCAGTTTGTCGACCGGCGACACCATCTGCTGCAACGTCGCGACCAGCTCGGCCTTCATGCCGGTGTAGCCACCCAGGTTCAGTGCCTTGGCCAGACGATTGACCGCGGCCGGTGAGGTGGAGGTTTCATGGGCCATTTCTTCGATGGTCAGCGTCGCGGCCCTTAGCGGGTGACGCAGGATAAAATCCGCCACCTTGCGCAGTGAAGGCTGTAGATCGGAAACGATTTCCGCCAGTTTACGCATCACCGGCGCGGCATAGACCGTGGTGTCTTTCGAAGGGGTCGGCATGTCCGGCTCTACAGTTCCTGAGGGTTGGAGATGGGGCAGGCGCATAACCTGTAGGAGCGAGGCTTGCCCGCGAAGAACGATAACGCGCAATGCCTGAAAAACCGCGGTGTTCGCTTCGCGGGCAAGCCTCGCTCCTACGGGGTTTTGCGCGGGGGCATAAGTTGGCTGGAGTGTATGATTATTTCAAGCTGCCGGCCAGAAACTGCCGAAGCCGCTCGGACTGTGGATTGACCAGCACTTCACGCGGATTGCCGCGCTCTTCGACCAGGCCCTTGTGCAGGAACACCAGCTGGTTCGAGACCTCGCGGGCAAAGCCCATTTCGTGGGTCACGACCACCATGGTGCGGCCTTCGAGTGCGAGGTCCTGCATGACTTTCAGCACCTCGCCGACCAGCTCGGGGTCGAGGGCTGAGGTCGGTTCATCGAACAGCATCACTTCCGGCTCCATGGCCAGCGCCCGGGCAATCGCTACCCGCTGCTGCTCACCACCCGACATATGCGCCGGCCAGGCGTCCATGCGGTGCGCCACGCCGACTTTGTTCAGGTAATGCTCGGCCTTTTCCCGTGCTTGTTTCTTGTTCATGCCCAGCACATGTACCGGGGCCTCCATGACGTTTTCAAGGGCGCTCATGTGCGACCAGAGGTTGAAATGCTGAAACACCATCGACAGTCGCGAACGCATGCGTTGTAGCTGTTTGGGCTCGGCAGCCTTGAGCCCGCCGAGTTTGTTGGTCACCAGCTTGAGCGGTTCGCCATTGAGCACGATGTTGCCGGCGTTGGGCTGTTCCAGCAGGTTGATGCACCGCAGGAAGGTGCTTTTGCCGGAGCCGCTGGAGCCGATGATGCTGATCACGTCACCGGCCTTCGCCTCCAGGGACACGCCCTTGAGTACTTCGTGGGTGCCGTAGCTTTTGTGAAGATCCTGAATTTCAAGTTTGTACATGGTTTCAACTCTCTGGAATCAGTCGCTGAGCAAGCGGCCTTGGCGAATAGGGCGAGTACCGGCCACTTTGGCCAGCCACAAACCGGGCTGGGCAAAGCGCAGACGTTCACGGGCATAGAGGATGCCGTCGGTGCTGGCGCGCACGATGCTGTGGCGATCGGTCAGCGGATCAATCACTTCGAACAGCGGGTCGCCGACCCTGACCCGGGCCCCCAGCGGTTGCAGATAACTCACGACGCCGGGGTGCGGCGCATAGGCGTACTGCGCACCGGCGAAGGGTGTCGCTTCACAACGGTTCGGTGGCGCGTCAGGCCAGTCGCCGCTGATCAGGCCTTGCTCGGCGAGGTAGCCGAGAATAGCTTGCGCGCTCTCGATGCATTGCTCGCGTTCGGTATCGGCCATGCCGCGCAATTCGATCGTGGTGGCCACACACGCCAGCGGAATGTCGGCTTCAGGAAAGAGTTCGGCCAGACGCAACCAGGGAATCGCGCAGGCTTCATCAAAGGCACTGCCGCCCGCATCCTCGGCCAGCAATGCGGCGCCGGCACCCAGTCGAGCGGCCAATGAGCGCAGGCGCGGCCAGTGTTGCGGCATGGCGTAAAGCAGCATGATCGACTCGAAATCGCAGTGCAGGTCCAGCACCACATCGGCGTCACAGGCATGTGAAAGCAACAGGCGGCGCAGGCCATCGAGTTCCGAGGTCGGCGGTGGCATGTCGGCGAGAACATCGGCCATGGCGCGGCGGATCAGCCCGGTGTTGACGCCGGCGTGGGCGCCCAGTTGACCTTTCACCAGCGCCGCCACAGCTTCGGTCAGCTCTGGAAAATCACGATTGAAGTTCTTCCCGCTGGAGAACTCAAAACGACCTTGATGGGTGGCCTGGAACATCTGGGCGATGCCAATCGGGTTGGCCATCGGCACCAACTCGACGACCCCATTCAGGCGACCTTGTTCTTCCAGCACGCGCAGACGCTGCTTAAGTTCAACCGCCACGCGCATCCCCGGCAGCTCGTCGGCATGCAGGGAGGCCTGGATGTAGGCCTTGCGTGGCCCGCTGCCAAAACGAAACAGCGACAGCCGTCGTTCTGTGCCCGAGGCCCCCCACGGCAACAGGTATTCAATGTGCTCCATAACAGCTCCTTAATGCTTGCGCGGTGCCAGATACGCCAGCCAGCGGCGCTCGGCCAGCTTGAACAGGCGAACCAGGATGAAGGTCAGGGCCAGGTAGATAAGGCCGGCGGTGATGAACGCCTCGAATGGCAGATAGAACCGCGAACTGACTGTACGAGCGGCTCCGGTGATGTCGACCAGGGTGACGATCGACGCCAGGCTGGTGGTCTGCAGCATCATCAGCACTTCGTTGCTGTATTGCGGCAGTGCCCGGCGCAAGGCCGACGGCAGGAGCACGCGGCGGTACAAGGTAAAGCGCGACATGCCCATGGCCTTGGCGGCTTCGATCTCGCCGTGGGCCGTGGCCTTCAAGCTGCCGGCCAGCAGTTCCGCGCTATAGGCACTGGTATTGATCGCGAAGGCCAGGCAGGCACAAAAGGTTGCGCTGGACAGGTAAGGCCAGAGCGCGCTTTGGCGTACCGCTTCGAACTGCGCCAAGCCGTAATAGATCAGGAACAATTGCACCAGCATCGGGGTGCCGCGAATCACATAGGTGTAGAGCCAGGCCGGGAAGTTGATCAGCGGCGATCGGGAGACGCGCATCAGCGCTAAAGGAATCGCCAGCACCAGGCCAACGGCCAGGGAAATCAGCAGAACTTTGAGGGTCAACAAGGCGCCATTGAGGTACAGCGGCAGGTTTTCCCAGATCAGGTTGTAGTCGAGAATCATGGCTGTGCTCCCCGTCACAGTTCGGCGGCTTTGACGCCGACCGAGTAGTGGTTTTCCAGATAGCGCAGCACCAGCAATGACACACTGGTCAGCAGCAAGTAGAGCGCGGCCACCGCGAGGAAAAACGTGAACGGCTCATGGGTGGCGTCCGCTGCGTTTTTGGCTTTGAACATCATGTCCTGCAACCCGATCACCGAGATCAGCGCGGTGGATTTGGTCAGCACCAACCAGTTGTTGGTGAACCCCGGAATGGCGAAACGAATCATCTGCGGCACCAGAATCCGCCAGAACACCTGAGCGCCGCTCATGCCATAAGCCACACCGGCTTCGGCCTGACCTTTAGGGATCGCCATAAAAGCGCCACGAAAGGTTTCAGAGAGATAGGCACCAAAAATGAAGCCCATGGTGCAGACGCCGGCGATAAAGGGGTTGATGTCGATGTAGCGGGTGTAACCGAGCGCGAGGGCAATGCGGTTCACCAGGTCTTGGCCGCCGTAGAAAATCAGCAGGATCAACACCAGGTCGGGAATTCCGCGAATCAGGGTGGTATAGCCTTCGCCCAGCATCGCCAGCCATTTGAACGGTGACAAACGAAAGGCGGCGCCGATCAGACCCAGGGCAATCGCCATGGTCATGGAAGTCAGGGCCAGATTAATGGTCAGCCAGGCGCCATCGAGAATGCTCGATCCGTAGCCGTGAAGCATGATGAAGTTCCTCAAGCGAGCGCCGGGAGGCGCGCGAGACAAGCCAGAAGTGGCACCCGCAAACGCCGGCGCCAGGGTTTCGGGTAACGGCTTATTCGCCGTAGATATCGAAGGCGAAGTACTTGGCCATCACTTGCTGGTACTTGCCATTGGCGCGGATGGCGTCAATCGCTGCGCTCAGGCGTGCAACGTTCGCACTGTCGCCTTTACGCACCGCGATCCCGGCGCCTCTGCCGAAGTATTTCGGGTCGTTGATGTCCGGCCCAACCAGAGCGAAACCTTTACCTATGGGGGTTTTGATAAAGCTCTCATCGGTGTTGACGATGTCGGCGAGGGTGGCGTCCAGGCGACCTGATGCCAGATCGAGGAAGGCTTCATTTTGTGAGCCGTAGCGGACCACCTCGACGCCGGCTTGCGCCAGTTGCTCAGTGGCGAAACGGTCGTAGGTCGAGGCGCGTTGTACGCCGACTTTCTTGCCTTTGAGATCGACCAGCGGGTCGTTGATCACGCTGCCGGTCTTCATCGCGAACTTGCCCGGCGTGTGGTAGTACTTTTTGCTGAAGTCGACCGACTTCATCCGGTCTTCAGTGATCGACATCGACGACAGCACAGCGTCGATCTTGCGCACTTTGAGCGACGGGATCATGCCGTCGAATTCCTGGATGACCCACTCGCATTTGACCTTCATCTCTGCGCACAGCGCGTTGCCGATGTCGTAATCGAAACCACTGACATTGCCCTCCGGCGTCTTGAAGGAGAAGGGCGGGTAGGCGGCTTCGATGCCGATACGCAGGCTGTCCTCGTCGGCGTGTGCCAGCAAGCTTGCGGCGCACAGTGCCAGAGCACCTAGAAGTTCTGTCTTGTTCATATTGTTGACTCCTTGGATGGGGCGTTGGTGATACGGGGCTGCCGTCCGGTCTGGCGAGGTGGACTGTCCTGATGATTTGCGAGGCTATAAATGACATAAAATATTTCACAAATCAACTGTGTGAAAATAAACATATCAAAACGGGGCGACAAGCGGAGTACTCATGGGCAGTAACCGCAGCCCTGCCAGCGAGCCTTTGAATAAAAAACGGGCGCCGATCAGGGCGCCCGTTTTTTCATTTCGGTATCAAGGTATTTGTTTTGCTCATCCCTCGGCTTTCGTCGATTTGATGAGGTTGTTGCGCAGTTTCACGATCGCGTTCTGCAACTGTGTGAACTCGTCCGGTTCCAGACCCGTTGCGTGGGAAAGGCCCGTTTCGGGGCGGTCTTCGCGTAGCTGTCGACCGCTTTTCGTTAGGCTGATCCGCACCTGCCGCTCGTCCTCGGGATCACGTTGCCTTTGCAGGTAGCCCATCGCTTCCAGTTTCTTCAGGATCGGTGTGAGCGTGTTCGATTCGAGAAACAGCTTCTCGCCCAGGCTGCCCACGGTTTGGTGGTCTTCCTCCCATAGCGCAACGATGGTGATGTATTGCGTATAGGTGAGCCCCAAGTGCTCGAGTATCGGCTTGTAGGCCTTGCCGAAGGCCAGGTTCGTGGAATAGACCGCAAAACACAGGAAGTCGGAGAGCTTCAGATCAGCGGGGACGGTCTTGTCAGTGCGTTTCATGTGCTTCCTCGTTGGCCACAGTAGAAGGCTCGCAAAGGCAAAATATACCTCGTATACGATTGTGTCGGAACAGCTCTGATTTGTTGACGGTGGCCGGTCTGACAGCAACGTCTGACCGGCCGCACGTATGGGTTTGTGATTCGCATGCGCTTAAAGCGCATGCGATGTATTTGCAGAAAAAATGCAATCGCGGTGCGTTAAACCGTGAGGACGTTCAGGGCCACGTCGATATTGCCGCGCGTCGCCTTCGAGTACGGGCAAATCTGATCGGCGGTGTGCGCCAGTGTCGTCGCAACGTCGTGCGTCAGCCCCGGCACGCGGAGCGTCAATCGAGCCTGAAGGAAGTACGCCGCACCGGTCTGGCCCAGATCGACTTCGATGTCGACCGACAGATCAGACGGCAGCACCACGTTCATGTCATTGGCCACCAGCCCGACAGCGGCGGTGTAACAGGCCGACCATGCACCGGCGAACAGTTGCTCGGCGGTCGGGTGTGGCTGAACAGCGGCGAACACGTGCGCCGGTTTCGCGCTTCCAGGCGACGACAGCGTGATGTCGAGGCTGCCGTTATGGCCACGCGACGTGTTGCCAGCGGCGCTGGCGGTGGTGTGAGTCTTGCCGGTCATCAGGACTTTTTCGATCTTGCTCATGGGGTGGATCCTCAGTGTTTCGAATGATGTGATTTGTGTGTCGTATGCGTTTGTATCGCATGCGATGTAATAATAATTGCGCAGGCACCCATCGCTGTCAATCAGTCGGGTTGCGTCGCCCGACGAGTGGCCTGTGGATGCCACCCCTGCCTGCCGGCTCACTGTCATGAAATGAAAAGCCATTGTCGTCTGATGAGAAGCGGCTTGTCAGGCGGCGTCCTACAGTCCAGTCAGCGCAAATCGACGCTGCACGCCAACCTTGCAGACTGGAGAATAAGAAAACATGGCCAAAGCCGTACGCTTCTACGAAACCGGTGGTCCCGAAGTCCTCCGTTATGAGGAGGTCGAAGTCGGTGAGCCCGGTCCAGGCCAGGTTCGTCTGCGTCATGTGGCGGTGGGCCTGAACTATGCCGATACCTACTTTCGCAATGGCACTTATCCGATCCCGATGCCCAATGGCATGGGGGTCGAAGCCTCCGGCGTGGTCCAGGCGATCGGCGAGGGGGTTACCAACGTGCGCGTGGGGGATCGCGTCACCTACACCGGTTTTCTCAATACATTGGGTGCCTACAGCACCGAACGGTTGATCCCGGCCGCACCGCTGATCAAATTGCCGGAAACCATCAGTTTCGAGACCGCCGCGGCGATGACCATGCGCGGCCTGACGTCGTCGTACCTGATGCGGCGCATTTACGATTTCAAGGCCGGCGACAGCATTCTGCTGCACGCCGCCGCCGGTGGTGTGGGCCTGATCGTGGCGCAGTGGGCCAAGCTGCTTGGCCTGACCGTCATCGGCACCGTGTCCACCGAGGTCAAGGGCGAAATCGCCCGGGCCCATGGCTGCGACCATGTGATCAATTACAGCCATGAAGACGTCGCCCAGCGTGTGCGCGAGTTGACGGACGGCGTTGGTGTCAACGTGGTGTTCGACAGTGTCGGCAAGAACACCTTCATGGGTTCCCTGGATTCGCTCAAGCGTCGCGGCCTGATGGTGTGCGTCGGCACGGCCTCCGGTCCGATCCCGGCTGTCGATCCGGTACTGCTGGCGATGAAAGGCTCGCTGTTCATGACCCGTCCGGCCCTGGCCGACTACATCGCCGACCCGGCGGAAAAAGCCGCGTTGGCCAATGAGCTGTTCGACCATGTCGGCAGCGGTCGGATCAGGATCGAGATCAACCAGCACTATGCCTTGCAGGATGCCGTCCAGGCCCATCGCGACCTGGAATCACGCAAGACCACGGGCTCATCGATTTTCGTCATTTAAGGGAGTCGTCTTCCGTGAAAGTCGAACAGTTGACTTGCAGCATTGGCGCGGAACTGCTGGGCGTCAACCTCGCCGATGCGGTGCATGACGACGGTCTTTTTGCCGAGATCCGTGCTCAGTTGCTCACGCATCGCGTGGTGTTCCTGCGTGATCAGGAGATCACCCGCGCCGAGCACGTGGCCTTCGCCCGGCGCTTTGGCGAACTGGAGGATCACCCGGTGGCCGGCAGTGATCCGGATCATCCAGGGCTGGTGCGCATCTACAAGCGCCCGGACCAGCCGATGGACCGTTATGAGAACGCCTGGCACACCGATGCGACCTGGCGCGAAGCGCCGCCAATGGGCTGTGTGTTGCGTTGCGTGGAATGCCCGCCAGTTGGCGGCGACACCATGTGGGCCAACATGGTGGAGGCCTACGCGCGGTTGCCGGATGACGTAAAGGCGAAGATCGCCGACCTGCGTGCGCGCCACAGCATCGAAGCGAGTTTCGGTGCCGCGATGCCGATTGAAAAGCGTCTGGCGCTCAAGGCGATGTACCCGGATGCCGAGCATCCGGTGGTCCGTACCCATCCGGAGACTGGCGAAAAGGTCCTGTTCGTCAACGCCTTTACCACCCACTTGAGCAACTACCACACCCCCGAGCGGGTGCGCTTCGGCCAGGACGCCAACCCGGGTGCCAGTGAGTTGCTGCGCTACCTGATCAGCCAGGCTTACATCCCCGAGTACCAGGTGCGCTGGCGCTGGAAACCCAACAGCATTGCCATCTGGGACAACCGCAGTACCCAGCACTACGCCGTCATGGATTACCCGCCATGCCATCGCAAGATGGAACGCGCCGGCATCATCGGCGACAAGACTTAACGATCGACCGCAGCTGCATTCGCTCTCACAGACACGTCTGCCCGGCGCGATCCGGGCGTGTGGACAACCATAATAATAGGAGTAACCCATGCAATTCTTCGACGATTCCCTGCACCCGGAAAACATGGAAAAGGTGGTCATCACCGTGGCCCCGTATGGCCCCGAGTGGATGCCGGAAGACTTTCCCGAAGACATCCCGTTGACCATGGATGAGCAGGTGCAGAAAGCGGTCGATTGTTATGAGGCGGGTGCCACGGTTTTGCACCTGCACGTGCGCGAACTGGACGGCAAGGGTTCCAAGCGTCTGTCCAAGTTCAACGAGTTGATCGCCGGTGTGCGTGAAGCCGTGCCGGACATGATCATCCAGGTTGGTGGTTCGATTTCTTTCGCACCCGAAAGCGATGGTGAAGAGGCCAAGTGGCTGTCTGACGACACTCGCCACATGCTCGCGGAGCTGACGCCAAAACCGGATCAGGTCACGGTGGCTATCAACACCACCCAGATGAACATCATGGAGCTGCTGTATCCGGAATACCTGGAAGGTACGTCCCTGGCCAACCCTGCCTATCAGGCGGCCTACAGCGAAATGACCGTACCGGCAGGCCCGGCCTGGGTCGCCGAACACCTCAAGCGCCTGATGGACAACGGCATCCAGCCGCATTTCCAACTGACCGGCATGCATGCCATGGAGACCCTTGAACGCCTGGTTCGCAAAGGCGTGTACAGGGGGCCGTTGAACCTGACCTGGATTGGCATCGGTGGTGGTTTCGATGGCCCCAATCCGTTCAACTTCTTCAACTTCATCCATCGCGCGCCGGACGGTTGCACTCTGACCGCCGAATCGCTGCTCAAGAACGTACTGCCGTTCAATACCATGGCGCTGGCGATGGGGCTGCACCCTCGCGTGGGGATTGAAGACACGATCATTGATCAGAAGGGCAAGCGTTTCAGCTCGGTGCAGCAAATCGAGCAAACCGTACGCATTGCCCATGAACTGGGTCGCGAAATCGCCACCGGTAAAGAAGCTCGCGAGATCTATCGCATCGGTGTGCAGTACCCAAGCATCGAAGAAACCCTGTTGGCCAATGGCATGGCCCCCAACCGCAAGGCTGGACAAAAAGGTGTGCCGCAACGCGGCTGATCGACTGATCGGCAGACGAAGCGGGCGGTTAAACGCCTCCCGCTCGCTGCATGGCAACACGCTTGATAACAACAATAAAACGAAGCTTTGAGGAGGCTGCATGGCCTTTCACCCAATCGCCGCAGACGATGACGACGGCAGTGGCGTCGGCGTTGCGCGCAAGTATGCCTGGATCGTCTTCGCACTGACGTTCGGCCTGCTGATTTCCGATTACATGTCGCGTCAGGTACTGAATGCGGTGTTCCCGATGCTCAAGGGCGAGTGGGCCCTGAGCGACGGTCAGCTCGGTCTGCTCAGTGGCGTTGTCGCCCTGATGGTCGGCCTGCTCACCTTCCCCTTGTCGTTGTTGGCGGATCGCTTCGGTCGGGTCAAGAGCCTGGCGTTGATGGCGCTGTTGTGGAGCCTGGCCACACTGGGCTGCGCGTTGGCGCAGGACTACCAGCAGATGTTTATCGCCCGCTTCATGGTGGGGGTCGGTGAGGCGGCCTATGGCAGCGTCGGCATCGCGGTGGTGATTTCGGTGTTTCCCAAACACATGCGTGCAACGCTGGCCAGTGCCTTCATGGCGGGCGGCATGTTTGGCTCGGTATTAGGCATGGCGCTGGGCGGTGCCATCGCCGCCAAACTGGGCTGGCGCTGGTCGTTCGCCGGCATGGCGCTGTTCGGCCTGCTGCTGGCGGTGCTTTACCCGATCATCGTCAAGGAAGCACGCATTGCTCCGCAACGTGCCGCGCAGGCGGCGAACAAGGCGGCTGCCGCGGTCAAGCGTCCGCTACGTACGCTGTTTTCCAGCCGCTCGGTGATCGCTGCCTACATCGGCAGTGGCTTGCAACTGTTCGTCGGCGGCACCGTGATCGTGTGGATGCCCAGCTACCTCAATCGTTATTACGACATGGCCACGGACAAGGCGGGCGGCGTCGCGGCGATCATCGTGCTGTGCAGCGGCGCGGGGATGATCCTGTGCGGCATGCTCAGCGATCGACTGTGTCGCCCTTCGCCGGAGCGCAAAGTCGCTTTGGCCATCGCCTATTGCCTGGGCAGTTGTCTGCTGTTGTCGACGGCCTTCGCCCTGCCGCCAGGGCCTGTGCAATTGGTGCTGATCTGCCTGGGGATGTTGATTGCCGCCGGCACGACCGGTCCTTGCGGAGCCATGGTTGCCAACCTGACCCATTACTCGGTCCATGGCACGGCCTTCGCCACGCTGACCTTGGCCAACAACATGCTGGGGCTGGCGCCTGGGCCGTTCATCACCGGCCGGGTGTCCGACCTCATCGGCTTGCAGGCGGCTTTTCAAATGGTGCCACTGGTCAGTATCGCGGCAGCGGCCGTGTTCTTTTACGCCAAGTGTCATTACCACAAGGACATGGCCCGGCTTCAGGGCGAGCAAGTCCACGATTCGATTGGCAAAGCGGTGTTAGAGGTGAAGTTGTGAGTGGTCGTTTACGTATTGATGTGTTTTTCGATTTCATCTGCCCCTGGTGCCTGATCGGCAAGCGCCAACTTGCGCGCGCGCAAGACCTGCTGCGTGTCCGGCAACCCGGCGTGGAAATCACCACGGTGTGGCACGGGGTGCAATTGCTGCCGCAGCTGCCGGCACAGGGTGAACCCTTTGTCGATTTTTACCTCAAGCGCCTGGGCAGTCTTAAAGCCGTAGCGATGCGCCTGGCCCAGGTGCAGCAGGCTGCGATGGCGGTGGGCGTGCCCATCGATTTGAGTCGTATCGTCCGCATGCCCAATACCGCCGACGCCCATCGCTTGCTGGAGCGTGCGAGGGTGCTCGGCAATAGCGCCCAATGCGATGTTTTGCTTGAGCGTTTGTTCGCTGCTTACTTCCAGCTCCAGGGATCAGAGAGCGGTGAGGATCTGGGCTGCCAGGAGACCTTGCTTGCCATCGCCCGGTCGTGTGGCTTCGACCCTGATGCCATGGCCTCCTGCCTGCAAGGCGACGGCGATCCTTACATTGGCAACGAGGCGGGAGCCGCCAGCGGCGTGCCCAGTTTTCAGTTCGATGGTCGCCTGACAGTGGTGGGCGCTCAGCCTGCCGAGGCGCTATTTGACGCCATGTGCGAAGCCTTGCTCGACAGTCATCGCGCGCGGCAACCGGCATGAGTCTTCGAATCCCCGTGCCCGCTGGAAAACTCCCGCCGGCAGGCGGTCGTGCGCTGTTCGAATGCGATGGTAAAAGCCTGGCGTTATTCAACATCGAAGGAGACCTGTTCGCCATTGACGACAGTTGCCCGCACCAGGGCGCCTCGTTGTGTGGCGGGCGCCTTGAGGGGCGGGTGATCCAGTGCTGCGCCCATGGCCTGCGCTTCGATCTGCGCAGCGGTTACTTGCTCAATTCAACCCAGGTCAAAGTTGCCAACTATCCGGTCGAGACAATTGACGGCCAGGCATTCATCGTCATCGCTTGCGAGGAGCCCGCGCCATGAACGCTATCGCGCTTACCCGTATCCACAGCCGAACGCGCGAATTGGCGCCAGGCTTTATCGTCAGCTTGATCGTGGCGGCCGCCGCGTCCTTTTTGTCCGAGCACTACGGTGCGCCGGTGATGCTGTTTGCCTTGCTGTTGGGCATGGCGCTGAACTTCCTGGCCAGTGAGGGTGCCTGCAAGGCTGGCATCGAATTCACTGCACGCACTGTGTTGCGCATTGGCGTGGCCTTGCTCGGCATGCGCATCACCCTTGAGCAGATTGCCGCGCTGGGCTGGAAGCCTGTGGCGCTGGTGGTGATTCTGGTGGTGGTGACGATCGGCGTCTCGGTGATCGCGGCCAAGGCGATGGGGTTTCAGCGCTTGTTCGGCATGCTCACCGGCGGGGCCACTGCGATTTGTGGTGCTTCGGCGGCGTTGGCGCTGGCGGCGGCGTTGCCCAATCATCCACAGAAAGAACGTGCGACGTTGTTCACGGTGATCGGGGTGTCGGCGCTGTCGACCCTGGCAATGATCGTGTACCCGATGATTGCCAATTGGCTGTCGTTGTCGCCGCAAGTGGCGGGGGTGTTCCTGGGGGCGACCATCCACGATGTCGCCCAGGTCGTCGGCGCTGGTTACAGCCTGTCGACCGAGACCGGCGATACCGCCACGGTGGTCAAGTTGATGCGGGTGGCGATGCTGCTGCCGGTGATCGTTTGTGCGGCGATGGTCACGCGTATGCAGGGTGCCGATCCGACCGGCAAGCGGCCACCGCTGCTACCGTGGTTCGCCGTCGGTTTTCTGCTGTTGGCCTGTATCAACAGCACCGGCTGGATCGCCCCGGTGGTGCAAGGTTCGGTCAATGAACTGTCGCGCTGGTGCCTGGTGGTTTCCATCAGCGCCCTGGGTATGAAGACTCAGCTCAAGGAGCTGGCGGCGGTCGGTATCAAACCCATTCTGCTGATGGTGGGGGAGACGGTGTTCCTGGTCGTGCTGGTGTTGCTGTTGCTGCGCTGGGGGCTGTAGGCACACAAAATCCTGTGGCGAGGGAGCTTGCTCCCGTTGGGGTGCGAAGCGGCCCCAAAACGCCTCGCCGCGTACTTTCTGAAAAAATGCAGTGGTCTTAAAAAAGGGGCTGCTTCGCACCCCAACGGGAGCAAGCTCCCTCGCCACAGGACTCTCGGCCGGTGTCACTGATACCGGTTCTTTTACGGCGACTGTGCCAGCAGTCGCCGTTTTTTTTTGGCTCAGGTTTTTTGCGGTGCGGGCAGGGTGGTTGGGGCAGTCGGTGACTTGACGGTGTGTTTTTGTGCGCTGCGCCATGTAGCGGGCGGCATGCCGAACTGGGTGATGAACCAGCGTGTGAAGGAGCTCGCCATGGAGTAGCCGAGCATGTCGGCGATCCGGCCCAGCGAGTAATTCGGATTGTCCAGGTAGCGCAGCACCAGGTCGCGGCGCACGTCGTTGATCAGGTCGTTGAAGGCGCAGCCGTCGTCTTTGAGGCGGCGCTGCAGAGTCCGGACATTCATGCCCTGGGTCTGGGCGATCTGCTCGATGGTGGCGCGTCCCATCGGCAGCAGCAGGTAGATGGCTTTGCGCACCTCGAACAGTATCGACGGGCCTTCGTGGTTGAGCAGCGAGTCGAGGTAACTCTGGGCGTAGCGCGCCATGGCCGGGTCGGCATTGGGGTTGGTCATGTCGAGGCTGGCGTCGGAGCAGACAATGCCATTGAACTCACTGCCGAACTCCAGCGTGCAGCCGAACAGGCGGCGATGCAGTTGCAGGTTGTCCGGGGGCTGGTGCGTGAAGTTGACGCTGTAGGGGTGCCAGTGTGTACCGAGCAAGGCAGCGCACAGGCGGAACATGACCCCGATGGCCAGCTCAGTGGCCTGGCGGGAAGGCATTGGCGATTCAGTGACCACCTCCTCGCGAATGATCACCATCTTGTCGGCCTCTTCAATGAAGATGGCCAGCGAATCATTCATCAGGTGACGGTAATTCACCACGACCTGCAAGGCATCACGCAGCGTACGTTGGTGGCTGAGGAGCAGGCTGACGACTCCGAAGTCCGAGAGCTGGCGCGACTCGGCCATGCTCAGGCCGAAATTCTGGCAGCCGCTGGCGGCGGCCGAGTCTTCCAGCAGGCGTACGGCGGCATCAATGGGAATGCGGTGTTCGGGCGCTTGCAGCAGGGCTTTGCTCAGGCCGACGCCGGCCAGTACATCGCGCGGGTTGAACCCCAGGTATTGAGTGACTTCCAGGTAGTTGGTCAAGACGGCGGCGCGAACAAGCTTGGGCATGCGAAAGTCTTTCCTGGGCCGGTTGCGATTCAAATGAGCGTGGCGACTATATCCAGCACATCAGCAATTGAACAGTTGCGAGGTTGTCGAGGGCGCTCGCTCAAATCTGTCCAGGATCACCTCCGTTGTCGTGGCGCAATCGACGCTCACCCGTTGATTACAGTGACCCGCAGAGAACCTGAGGGGATTTACGACCAATGGTCGCCGCGTGCCGATCCCTGGAAATTTGTCATGAAAAGAAAAGTGCCTGACGTCCAATGAAAAGCGCTTCGGGTGGGCGCTCTTTAATGTCAGTCCTACAAAAAGCCCCTGGCCAATAGAGCCAGTCGAGTCATCGAGAAAGCGAAGGTGTTGACGTGGACAAACTGCAAACTGCCGCAACCGTTCTGATCGTACCGGGCCTGCGCGAGCACGTTGCCGAGCATTGGCAAACGCTGCTTGAAGCCAGGTTGTGCAAGGTGCGCAGTGTGCCGCCGCAGGCAACCGACAAGCTCGATTGCGCCAAGCGGGTCGAAGCGATTCAACACCAGCTGGAGCAGATCGATGGGCCGGTGATTCTGGTGGCCCACAGCGCGGGCGTGTTGATGGTCGCACATTGGGCTGCGCAACACAGCCGGCCGATCAAGGGCGCGCTGCTGGCCACTCCTCCGGATCTCGATGCTGATTGGCCGCAAGGCTACCCATCCGCTGAAACCCTGCGTACCCAGGGTTGGAACCCCCTGCCAAAAGGGCCGCTGCCGTTCCGCAGTCTGGTGGCCGCCAGTACCAACGACCATCTCGCCAGCCTGGCCGCCGTCACTCAGCTGGCTGAAGGCTGGGGCAGTGAACTGCTCAACGTGGGCGACGCAGGTCATCTCAATCCGGCTGCAGGCTTTGGCCACTGGCCTCAAGCCGAAGCTCTCATCCTGGAGCTGGACCGCTAGTTCAGGCGCCGGGTGGCCCCCAGTCATCCGGCATTTGCCCTCATTCCTGAAAAACGCAAACCCCTGGAACAAGGGGGTGTGAGGGCGGCTGCGCTTAAAACAAATACAAAAAGGCGGAGACAACGCAATGCACAACAATAAGAGTCACGGGTTCGCCCCCTCGCGATGCACCTTGTTGGCCTCGGCCATTCTGGGCGCCGCCGTGCCGGTCGCGCAGGCGGTCGAGCTGGACACAGGTAACCCGGACTGGACCGCGCGCCTGGATAACACCGTCAAGTACAACTACGGTGTGCGCACCGAAAGCGCCGACAAGCGCCTGTTGGCGACGCCGAACAACAACGATGGCGACTACAATTTCCGCAAGGCCGGAACCAACATCACCAACCGCGTTGACCTGTTGACCGAAATGGATGTGGTCTACAAGGACCACATGGGCTTTCGCGTCAGCGCCGCCAGTTGGTATGACAAGGCCTACGAGAACACCGGCTCCAATTCCAACCCGTTCGTCAATGGCAATGACGCAAGGTCGGGTCTGGTCGCCAACGATCCGCGCCTGGCCGGGGTCACGGGCGACAATGTCGGCAATGGCAGCCCCCACCTAAGCCACTACGCCGAGCGTTACTACACCGGTCCTTCCGGCGAAATCCTCGATGCCTTCGTGTTCTACAGCACCGAAGTGGGCGAGGAGTCGCTGTTGAGCGTCAAGGCCGGTCAACACAACGTGTTCTGGGGCGAGACCATCCTCAACCCGGTGCACTCGATCAGCTACGGCCAGTCCGGGCTGGACCTGGCCAAACTGGCCGCCTCGCCGGGAACCGAAGCCAAGGAACTGTTCGTTCCGCGTAACCAGCTGTCGATGTCGTTCACCGTCAATCCCGAGTTGACCGTGGCCGCTCAGTACTTCCTCGATTGGGATGCCGCCCGCCTGCCGGAAGCCGGTACTTACTATGGCGGCTCCGATCTGGTCGGCTTCGGTGCGCAGTCGTTCCTGCTGGGCAACACCAATGGCGTGGTGCCGGGCAGCCCGTTGGGTTGCGGTCTGGCACCCTGCAACAGTTTGACCAATGTGCGTCGCGGTCATGACCTGACGCCGGACAAGCGCGGCGACTGGGGGGTAATGGCCAAGTGGTCGCCGGCCTGGCTGGATGGCACCCTCGGTGTTTACTACCGCAATACCTCGGAAATCCTGCCGCAAGCCTGGCTGAACGCCACCGGGCTGACGTCGGCCAATCCCAACGGCACCCCGCCTGCCGGCATGGTGCCGGCGGTGGTCAACACCCTCAATTCGTTGAGCACCAGCACCTATCAACTGGCCTATGCCGACAACATTCAGATCTTTGGCCTGAGCCTGTCCAAGGATGTGCGCGGTATCAGTGTGGGTTCGGACCTTAACATTCGTCACAACATGCCGCTGGCCAGTATTCCGGCGATTGTCAGCTCGACCGGGCCGCAGGGTTTCGGCGCCGGTCTGGGCCTGCTGCCGGCCCGTACGGCGGCCACCGGTGTGATCTATGACACCCCGCAAAAGGGCGACAGCCTGAGTGCCACCGGTGACACGTTGCACTGGACGCTCAACGGCCTGATGACATTCCCGAAAACACCGGTGTTCGATTCGGCCAGCCTGCTCGCCGAGTTGTACTACAGCAACCTGCTCAAGCTCGATAGCAAGAACGAAGCGCTCTACAAGGGCCAGGACACCTATCGCGGCATCGACCAGCCGACCCGGGACAACTGGGGCATCGCGGTCAACTTCACACCGACCTGGTACCAGGTATTCCCGGGGGTCGATCTCAACGCCCCGATGTCCATCAACGTCGGCCTCGCCGGCGTGTCACCGGTGTCCGGTGGCGGTGCCAAAGACACCGGCAACTATGCCTTGGGCGTGGGTGCCGTTGTGTACAACAAATACTTCATCGACCTGAAGTACGTGGACTCCTTCGGCAAGACCGACAAGTGCGACGTCAGTGGTTTGAGCACCGGCGCGGCCAATGCCGGCAGCGGAGACGGCTCCACACCCAATGCCTTTAGCGGCAATGAAAACTACGCGTGTTACGGCGGTGGCTACTCGGCCTTCTCCGGTGGTGGTGCCACGACAGAGGACCGTGGCGCCGTTTACCTGACGATGAAAACCACTTTTTGATTCACCACTGGCTTACGCAAAGTAAGCAGGAGAATAACAAGATGAAATGTGTGCAAACCGTGTTAGCCGCCTCGTTGGCGATGGTTATTGCCAGCCAGGCACAGGCCGCTGTATCGGCTCAGGAAGCCGCCAGGCTCGGCACCAGCCTGACCCTGGTCGGGGCTGAAAAAGCCGGGAATGCCGACGGATCCATCCCCGCCTATGACGGTGGCCTGACCACGCCGCCGGTCAGCTTCAAATCCGGTGACAGCATGCGCCCGGATCCTTACGCCAACGAAAAGCCGGTGCTGGTGATCGACGGCAAGAACGTCGATCAGTACAAGGGCTTGCTCAGTGCAACCACCGCGGAACTGGCCAAGCGGTTCCCAAGTTTCCACGTCAATGTCTACCCGACCCACCGTACCGTCTCTTTGCCCAAGGCGGTGCTGGACAACGGGGTGAAAAATGCCACCGGCGCCAAGTCCCTCGAGGGCGGATTGGCCGTCGATAACGTGCTGCCCGGCGTACCGTTCCCGATTCCGCAGACGGGTAACGAGGTGATGTGGAACTTCCTGTTGCGTTATCAGGGCGTCAGCATCAACTCCAAGTACGACTCCTGGAACGTCGACTCCGCAGGCATTCCGAGCCTGGCGACCACCGGGCAGGCGTTCATTTCCTATCCGATCTACGAGAACCTGGCGCAGCCGATCAGCAGCGCCGACGTGTACTACCAGATGAAGCTCTCCTACACCGGCCCTGCGCGCCGGGCCGGTGAAGCGGTGATGCTCAAGGACGCCGCCAACCCGCTGCAGCAACCGCGCCGTGCCTGGCAATACTTGCCTGGCCAGCGTCGGGTCAAGTTGGCACCGAACCTGGCGTACGACACGCCCAACCCCGGCACCGCCGGCGCGGGCACCTACGACGATGTTTTCGTGTTCAACGGTGCACTGGACCGCTACGACTGGAAGCTGGTGGGCAAGCAGGAAATGATCGTGCCCTACAACACTTACAAGCTGACCTACGCCCAGGACCCCAAGTCGCTGACCACTGCCAATCACCTGGCACCCGATTATGTGCGTTGGGAAAAACATCGCGTCTGGGTGGTGGAGGGCAATCTCAAGGCTGGCGCCCGACACATCTATCAGAAGCGTCGCTTCTACCTCGATGAAGACAGTTGGACCGCTCTGGCCTCTGACCAGTACGACGCCCGTGGTCAGCTGTACCGTGGCTCTTTCGCGTTCCTCAGCCAGAGCTACGACAAGCAAGTTCCGGACTCCACGCCCTTCATGATCTACGACCTGGTGGGTGGCTCCTACAACATCAACGGTGTGGTGGGCCCTTACGGCGGGATCAAGTACATCGAGCCGCTCTCCAAGGCGCAGTGGTCGTCGGAATCCCTGGCAGGTAGCGGGATTCGCTAAGCAAACCGTGACAACGCGTCCGTGCGTTCCGTTGCCCGCAAGGCAAGGGAGCGCACGACGGTCGGCGTATGCCGAACGTTTCGGGCGCCAGGTTTGAAAGTCAGGCACACGGATGTGTGTCCCGGCGCGGTTATCCGAAGAGGACGCGGTATGTGTTCGTACAAAAATTATCTGCGGCTGGCGCTCGGCGCACTGCTTGCAATGTTGCAGGGCTTGAGCCAGGCCTCCGGTTATGTCGACGTGCTGGATCTGCCGGCCAGGGTCAGCGCCCCGGCTATCAACAGCCCGCTATCGGGCATGGCCCGCGCCGGCGATCGTCTGGTTGCAGTCGGGCAGCGTGGGCACATTCTGTATTCCGATGATGCCGGCAAACACTGGCAGCAGGCCGCCGTGCCGGTCAGTGCCGACCTCAATGCCGTCAGTTTTCCCTCCGCCACCCAAGGCTGGGCAGTGGGCGGCGACGGTGTGGTGTTGCACAGCAGTGACGCGGGTGCGACCTGGCGCAAGCAACTGGATGGCCGCGAGATCGGCGCCTTGCTGGTCAAGCATTACCAGGCGTTGGCCGGTGCAGAACCGGGCAATGAACAATGGCCACTGCTGGTCGCCGAAGGCGAGCGCCTGGTGGCGCAGGGCGCCGACAAACCCTTGCTCGATGTCTGGTTCGCCAACGACCGCCTCGGTTATGTGGTCGGTGTGTTCAACCTGATCCTGCGCACCGAGGATGGTGGCCAGAACTGGACACCGTTCCAGGACCGCACCGACAACCCGCAGGGCTTTCACCTCAACGCCATCGCCTCCACCGGCGATGCGTTGTACATCGCCGGTGAGCAGGGCCTGTTGCTCAAATGGAACAACGCCGATCAGCGCTTCACCGCCGTGCCGACACCCTATCAGGGCAGTTTTTTCGGCGTGCTCGGAAAACCCGGCGAAGTGATTGCCTACGGCCTGCGCGGCAACGTGCTGCGCAGCACCGACGGCGGCCTCAACTGGACCCCGCTGGACAGTGGCCTGCACGTCAGCATCACCGCCGGCCTCGTCGATAACCGTGGCAACTATCGCTTGTTCACCCAGGGCGGGCAGATGCTGGTCAGCCAGGGCACAGGCGCGCAATTGCACCTGGTTCAGCAACCGGCATCGACCCCGGTGACCGGCGCCGCTCAGTCCGCCGACGGTGCGCTGGTGCTGGTTGGCAGCCGTGGTGCACGGACGCTGTCCGTTGATTAAGTCCTCGAACCCTTAGAGCGAGAACCCAGACATGGGCCATACCAAACAAGAAACCATGCCGGTGATCCGCGATCTGCGGGATTTCGACCGCCATTCCGGCAACCGGCTGGAGCGGCTGGTGTTCAACTATCGTCCGCTGTTCATGCTGCTGATGGCGCTGGTCACCCTGATGCTGGGCTACATGGCCGCGACTCGCCTGGAGCTGCGTCCAAGCTTCGAAAAGATGATTCCGCAGAGCCAGCCGTACATCCAGAACTTCCTGGAAAACCGCCAGTCGCTGCGCGGTTTGGGGAACTCGGTACGGGTGGTGGTGGAGAACACTCAGGGCGATATCTTCGACCCCGGTTACCTGGACGTGCTCAAACAGGTCAACGACCGATTGTTCCTTGCCGAGGGTGTCGACCGTGCCTGGATGAAGTCGTTGTGGAGCCCGGCGGTGCGCTGGACCGAAGTCACCGAGGAAGGTTTCCAGGGCGGCCCGGTGATGCCCGATACCTACCAGGGCAAGCCGGCAGAAATAGAACAGCTGCGCCAGAACATTTCCCGCGCCGGTATCGTCGGCAGTCTGGTGGCCAGCGACTACAAATCGAGCATGCTGATCGTGCCGCTGCTGGACAAGGCCACGGCCAGCGGTCAGCGCATCGACTACCACGCCTTTTCGCAAATGCTCGAAGAACAGTTGCGCGACCAGATCGAGTTTGCAGGAGATAGTGCTGCACGCAAGGCCGGGGAGGAGGGCAAGGGCCCGTACAAAGTCCGGGTGATCGGTTTCGCCAAACTGATGGGCGACCTGATCGACGGGTTGATCCAGGTGATGATGTTTTTTGGCCTGGCCGTCGTCACTTCGCTGATCATCATTTACGCCTACACCCGATGCGTGCGCAGCACCTTGCTGGTGGTCGGCTGCTCGCTGATCGCGGTGGTCTGGCAGTTGGGCATCGTCGCCTGGCTCGGCTATGCCATCGACCCTTACTCGGTGCTCGTGCCTTTCCTGATCTTCGCCATCGGCGTGTCCCACGCGGCGCAGAAGATGAACGGCATCATGCAAGATATCGCCCGTGGCACCCACAGACTGATCGCCGCACGCTACACCTTCCGCCGCCTGTTCATTGCCGGCGTTACCGCGCTGCTGGCCGACGCCGTCGGCTTCGCGGTACTGATGCTGATCGATATTCCGGTGATCCGGGATCTGGCGATCACCGCCAGTATCGGTGTGGCGGTGCTGATTTTCACTTCGCTGTTGCTGATGCCGGTGGCGCTGTCTTATGTCGGCGTGGGCGCCAGGGCTGCCGAGCGTGCGCTGAACATCGACACGCGCGCCGAAGGGCACAAAGGCTTCGGCAAACTGTGGGACTTGCTCGACCGCTTCACCACGGCCAAATGGGCCACGGGGGCGGTAGTGGTCGCGGTACTGATGGGCATCGGCGGTTTCATGATCAGCCAGCAGCTGAAGATCGGCGATCTGGAAAGTGGCGCACCGGAGTTGCGTGCCGACTCTCGCTATAACCGTGATAACGCCTACATCACCAGCCACTACGCGCTGTCCAGCGACCTGTTCGCGGTGATGATCAAGACCGCGCCGGAAGGCTGCCTGAGCTACAAGACACTGATTCTCGCCGATCGCCTGGCCTGGGAGCTGCAGCAGTATCCGGGCGTACAGGCCACGACTTCGCTGGTTAACGCGGTGCGCCAGATCACCGCCGGCACCTATGAAGGCAACCCCAAGCTCAACAGCATCCAGCGCAATCAGGACGTATTGAATTACGCCGCGCAGCAAGCCTCGGTCAACTCCCCGGAGTTGTTCAACACCGATTGTTCGCTGATGCCAGTGATCACTTTCCTCAAGGACCACAAGGCCGAGACCCTGGATGCCGTGGTGGGCATCGCCGAAAAATTTGCCCAGGAGAACAACAGCGACGATCGCCAGTTCCTGCTGGCGGCCGGGTCGGCCGGGATTGAGGCGGCGACCAACATTGTGGTGCGCGAGGCCAATCGCACCATGCTGCTTTACGTCTATGCGGCGGTGACGCTGTTCTGTCTGATCACCTTCCGCAGTTGGCGCGCAACCCTGGTCGCCCTGTTGCCATTGGTCCTGACCTCGATCCTGTGCGAGGCGCTGATGGTGGCCATGGGCATAGGCGTGAAGGTCGCGACCCTGCCGGTGATCGCACTGGGCGTGGGCATCGGCGTGGACTACGCCTTGTACCTGCTCAGCGTGCAATTGCATTTCCAGCGCCAGGGCCTGCCGCTGAGCCAGGCCTACCGCAGCGCCGTGTCGTTCACTGGCCGGGTGGTGGGCCTGGTGGGCATCACCCTCGCGGCGGGCGTGGTGTGCTGGGTCTGGTCGCCGATCAAGTTCCAGGCCGACATGGGCATCCTGCTGACCTTCATGTTCCTGTGGAACATGCTCGGCGCGCTGATCCTGATCCCGGCCCTGTCGTACTTCTTGCTGCGTCACCCCGTTGCGCAAGCTGATGTGGCGCAAACCGCTGAAACCGATACAACCCAACGTCAGGCCATGTCGCATGCCCTGACCACTTCTGAGTAAGCCAACTATGTCTGATTACAAAGCTCCCTTGCGCGACATGCGCTTCGTACTCAACGAGGTCTTCGAGGTGTCCCGGCTCTGGGCCAGATTGCCTGGCCTGGCCGAGGTGATCGATGAAGAAACGGCTGCCGCGATCCTTGAAGAGGCCGGCAAGATCAGCGCCGAGGTGGTCGCGCCGCTGAACCGCAGCAGCGATGAGCAGGGCTGCACCTGGAGCAATGGCATCGTCATCGCTCCCGAAGGTTTTGTCGCGGCTTATCAAGCGTTCGCCGCAGGCGGTTGGGTGGGCGTCGGCGGTGACCCACAGTTCGGTGGCATGGGCATGCCCAAGGCCATTTCGGCTCAGGTCGAGGAGATGGTCAACTCGGCGAGTCTGTCGTTCGGCCTGTACCCGATGTTGACCGCCGGGGCGTGCCTGTCGATCAATGCCCATGCCAGCCAGGAACTCAAGGAGCGTTATCTGCCGAACATGTATGCCGGCACCTGGACCGGTTCCATGTGCCTGACCGAGGCGCATGCCGGCACCGACCTGGGCCTGATTCGCACCCGAGCCGAGCCTCAGGCCGACGGCAGTTTCAAGATCAGTGGCAGCAAGATTTTCATCACCGGCGGCGAGCACGACCTGACCGAAAACATCATTCACCTGGTGCTGGCCAGACTGCCGGATGCACCCGCCGGCCCCAAGGGCATTTCACTGTTCCTGGTGCCCAAGGTGCTGGTGAATGCCGATGGCTCGCTGGGTGAGCGTAACGCGCTGTCCTGCGGTTCAATCGAACACAAGATGGGCATCAAGGCGTCCGCGACCTGCGTGATGAACTTCGACGGGGCCACTGGCTGGATCGTCGATGCGCCGAACAAGGGGCTGGCGGCGATGTTCACCATGATGAACTACGAACGCCTGGGCGTGGGTATCCAGGGCCTGGCGTTGGGTGAGCGCTCGTACCAGAACGCCGTCGCATACGCCCGTGACCGTCTGCAAAGCCGTTCGCCGACGGGCGCGCAGAGCAAGGACAAGGCTGCCGATCCGATCATCGTGCATCCGGATGTACGGCGGATGCTGTTGACCATGAAGGCCTTGAACGAAGGCGGGCGGGCGTTTTCCAGCTACGTGGCCCTGCAACTGGATACCGCCAGGTACAGCGATGACGCGCCAACCCGCACCCGTGCCCAGGAACTGGTGTCGCTGCTGACACCTGTGGCCAAGGCGTTCCTCACCGACATGGGGCTGGAAACCACGGTGCACGGCCAGCAAATCTTCGGCGGCCACGGTTACATCCGCGAATGGGGCCAGGAGCAATTGGTTCGCGATGTGCGCATCACTCAGATCTACGAAGGCACCAACGGCATTCAGTCGCTGGACCTGGCCGGGCGCAAAATAGTCGCCAGCGGCGGGGCGCTCTACCGCTTGTTCGCCGCCGAAGTTCGCCACTACACCGCCAACGCCTGCGCTGACCTGGGTGAGTTCACCAAACCGTTGAACGCCGCGATGGACACCCTTGACGAACTGACCGCGTGGCTGCTGGATCGAGCCCAGAGCAACCCGAATGAAATCGGCGCGGCCTCGGTCGAGTACCTGCATGTGTTCGGCTACACCGCGTACGCCTACATGTGGACGCGAATGGCCAAGACTGCGATGAGTACGCACTCCAAGGACGTTTTCTATGCCAGTAAACTGGCCACCGCGCGCTTCTACTTCGCCCGCCTGCTGCCGCGCATCCACTCGCTGAGTGCATCGGCCAGGGCCGGTAGCGAATGCCTCTTTGAACTGGAAGCAGCGCAGTTCTGATCGAAAGGGCACTGTGCCCATTTCGTCACCCTCCGTCCCTAAACCGATCAAGCCACCGCTCCTTGGATAGACCACGCTGAACGGTCTGTCCTAGGAGATGACCATGATTCGACTGACCCTGATCGAAGCCCGTGAATTGGCCGAATCGATCCTGTTGCACAACGGTTTTAACCTGGCCCATGCGCAAGCGGTGGCGGCGACGGTGATCGCTGGCGAGCGCGATGGCTGTGCGTCCCACGGTTTGTACCGGATTCTGGGCTGCGTGAATTCCCTGCGGGCCGGCAAGGTGTCGGCCGACGCCGAGCCACGGGTGATCGACCAGGCACCGTCGATTGTGCGGATGGATGCCGGGGGTGGTTTTTCGCAGTTGGCGTTCCAGGCGGGGCTGCCGTTACTGGAAGAGAAAACCCGGGCCAATGGGATTGCGGCGCTGGCGATCAATCGTTGTGTGCATTTCTCGGCGCTGTGGGTGGAGATCGAACAGTTGACCGCCGCCGGGCTGGTGGCGCTGGCGTGTAATCCGAGTCATGCCTGGGTGGCGCCGGCCGGGGGACGGGTGCCGGTGTTCGGCACCAATCCCATTGCCTTTGGCTGGCCACGCGTGGGGCAGGATCCGTTTGTGTTCGACTTCGCCACCAGTGCAATTGCCCGTGGCGATATCGAGTTGCATCGGCGTGCCGGCAAGGCGATTCCCGAGGGCTGGGGCGTGGACGCCGAGGGGCGGCCGAGCACCGATGCCAACGTGGTGCTCGATAGCGGCGCGATGCTGACGTTCGGTGGGCACAAGGGCTCGGCGCTGGCGGCGATGGTGGAGTTGATTGCCGGGCCTTTGATCGGTGACCTGACCAGTGCCGAGTCACTGGCTTACGACGCGGGCAGCAAGTCATCGCCCTACCATGGCGAGTTGATCATCGCGCTGGATCCGCGACGTTTTCTGGGAGCGGCCACTGAAGAGCACTTGGCCCGGGCCGAGGTGTTGTTTCAAGGGATTGAAGGGCAGGGCGCGCGCTTGCCGTCGCAACGGCGTTATGCGGCACGGGCGCACAGTTTGGTGGAGGGCGTGCAGATTCCCGAGGCGCTGTACAACGATCTGAAAGCACTGCTGACTTGATAATCCGAACTCCTGTGGAAGCGAGCCTGTGTGGCGAGGGGGCTTGTGTGGTGAGGGGGCTTGCCCCCGTTCGGCTGCGTAGCAGTCGTAAAACCATTACATGCGGTGTACCTGATACACCGCGATTGCAGGTTTTGGGGCCGCTTCGCAACCCAACGGGGGCAAGCCCCCTCACCACACAAGCCCCCTCGCCACACAGGAGCGTAGTGTTGTCAGGCCGGTTCGCGGTGGCTGGTGCCATCGACCAGGCGGGCAATGCCCAGCGGGTTGGCGTTTTTCAGGGCGTCGGGCAGCAAGGCATCCGGGCAGTTCTGGTAGCACACCGGGCGCAGGAAACGCTCGATGGCCAGGCTGCCGACCGACGTGCCACGGGCGTCGGAGGTCGCCGGGTAAGGACCGCCATGCACCATCGCATCGCACACTTCAACGCCGGTGGGGTAGCCATTGAACAGTACCCGGCCGACCTTTTGTTCCAGCAGCACCAGCAGATCGGCGTGTTCCTTCAGGTCCTGCTCTTCGCCAATCAAAGTGGCGGTGAGTTGACCGTGCAAACTGTTCAGCGCTTGTTGTAACTCGGCTTTATCGGCCACTTCGACGACGAGGGTGGTCGGGCCGAACACTTCTTCCTGCAACAGCGGATCACCCTTGAGCAGCAGGCTGACGTCGGCCTTGAACAGTTGCGGCCGGGCTTGATTACCGTGCTGGTCCTGGCCTGCCAGATGGCTTATCCCTGGATGGTCGACTAACGCCTGCACACCTTTTTCGTAGCTGGCGAGGGTGCCGGCGTTGAGCATGGTTTGCGCCGGCTGTTCGGCCATCAAGGCACTGAGCCGAGCGGTGAACGCGCTGAACTGTGGTGAGCCAATACCGATTACCAACCCCGGATTGGTACAGAACTGACCGCACCCCTGAACCACCGACGCCACCAGTTCACCGGCGATTTTTTCGCCCCGTGCGCGCAGGGCTTCAGGCAATACCAGCACCGGGTTGATGCTGCTCATTTCGGCGAATACGGGAATCGGTTGTGGCCGTGCGGCGGCCATGTCACAGAGGGCACGACCGCCTTTGAGCGAGCCGGTGAAACCGACGGCCTGGATCGCCGGATGCTTGACCAGCGTTTCACCGACGCCCGCGCCGTAGATCATGTTGAACACGCCTTTAGGCATGTCGGTTTGCTCGGCGGCGCGGATGATTGCGTCGGCCACGTGTTCAGCGGTCGCCATGTGTCCGCTGTGGGCCTTGAACACCACCGGGCAACCGGCGGCCAGAGCAGCCGCGGTATCACCGCCAGCGGTGGAAAAGGCCAGCGGGAAGTTACTGGCGCCGAACACGGCCACCGGACCGATGCCGATCCGGTATTGGCGCAGGTCGACCCGTGGCAGAGGCTGACGTTCGGGCAACGCGCGGTCGATACGCGCCCCATAGAAATCGCCCCGGCGCAGCACCTGGGCGAACAGGCGCATCTGGCCGCTGGTACGGCTGCGTTCGCCCTGGATGCGTGCGGTCGGCAGGGCGGTTTCGCGGGTGACCAGGGCGACGAATTCGTCATCCAGGGCATCCAGTTGCGCGGCGATGGCCTCGAGAAATTCTGCACGGCGTGTCGCCGGCAAGTTACGAAAGGCAGGGTAAGCGGCAGCGGCGGCTTGGGCAGCAGCGTGCACTTCCTCGGCGGTGGCTTGCATGAACGAATAGGGCAGCGCTGCGCCGGTGCTGGCGTCATGGCTCTGCATCGCGATGTTGCCAGCGGCGCTGCGGGCACCGCCGATGTAGTTGTGGCCGATGATCTGGGGCATGGAAAAACTCCTGTTGGAATGCGAGGCCAAATGCCGTTGGTTGAGAAATGCCAGGCGTAGCGCGGCGACCCGTAGCAGCTGCCGAAGGCTGCGTTCGGCGGCGAAGCCGTCGTAAATCATGCACCGCGGTATTTCGGCCACACCGCGGTGCATGGTTTACGACCGCTACGCGCTCGAACGCAGCCTTCGGCAGCTGCTACAGGTTGCGTACTGGCGATTAAGCCAACCGGCGTGTGGCGGCCGGTTCGAGGTTATCCAGCGCAGCAATTCGCGCAGCGGATTCGGCATCCACCTGGTGCAATGACTTGCCACGGGTTTCCCGGGTCAGGCCGACAGCCACGATGGAGATCAGCGCAGCGCCCACCAGGTACCAGGCGATCGGTGTCGAGCTGTGGTACTTGTTGAGCAGGGTGATGGCGATCAGCGGCGCGAGGGATCCGGCGAAGATCGGCGCCACCTGGTAGCACAGCGAAAGGGCGGTGTAGCGCACGTGGGTCGGGAACATTTCGGCCATCAGCGCCGAGTAGGGCGCATAGGTCATCGACTCGATGGCCAGGCCCAGGGTGATGGCGCCGATGATCAGCCAATTGTTGCCGGTGTCCATCATCGGGAAGCCGATGAAGCCCCAGAACGCAGTGAGCACCGCGCCGATCAGGTACACCGGTTTGCGCCCGACGATATCCGACAGATAGCCCATCAACGGGATCAGGAAAAAGTGCAGCAAGTGCGCGCCGAACATCAGCAACAGAATCTCTGAGGTGTCCTTGTGCACCACCAGTTTCAGGTAGGTGATCGAAAAGGTGACCACGGTGTAATAGAGGATGTTCTCGGCAAACCGCGCGCCGATCCCCACCAGCACCGCGCGCCAGTGATGACGCAGCACTTCTACCACGCCCAGTTGTTGCTGCTTGGTCTGCGCTTGCCGGGCCTGGGCCTCCTTGAAAATCGGCGCGTCATCGACGCTGGTGCGAATCCAGTAGCCGATCAGCACCACCACCGCCGAGAACCAGAACGCCACGCGCCAGCCCCAGGCGAGGAATTGTTGTTCCGACAGGTTTGACGACAACAGCAGCAGGGCGACGGTCGCCACCAGGTTACCGGCCGGCACCCCGGCTTGCGGCCAACTGGCCCAGAAGCCCCGGCGATTGTCCGGGCAGTGTTCGGACACCAGCAGAATCGCGCCACCCCATTCGCCCCCAAAGGCAAAGCCCTGAATCAGCCGCAGCAGCACCAATAACACTGGCGCGGCATAGCCGATGCTGTCGAAGCCGGGCAGGCAACCCATCAGGAACGTGGTGATGCCAACCACCACCAGGCTCAGTTGCAGCAGGCGCTTGCGGCCGAATTTGTCACCGTAGTGACCGAACACCAGACCGCCCAACGGACGGGCGAGGAAGCCGACGGCGTACAGGGCGAAGGCGGCGATGATGCCGTCGATCGGACTGTCGGTCTGACGGAAGAACAGTTGGCCGAAGACCAAGGCCGAGGCGGTGCCGTAGAGAAAGAATTCATACCACTCGGCGACAGTGCCGGCCATGGCGGCGGCCACTACGCGTTTGAGTCCCGAGGGTGTGGTTGCGCTGGAGGTGCTGTGAGGATTGGACATGCTGACGTTTCCTGTAGAGGCGCGAAAACAGGTAGCCGGGCCGGACCCGCGAGGATCCGCCCGGCAATCACTCAGAGACCGACGTCCGGCAACTCCGGACGGTTGGCCATGGCCTTGGCCATGATCTGTTCGACGAACTCCCGATCAGCTTGCGGCAGTGCCAGGCGTGGCGGACGGGTCAGGGCGCTGCCGCGACCGGCGATGGCTTCGCAGAGTTTGATGCACTGCACCAGGTCGGCACGGGCATCGAGGTGCAGGATCGGCATCAGCCATTCGTAGATCGGCATGGCTTCGGCGAAGCGACCGGCCTTGGCCAGGCGGAAGATGGTCTCGCCTTCTTTCGGGAATACGTTCGACATGCCCGAGACCCAGCCTTCGGCACCCACCGCGATGCTTTCCAGCACCACGTCATCGAGACCTGCGAACAGCACGAAACGGTCGCCGACTTCATTGCGCACGTCGATGAAACGGCGGGTATCGCCGGAGGAATCCTTGAAGCACACCACGTTGTCGCAGTCGGCCAGGGAAATCAGGATGTCCGGGGTGACGTCGTTTTTGTAGATCGGCGGGTTGTTGTAAACCATCAACGGTACGTCGGCGTTCTTCGCCACGTAGCGGTAATGCTCGGCGGTCTCGAACGGCTTGGAACCGTAGACCAGCGCCGGCATCAGCATCACGCCGTCGACACCGACCCTGCGCACCGCGTTCGCCACCTTGGCCGCTTGCACGCTGGTGAATTCAGCCACACCGCAAATCACCGGCACACGGCCGCGAGAGGCGTCGACCGCAACTTCGGTCACGGCGATTTTTTCTTCGGCGGTCAATGAGGTGTTTTCCCCCACCGAACCACACACCACCAGGCCCGATACGCCGTCACGGATCACGTTGGAAATCACCTGGTGGGTTTTTTCCAGGTTGATGGAGAAGTCATCGTTGAATTGAGTGGTCACCGCGGGGAAGACGCCACTCCAGTTAATGCGCTTGCTCATTGTTGCCTCCGGTTCGTTTTTGTATTTCGTATACGATATTTTAAATGCCGATACTCGGCCAGTGGTTTTTTCAATCAATCAGGGTTTTTTATAGCCGTTGGTCTGGGGGAGTTTCAGGCGCCGGGCCAGGTGTCTGACAGGCGATAGCCCTGTGGCCAGGGATCGCTGGGGTCGAGCAGCAATTGGTGGGTGCCGGTGATCCAGGCCCGGCCGGAAATGCACGGGTAGATCGCCGGGCGGCCGGCCACTTCGGTCATCGAATCGATGCGGCAATGGAATTCGGAACCGAGGATCGAACGGCCGATAAAGCGCTCGCCAACCTGCATCAATCCCTTGGCCTGCAACACTGCCATACGCGCCGAACAACCAGTGCCGGTGGGCGAGCGGTCGATCTTGCCGGGTTGAATCACCACGGCGTTGGCCCCGGTGGCGATGCCATTTTCAACCACGATGGGCGCGGCAATCTGGCAGAAGGAAATATGCGACCACTCGGGGTTCAGCGGATGGACGAAGCCCAGTTGTTCATTGGCCGCGCGGGTGATTTTCAACCCGACCTCGACCAGCTCGGCCGCCTCGTCAGGGCGGATGGAAAAGCCCAGGCTTTTGGCGTCGGCGATGACAAAACTGTCGCCACCGTACGCGGTGTCGACCTGTAACGAGCCGAGGCCTTCGACTTCGATCCAGGCGTCGAGGCGATCAGCGAAGGAGGGCACGTTCTTGATTTCCACCCGTTCGACCTTGCCGTCGCGGCAATCGGCCACGGCCTCGATCAAGCCGCCGGGCGCTTCGAGCACCAGCCGGGTTTGCGGTTCGGTCATCGGCAGGATGCCGCTGTCGAGCAGCACCGTGGCGACGCACAGCGAGTTGGAGCCGGACATCGGTGGCGTGTCGGCCGGTTCCATGATGATCCAGGCCATTTGCGCCCGAGGGTCCTTGGCCGGCACCAGCAGGTTGACGTGGCGGAACACGCCACCACGGGGTTCGTTGAGGACGAAATTGCGCAGGGTTTCATCCTTGGCGATCCAGCGCGATTGCTCCCACACGGTGGCGCCGGGCGGTGGGGCGACACCGCCGACGATCACATCGCCGACTTCGCCTTCGGCGTGGCAACTGACCACATGAATGACTTTCGATGAACGCATGGCTGACTCCTTTTATCGCCGGTCGTTATTTCACTGATTTGAGAAACGCCGCCGTTTCCGCATGTATCGGATTGCCAATCACCTGATCCGGCGAGCCGATCTCGTGCACCAGGCCATTGCGAAAGAACGCCACACGGTCGGACACATCGCGGGCAAAGCGGATTTCGTGGGTCACCAGCACCATGGTCATGCCGTCTTCGGCGAGCATGCGCATGGTGTCCAGCACCTCGCCGACCAATTGCGGATCGAGGGCCGAGGTGGCTTCGTCGAACAGCATGTAGTCCGGCGACATGGCCAGGGCGCGGGCGATGGCCATGCGTTGCTGCTGGCCTCCGGACAACTTGCCGGGGAAGGTCTTGAGCTTGTCGCCAAGGCCCACGTGGGTCAGTTGCTGCACCGCCAGCGCCTCGGCGTCGCACTTGCTTTTGCCCAAAACCTTGCGCGGCGCCAACATCACGTTTTCCAGCACGGTCAGGTGCGGGAAGGCATTCCATTGTTGGAACACGATGCCGATTTTCTGCCGCAGGCGGTTGAGGTCGGTGGCGCTGTGATGAACCTCGACGCCATCGACGCGGATGTTGCCTTTCTGGATCGGCTCCAGGCCGTTGATGCACATCAGCAGGGTCGATTTGCCGGAGCCCGAGCCGCCGATGATCGACACCACTTCGCCCTTGTCCACCGTCAGGCTGACACCCTTGACCACGGCCAGATCGCCGAAGGATTTATGTACGTTGTCGATCTCAATCATTTTCTTGCCACCTTCTTTCCAGACGAGCGCCCAGGCGTGCAACCACCAGGCTCATGACGTAATAGATAAGGCCCGCGACGCACAGCACCAGCAACGGTTCCTGAATGCGGGTGACGATGGTTTGCGAGGCGCGCAGCAGTTCGACGATGCCGATCCACATCACCAGCGCGGTGTCTTTCATCACACCGAGCACCAGGTTCAGCCAGCCGGGGAAGGCCACGCGGGTGGCCATTGGCAGGACGATCCAGCGCAGGTCCTGCAAAAAGCTCAGGCCCAGCGAACGACTGGCCCGCCGCAGGGTGAACGGCACCGACAGCACGCCGCTGCGCACGATCTCGGTGAAGTACGCGGCGGTGTAGACCCCCAGCACAATGCAGCCGACGCTGAAGGCACTGATGTTCAAGCCGACGATGCTTTTGAGCGAGTTGAACAGCACGAACTGGATCAACAGCGGCACGCTGCGAAACACGTCCAGCACCCAGGCCAGGGGCAGGCTGGCGCGTGGCAACAGCGCTCGCAACAGGCCAAACAACAGCCCGGCGAAGGAGCCGAGGATGATCGACCAGAACGTCAGTTGCAGGGTGACCCAGGCGCCGTCGAGCAGGAACAGCAGGTCATTCCAGGAAAAACTGGTGGAAAACATGGTCAAGCCCTCAGTAACGGAACAACCGCCAGGCCATCAGCCGGGCTGACGCGACGATCGCCTTGGCAATCAGGTAATAGAGCGCCGCGGCGATGGCGAAGTATTCGAAGGTGCGGAACGTTTTGACGTTGTAGTCCTGGGTCACCCCGGTCAGGTCATTGTTCAGCCCGACGATCACCCCCAGCGACGTCATCAGCACCGCCCAGACCATCTGATTGGTCAGCGGGTAGAAGACGATCCGCAACAGCTGCGGGACGATGATCATGCGGTAGGCCTGGAAGGCACTCATGCCCAGCGAACGCGCGGCGCGCACTTGCGTGTCGGGTACGGCCTTGAGGCCGCCGCGAAAGTTCTCCGCCAGATACCCGGCATTGTTGAAGGTGATCCCGGCGAGCAGGGCGAACCATGAGCTGACGTGCAAGCCCAGCGAGCCGAGGCCGAAGTAGAGGACGTAGATCTGGAACAGCGACGGGGTGTTGCGCGCGATCGATACCCAGCCGTTGCCGATACCGCGCAGCAGCGGGGTTTTGCTTTCGCGCATCACCGTCAGGGCCAGGGCGATCAGCACGCCGAAGATCATCGACAACGCGGCGGTCTCGAAAGTGACCCAGGCGCCAGCGAGCATGTCCGGCAGGGCGCGCAGGGTGGCGCGCCATTGGAAGGTGTAATCAAACATGCGCGAGAGTCTCCAGAGGGGCGGCGGTTTGCAGCCAGGCCGGCAGACGACCGCTGGCCGTGGCACTGCAAGCGGTATCGACACATTCAGCCAGGCTGGCGAAGTGCACCTTGCGGCCCACCAGGCCGGGTGCGTAATGGGCGTATTTGCCGGAGTTGGTCATCAAGGTTGTTGCGCCCGGCGGGATCACCGGTTCGCCGAGCATGCACCAGCAAGTATCGGTGACCAGGGTCGCGCCGAAGGCTTCGATCACGGCGATATGCCCGGCTTCGCGAGCCTGCTCCAGCACGGCGCGGCCGCAAGTAATGGCGAGGACCACGTCGGGGTGTTTGCGTCGACCGAGGCACAACCGCGCAAGATGAGCGAACTCACTGAGGGAGAAATGCGGGTTACCCAGCGAGACCACATCCACCCGGCTGTCGCGGGCACTGTTGAGTTCGCGCCAACTGACCAATAGGTCCTTCAGGCGGATTGTTTCCACGGGTAGGGCTACATCTCCCTCCAGCACCTGCGCCGGGTCGATAGCTTCCGGGGTGATCCCGGCGATATGGAATAACGGGGCGGCGGAGGTGGTGGCAAACGCTGCGCCGAACGCCTTGAGGTCGTCCAGGCTCGGCTTGCGGTTTTCCAACCCGCGCACCAGTGGAATCCGGCTGCCCGCCAGCGCGCCGATGTGGTAACCGAGCAGCGGGTAGAAGGCATCGTCCAGTTCACCCAGGGCGGGCACTTCGACCTGCAATCGGGCCTTGCGTTGTGCGTCCAGGTGGCAGCCGATCAACGGGGCGCGGCCGGTCAGGGCGATGCAGATGTCCAGGTAGTCCGGGTACTTCAGGGTGCGTGCCCCCAGCACGCTGTTGGCGTAGACCACCGCGTTGGATTCGGCCCAGACGATCTGCTCGCCCGCCTTCGGCGCGCTGTCGAGCAGGTAGGGTGCGCAGGTGAAACTGAGTTGCGCACCCATCGCCATATAGGCATCGCCCAAGGCACTGGCCGGTTCGCCGAGCGCCGGGTCGATGCCCAATTCGCGCCAGCGACGCTGGTCCACGGAAATTGAATTGAGGGTGGTGGGCACCCGCACTTTGGCGCCCCATTGCACCAGTTGTTCGGCAAAGCGCAGGCTCGCAGGTCCGGTGTAGATGCAGCCGTCGATGTGCGCCTGGGTGACATCCACCAGGCGGCGGGCACCTTGCAGTTCGGCCATGCGCAGAACAATCTGCATGGCCACTTGCGCAGCCTTGCCATGCTGGCCGTCGAGCAGCGCCCGATCGTGTTCGGTGAGTTCGATCGGGGCGCTTGGGTCTTGCGTTTGCAGCGTGCTGTCGAGTGCCTGCCAGGCATCGCCTGGCAGGTGTTCGAACACGGTTACCGAGGCGCCGTCGACCCGAGCGAAGGCCTTGCCGCGCAACGCGGCGAAGGCCTCCCGGCCGATGCACAGCACCGGCAGGGAGCGCTCGAAAATCGTCTGCGCGACGAGCACGCCCAAGGTCAGAATCTCATCGGGTTCGGCCAGCACCAATGCGGCCGGTGCGTGGCCGTTGCTGATCAGTTCCATCAACACGCTGCTGCCGGTGCACGAGCCGCGTCCGCTGGGAATAGCCAGCACGCGGCCGGCCAGGTATTCGCCGCTGAGCGGGTGGTGACGGTCAATGATCTCGCCGCTAAACGGATCGACCCCGCCCCAGAAACTCAACCCGATATCGGCGAACAGCAGGGCGCCCTCGGCGGCGCCCGCGACCAGGCTGCGACCGGTCAGAGAAGTGGGCCTAGGCATGCCGGACACCTCAGTAGTAGACCTGTGGCACGGTCAGGTTGGTTGGCGGGATTTCAGTGCCGACCCATTTGACGAACAGCTCTTTGTAACGACCGGTGCGCACCTGTTGGTTGACGAACAGGTTGAGGTAGTTGAGCAGGCCATACTCGTTACGCTTGGCGCCGAGGGAGACGTAGTCGATCACGTACGGCGCGTTACCGGCGACTTTCAGGTTTTTGTATTTGCCCGATTTGAGGGTGGCGGCGGCCACGGTGTTGGTGACCACGGTGGCGTCGATATGGCCTTGGGCGACGGCCAGCAGGGTGTCGTTCTGCGACTGATAGGCGCGGAAGGTGCCGGTGCCCCAGTTCTTCACGTCTTTCTCTAGCGCGATGGCCTCATAGGTACCGCTGGTGTTACCCACGGGTTTGCCCTTGAGGTCATCGAAGCTGTTGATGCCGGTGTCGTCGCGGGTCAGCACCACCATCTGGAAGGCGAAGTAGGGCACGGTGAGGCCGACGGTCTTGGCCCGTTCGAGGGTGTCGGAAGTGGAGGCGACGATCACATCGGCCCGCCCGGAGACCAGCGCCGGAATACGGTCCGGGAACGGCGTCTCGACCACTTCGGCCTCGACCCCGAGGATTTTCGCCAGGTCATGGCAATAGTCCACGTCGAAACCGGCCGGGTTGTTACCGGCATCGCGGAAACCCATGGGCGGGAAGTCCAGGGTCACGGCGCAGCGCAGCTTGCCCGAACCGATGATGTCGTCGAGCTTGTCGGCCTGGGCGGTGGCAATGAAGGAGGTACTGAGAACAGCGCTGAGGGCTACGGCAAATGCGGGGTTTTTCATAGAGGCCTCGTTGATGTGAAGTGCTGTTGGATATCGTATTGGGGATTTCGTATACGATATTAAATATAGCAATCAACGTGCCCGTTTCCAGGCCGAGGCGTGAATTTGTTGGCAGACCTTGGAGTAGAGGTGTTGCGGTGCGTCAGAGTGACGCCGTGAGGGGCGGGGGCCGCGATGGTGGGTGTTACAGATGGGAGCAATGGTTGTGCGGGGCGCCCCTTTAGGGAACATCGGCGCCCTGCGATCACCCCGTGCTCTGACACACCCATGTGGCGAGGGAGCTTGCTCCCGCTGGGTTGCGAAGCAGCCCCAAATCCAGCAACCGCATTTTTCTGGCACACCGCATATGCCGGTTTTGCGACTGCTGCGCAGCCGAGCGGGAGCAAGCTCCCTCGCCACAATAAGTGCTCTCACTACAGACTTTCGTCAGCCCTGCGGATCGAGGTTATCCAGCACTCGATTCACCGCCAGCTCCCCGAGCATGACCACCGATTGAATCCCCAACATGATGTTGCGATGGGGCATGTCCATCAACCCGGCGAACTCACTGAGCATCATGCTGGCTGACGCCAGGGATTCGCAGGCGTTGACCAGCAGGGTTTCGTTATCGACCTTCGCACCCACATGGTAAATGGTGCTGGGTTTGCGCTGGGTGTCTTTGGGGGTGGGTGGTTTGAGGTAGTGATCGAGGGCGCGGTCGGCGGCTGCGTGGAGCTTTTTCGAATCGAGGGATTCGTAGGGGGAAACGTCGTCGGTTTCCGGAGGATTTGGCGTTGGTTTGAACATAGATGGAGCTCCAGATATTAAAAGTGGAGCCATCACCTTCGCTACCAAACGAAGAGGTGGTGGCCATACGCAGGTTGGTAGACCGGTCATCTGGCAACCCGGCGCGCCCGAGAGCGCCCTACGCATAGCCACCATAAAAACAGGAGACGAAAACAGTCTCTGCATTAGGTCGCGCTATGCGCCAGAAAACCGGGCTACCAAACCCGATCGCTGTTTTTTTCAGCGACAGGGAAACGATATAGCCCGGGCCACAGGCGCACTAGCCGGCGGATTCTGGCGTAGTCGTAGGCAGAGGCGCAAGGATGTGTAGCCTGGGTGAGTGTCTGGAGATGTCTATTAAACATCGCCTGTTTATTGGTCTTACTGTGGGTTGATCATTCCCATGCTCCGCGTGGGAACGATCCTTAGCGCTGAGTATCGCGATACTGACTCGGCGACAAACCGGTCAACGCACGAAACTGCCGGCTGAACGCACTGTGGTCGGTGTAACCGCAGCGCAGGGCGATCTCGGTGATCGGCAGGTCGCTGTGCAGCAACAGCCGAGAACCTTCATCCAGGCGCGCCTTGTTGATCATCTGCCGTGGCGTGAGCTGGAACACCCGCTTGCAGTGACGCTCCAGTTGCGCCACGGAGTAACCGGCGATGGCGGTCAGTTCGGCGAGGCTGATGGGGCGGGCGAAGTGGCTGCGGATGTGCGCGTCCACGGCGGCGAGTTTCTGGAACGCGGGGTGATTGGACTGTGGCGATTGCAGGTCGCGGGAGATCCCGGCCAGGCCCACGATGTGACCCTGTTCATCCTTCAAGGCGAGTTTGTGGGTCAGGCACCAAATCGGCTGGTTGCCGTAATACAGGTGCAGTTCCAGTTGGTCGGCCATCTCGCGACCGCTGGACAACACCCGTCGATCCTGTTCGGTGTACAGCGGGCCGAAGCGTTCCGGGAAGACCATCTCGGCGGTGAGCCCCAGCAGATCCTCGCGATGTTTGAAACCGCAACGCCGGGCCAGGGTCTGGTTGACGAAGGCATAGCGGGCTTCGCGGTCCTTGATGAAAAACACCACGTCCGCCAGGGTGTCGAGCAGCGGCGCAATCGGCTGCAGGCTGTTCAACAGCGTGGGCAGGTCGCAGGGTTTGAAGGTGCTGAGCGAGGGGTACATGGCGCTGGGGTCTGAGGGCGACCCCGGGATCATAGAGGCTCGACAGCGCGGCTGAAACCCCCGAGGGGGTTTCAGGCTGGCGGGGTGTCGTCCAGGCACATCAAGGTCTCGATTCGGGCCGGGCTGAAGGGCGGACGGGGCGCCGAGGGTTGCCAGCCAAACAGGTGCTGCACCGCGCCGCCACACACCCGGCCCTGACAGGCGCCCATGCCACAGCGACTGGCCAGCTTGGCTTCGCGCCAGTCGGTGTGCCCGGTCAATGCGCCGTAGGGCACGTCTTCGCAGCGGCAGACCAGGGTGGCGGGGCGGGCCAGGGATTTGAGTTGTGGGTCGAGGGCGAAGGCCTGATTCAGTGCCTTGGCAAAACCCTGCCAGCGCGCCCGACGTGGCCACAACTGGCGTGCCGCTTCAAGGTCACCGACCGCCGCGTGCCCAGCAATGGCACCTTCGACCAACGCCAGTTCACTGCCACCAAACCCGGTGCATTCTCCCGCCGCATAATGATCGACGCGACTGGCCTGCCAGGCATCCACGGCCAACGCCTGACCCTCGATGGCGTAACCCAGTGCCTGGCCCAATTGAATGTTAGGGATCAAGCCAAAACCACAGGCCAGCCGATCACATTCCAGTTCGACGATTTTGCCTTGTTGTTGCAGGCGCACACCTTCCAGCCGGTCAGTGCCAAGGGCGGCCAGCACATGCGTCGCGGTGCGGTAATGGCGGTCGAACAGGCTGAACGATTGCAGCCATTTGCCAGGCCAGCGGGGCAGTTGTGCGGCGAAACCGGCGACGGCGGTGCGCGAGGCTTGCTCGGCGATGCGCTGGATCTGCGCGCCGTGTTTTTTCGCGGTGGCGGCACTGGCCAGCAACAGCGGGCCGCTGCCGGCGATCACCACGCGCTCACCCTGCACCGGCAGGCCCGCCTTGATCAGCGCCTGCAAGCCACCGGCCCCGGTCACGCCGGGCAACGTCCAGCCGGGGAAGGGCAGCAGCAACTCGCGGGCGCCGGTGCACAGAATCAATCGGTGATAACTGATCAGCCAGCCGTCATCGTCATTTTCGACCAGCAGCTGTTTCGGACCGGGACTGGCGATCACCCGGGTGGCGGCGTGACGGCGAATGTTGCTGCACGCCTGCAATCGCTCACGCAGGTGACGGGCCTGATCGGGCACATTGGCTTGCGGACCGTCACGCCAGATTTGCCCGCCCGGCAGCGGATTGTCGTCGAGCATGACGATGCGTGCGCCACTGGGGGCAGCGGCAAGAGCAGCGGCCATGCCGGCGGGGCCGGCTCCGATGATCAGCAGATCGGCGTATTCGTTCATGGGCATGTCTGCACCTGCATGCCGTCGCGGCACAGTGTCTGGCAGGCCAGGCGTCGCCGGCCGTCGATGGTCACCCGGCATTCCTGGCAAATGCCCATGCCGCACAGCGGTGCGCGGCGTTGGCCACTGACCGAAGTGCGTGTGCATCCGTCGCTGCCCAGCGCCAAGGCTGCGGCGACGCTGGTGCCCTCGGCCACCTTCAAGGCGCGGCCGTCCAGCAGTAATTCAGGCATAGGCGGGTTCTCCGAGGAAACGCTGGGGCAGATAGGGTTGGGCGGTCAGTGGCGGGGTTTCGTTGAACAGCTGCGCCACCAGCAAGTCGGCCGTGCCGGGGGCCGTGGTGACGCCCAACCCTTCGTGCCCAACCGCCAGCCACAAGCCCTGCTGCTGTGGGTGCTGGCCCACCAGCGGCAGGCCGTCGGGGCTGGCGGCGCGAAAACCGGTCCAGGCGCGGATGCCGTTGAGCCGGGCCAGCCCTGGCATGTACTCGGCGGCACGCTTGAGCATTTTCGCCAGCATCCAGCCTTCGACCTGTGGGTCGGTGGTGCCGAATTGCCGCGAGGCACCGATGAACAATTGCCCGGTGGGGCGCGGCTGAATATTGCAGGCGGTCGATGGCCCGGTGGCGTTGTGGGCGCTGGTGACGTATCCCAGCTCCACCAAGGTGTGGGTGACGGTGCCGGGGTAGCGGTCGGTAATCAGCAGGTGGCCCTTTTTCGGCTCGATGGGCAACTCCGGGCACAGTTCGCTGGCCTGAATGCCGTTGGCCAACACCACGGCTTCGGCCCGCAACCAATGGCCGTCATCGAGGTAAACGCGATTGCCATCGACCGCGCTGACCCGCGCCCGGTGCTGACGGATGTTCGGTGTGTCGAGCATCCAGCGGGCCGTCGCCGGCGCATACAGAATGCCGTCGCCATTGATCAGCAAGCCGCCTTCCAGATCCTCGCGCAGTTCCGGTTCACGCTGACGCAAGGCGCTGGCACTGACCAGTTCGCACGCCACGCCCTGGGCTTTCAGGTTCAGGTATTTGCTGTGGGCGACCGCCATTTCCTCGGCGTTGGCTGCCAGCCACAGTGTGCCGTTGTTGCGGTAAGCGCAGCCGTCGGGCAGGTCCGGCGCCAGTTCACGCCAGCGTTGCAGGGAATATTGGCTCAGGGCCAGTTCGGCTGGGTTGTCATCGAGCACCAGCAGGTGGCCCATGCCCGCCGCCGTCGCACCGTGCAGGCCGGCGTCCAGCACCAGCACCTGCAAGCCACGACGGGCCAGTGCCTGGGCGCAGGCGGCGCCGATGATGCCGGCGCCGATCACGATCACATCGGCCACCAGGCCCTCGCTCATGGGCGAATGCCCCAGGCGAACGGGTCATCCTGTTCGATGATCAAACTGGCTTCGGCGCTGATAAAGGCACGGCCACGAATGGTCGGCACGATGCGCTCGCCTTGCCATTCATAAGAGCATTCGAACTCGCTGCCGATGACACTGGCCTGACGCCAGATCTGCCCCGGTTGCAACTTGTCGTCGGCGGCCAGGCAGGCCAGTTTGGCACTGGTGCCGGTGCCGCACGGTGAGCGGTCATAGGCCTTGCCGGGGCAGAGTACGAAGTTGCGGCTGTCGGCGTGATCGTCATCGGCGAACAGTTCGATATGGTCGATCAACCCGCCGTCTTCGCCACGAATGCCCTGGGCTTCCAGCGCTTGTTGCACGGCGTAGGTATAAGCGGTCAGCGCGTCGAGGTTGTCGCCGGCGACTCTCAGGCCATGCTCGGCGATCAGGAAAAACCAGTTGCCGCCCCAGGCAATATCGCCGACCACCTGGCCGATGCCCGGCACCTGCAACACCAACGCCTTGCGGTAACGGTAGGCCGGCACATTGCGCACGCTCACCGAATGGTCTTCGTGCAGGGTCGCCTGCACCGTCCCCACTGGCGTCTCGATGCGGTGCACACCGGGGCCGATTTTGCCCAGATGCGCCAACGACGCCACCAGGCCGATGGTGCCGTGGCCGCACATGCCCAGATAACCGCTGTTGTTGAAGAAAATCACCCCGGCACAGGCGCTCGGGTCTACCGGTGTGCAGAGGAGGGCACCCACCAGCACGTCGCTGCCTCGTGGTTCCAGCACACAGGCCGCGCGCCATTGATCATGATGGTCGGCCAGCCGCTTGCGCCGTTCAGCCATGCTGCCGGTGCCCAGGTCAGGAAAGCCGGCGGTCACCAGACGGGTCGGTTCGCCGCCGGTGTGGGAGTCGATCACGGTGATGCGTTTCATGGAAGGGCCACGTCCGTTCAGATGAGTGAACGCAAGAGTGGCCTGTGCGGCGGGGTGCCGGCTTGATGGATTTATCCTGTGCCGATGACGAAATCGGCACAGCATCCTGAGCCGTCAGTGGGCGTGGGGCAGGTGCTCGAACAGGGTCTTGCAGACCCCGGCAATGTGTTCGTCCAGCAGCTTCACCGCCAGCTCCACATCGCCGGCACGGCAGGCCGCGAGGATTTCGCGATGCTCGTGATCGGCCCGTTCCTTGCCGGCCGACAGGCTCATTTGCATGCGCAGGTAGCGCTCCAGCTTGTCGTTGACCGAACGAATCAGGCTGACCAGAAACGGCCGTTGTGCCGGTTCGTAGAGGCAGGCGTGCAGCTCCCAGTTGAGCTCGGCCCAGCGGCCCACGTCGTCCTCGCCGATGAATTCCTGACAGATACGCTCGGCACGGGCGAAGGTTTCTTCGGTCATGTTGGGGATGGCCAGGCGCAGTATTTTGTCTTCCAGCAACATGCGCACTTCGAACATCTGCGCCAGCTCGGCATCGGAAACCCGCGTGACCATCGCCCCACGATTGCGCTGGAACATCACCAGCCCTTCGGCCTCCAGCCGCTTGAGGGCCTCGCGCACCGGAATCTTGCTGACGTTGAACTGGCGGGCAATGTCGTCCTGGCGAATCGGCTCATCTTCAGCGAAATGCCCGGCGACGATCGCGTCGCGCAGATGACGGGTGATGATTTCCGAGGTCGAAGGCGTATTGCCAAGGTCGGGAGCGTTGAGTTTGGGTAGGTTCACGGCGGCGATCGTTTGGAGTGAGATAGCGATAGGGTATACGAAATCCTTTCGCTGATCTTCCCGGGACCGCACGAACGTCAGGACGCTGGTTGTGTTGGTCGAAGATTTGCTGCTTTACCGCATATACGGAAAAACATATATTCGGAAAAACGCATATTGATGAGGCTTGCCTGTGTCGCGAAGCCCGTGTTGCTGTATGAAACCCAAACGCCGAGACCCGAAATGGCTGACGCTCTGACGCCGACCACTGTTTTCAAATGCCTGGCTGACGACAACCGTGTTCGCATGATGCTGCTCATCGCCCGCGAGGGAGAGTTGTGTGTCTGCGAGCTGACCTGTGCGTTGGATGAGAGCCAGCCGAAAGTCTCCAGGCACCTGGCGCAGTTGCGCACCAGTGGATTGCTGTCGGACCGTCGACAAGGCCAATGGGTTTACTACCGGTTGCACCCGAGCCTTCCTGACTGGGTGCTTCAAATGCTGACTGTCGTGCTTGAAACCAACCAGCATTGGCTAAGCGCTGATGCCAAACGTCTTGAAGACATGGGTGAGCGCCCTGAACGGGCAGCCGCCTGCTGTCCGGTTCGATAATTTCAAGAGCCTATCCCTGACAACAGATACAGAGCACACCAACATGACTATCAAAGTGGGCATCAATGGTTTTGGCCGCATCGGTCGTCTCGCCATGCGCGCCGCCTGGCACTGGCCGGAGTTTGAGTTCGTGCAGATCAACGACCCGGCAGGCGACGCGGCGACGCATGCGCACCTGCTGAACTTCGATTCGGTGCATGGTCGCTGGAATGATCAAGCCAGCGCCGAGGGCAACTGCATTGTCATCGACGGCAAGCGCATCAAGGTTTCCGCCAACAAGGCGATTGCCGATACCGATTGGTCGGGCTGTGATCTGGTGATTGAAGCCAGCGGCAAGATGAAGACTGTCGCGGTGCTTCAGGCGTACCTCGACCAGGGCGTCAAGCGCGTGGTGGTCAGTGCTCCGGTGAAAGAAGAGGGCGCGCTGAACATCGTCATGGGCGTCAACCATCAACTGTTCAATCCGGCGGAACATCGCATCGTTACCGCGGCGTCGTGCACCACCAATTGCCTCGCGCCAGTGGTCAAGGTGATCCATGAAGCGCTAGGCATTCGCCACGGCTCGATCACCACCATTCACGACTTGACCAACACCCAAAGCATTCTCGACCAACCCCACAAGGATCTGCGCCGTGCGCGGGCTTCGGGCATGAGCCTGATCCCGACCAGCACCGGTTCGGCCACCGCCATCGCGGAAATTTTCCCGGAGCTGCGCGGGCGTCTGAATGGCCACGCAGTGCGCGTACCGTTGGCCAATGCTTCGCTGACTGATTGTGTGTTCGAGGTCGAGCGCGTCACCACGGTTGACGAAGTGAATCGGTTTCTCAAGGTCGCATCCGAGAACGAACTCAAAGACATCCTCGGCTTCGAGGAGCGTCCGCTGGTGTCCATCGACTACCGCACCGATCCGCGCTCATCGATCATCGATGCGCTGTCGACCATGGTCATCAACGGCACCCAGGTCAAAATCTATGCCTGGTACGACAACGAATGGGGTTACGCGAACCGCACCGTCGAATTGGCCAGGATGGTCGGTCTGGCCGTTTAAGGAGCGTTGATGAAAGCCTTGTCAGCCCTCGCGCCGTCAGTGCGGCAATACCTGCTTGTTACGGGCAATTACTGGGCTTTTACCCTCACCGACGGTGCCTTGCGCATGTTGGTGGTGCTGCACTTTCACGGGTTGGGCTACAGCCCGTTGCAAATCGCGGCGTTGTTTCTGTTCTACGAACTCTTTGGCGTGATCACCAACCTGCTGGGCGGTTATCTCGGCGCGCGACTGGGGCTGAACCGGACCATGAACATCGGGCTGGGGATGCAGGTGGTGGCGCTGTTGATGCTGACGGTGCCGGTGGCCTGGCTGACGATTCCTTGGGTGATGGGGGCGCAGGCACTGTCGGGGATCGCCAAAGACCTGAACAAGATGAGCGCCAAAAGCTCGATCAAGCTTCTGGTGCCCGACGGGCAACAGGGCACGCTTTATCAATGGATAGCCATCCTCACCGGCTCGAAGAATGCCCTCAAGGGCGTTGGTTTCTTTCTCGGCGGGGCATTGCTCGCCCTGATTGGTTTCAGAGGGGCGCTGCTGGCCATGGCCGGCGTTCTTTCGCTGATCTGGCTCGGCAGCCTGATCCTGTTGAAAAAGGACCTGGGCAAGGCGAAAGCCAAGCCCAGGTTCCGCGACATTCTCTCCAAGAGCCGGGCCATCAACATCTTGTCGGCGGCACGGATGTTCCTGTTCGGTGCCCGCGATGTCTGGTTCGTCGTGGCTTTACCGGTGTACTTGAGCAGCGTTTTTGGCTGGGACTTCTGGAAGGTCGGTGGATTCCTGGCGGCCTGGGTGATTGGCTACGGCATCGTGCAATCGCTCGCGCCGCGGATCACCGGCAAGCAACGAGGGCATGTCCCGGATGGCCGCGCCGCGTTTCTTTGGGCGGTTGCCTTGGCAGGCCTGCCGGCGGCAATCGCGCTGGGGCTGAACACCGGGTTGTCGCCACAGTGGGTGCTGTTGGGCGGTCTGATGATCTTTGGTGCGTTGTTCGCGGTGAATTCCTCGCTGCACAGCTACCTGATCGTGTCCTACGCCAAGGAAGACGGCGTATCGCTGGATGTGGGCTTCTACTACATGTCCAACGCCATGGGACGGCTGATCGGCACCGTGCTCTCCGGTTGGGTTTTTCAGGTCTTCGGGCTGGAAGCGTGTTTATGGATATCCAGCGCATTTGTTATTTTCGCGGCACTGATTTCTGTTAGGTTGCCGCGGCATTCCAATGTGCTCTAAATCGCTCTAAAAGTACTGTTTCACGCGTTTTACACTTATTAAGTGCAACTTCCATTTATATTTATTTTGGTGCATGTGACATTTTTCAGGCGCCAAATATTTGAAGTTTTTTATATGTAACGAAAAGCGATTGTTCTTAGCGCAATAAATTCATACACACGCTTACAACCTAAGCCATACATTACCCACCAGAACAGGCAGCGAGGAACAACTACAACAACCTGATCACTAAAAACCTGACACAACAAAAACTAAAATCTCCTTATAAGTCGGTGAACATCATGATTAAAATCATGGCCTACTTTTTAATAGGAGCTGGTATTGCAGGATGCAACGGTATGGTAAAACCCGACTTGTCGGGACCTGCCAATGATTCATATTTCTCAGTCTTCTCAGGCTTTCCCTTGCCCTATCTGTACACGGCCTCGGCCGTGCAATGGAACGAGGATTACGCCGTCACCACCCGCCACACCCCACTCATTCGCAACGTGATATACAGCTGCAGCACCGGTTGCGACCTGGTCTTCATCAAGCACAAGGCCGACGGCCATTATCCGTCATGGCGCGCACCGCGCGTGGGTGAGCACATCACTGCCGTGGGAACGAGTCCGTATATGACAACGGTCAGCGGGCAAGGCAAGGTGTATCCGGCGCCTTTCATCAACAGTGATGAAGGCAGCGGCGAACGCTATGCCATCCATGATGCCCCGATGATCAAGGGGATGTCGGGTGGGCCGGTTATCGCCAATGACGGCAGCATTGTCGGTATTAATGTCGGATTCTTCTCCACCACACTTCACGATGTGAGTTTTCACCCTGGGGTAAAGGGCGCTGAGCGGATCAGTATCTTTATTCCTTACTCGATCATTCAACGTGAGTGGGGGCTGATGCAGGCACAGCTTAACGATTCGCACGGCACGAAATACGCGCAGAAGTAGTGTTGGGTCATCACCGAATCCGGAACATCGGATTCGGTGTGACGTGGCGCGTCTATCACTCGCTTATTCAATCAAGGCGTATATTGATAGTGTCGATCCCGTTAGTTGAGGCGATAGCCAATCGTCGGTGGTTTGACAGGCGAGAGCGTTGGGGGGGAGTTAGATATCCCGGAACGTTTGGAGGTGTTACATGAGCCAATATCAACGACTCTTTCTGATAGCCGGCCCAGCCATGCGTCACACCCCGGCGTTGGAACGAGCTGTCGCCATCGCCGAAGCCACTGGCGCAGCGCTGCACATCACGGTGTTTATCGAAGACTCTCACCTTTTGGGGTTGATGAGCGCCGGTGCGCGGTTTCGTGAGGCCTGTCAGCAAGAGAATGAAAAGTGGCTGAAGGATGAAGCAGATCTGATACGCGGGCGCGGGGTCACGGTAAGCACCGAAGTGCTTATAACCCGCAGCGCGTTGCAAGAAATCCTTCGGCACGTGGCAGAAATGCAGCCGGATCTGGTGATCAAGGACGTACAGCACGAGTCTGCACTTAAGCGTGTTTTCGTTACGCCTCTGGATTGGCACCTGTTGCGCGAATGTCCGGTGCCTGTGCATCTGGTCAGCGAAGTCAGGTGTCCGCTGCCGCGGGTGATCGTGGCGGCGGTCGATCCGTCGCAACCCGATACGCAGATCACCGGCATCAACGACCGCATCATCCAGGCAGCGAACGGACTGGCCATGCAATGCAACGCAGAACTGCATTTGCTGCATGCCTATGATCTGTCGCTGACGCATATAGCCGACGCAGGCGCGGGTGCAGTGACGATGCCAGGCTTCAACAGTGACGTGCGCAAATCTCTGCATCAGTCATTCATCGCATTGGCCGACCACTTTGGCGTGCCCACCGAGCGACAACACTTCGTTGCGGGCCCGCCCGGCAAAGCGCTGGCTGACTTTGCAGCGCATCACCGGGCCGATGTGATCGTCATGGGCAATGCGCATCGCAAGGGGTTGGGCAAGTGGGTGGGCAGTACGACGGAGCATGTTCTGTATCGAGTGCCCTGCAACATCTTCGCGGTCACGGGGGCAGCGGATCAGTGAATGGAGTCGTTGTTAAATGATTCGCGAGGGACGCCTCGGCGACCGGGGCGGTTTTTTTTGTGGGCGCGTGCCGAGATGTCCTCGAAGGTATCGCTATCGGTTGCCGCCAGGAGCTTGCCACCGTCCTTCAGGGTGGCCATGAAGGTCACTTCCGTGTTGTTGCCCGCGAGCAGATAGCCAGCGATGGCACCGACCGGCCCCAACAACATCGCGCCCGCAATGCCCAGGCCGATGGCGCTCTTTATATTCTTGTTGGAGTCCGTGTTCTGGATTGTTAGATCTTTAAATTCCGAGACCGGGAAGCTTTTCCCCAGTCGTGGCTTAAGGGCCGTTTTGAGCGTGATGGTACCCGAGTGATATTCCCCGTCGCACTGCGGGAAGTCACCAGCGAGCACTATGATCTTTGCCATGTGGAATGTTCTCTTGGGCGATCATTTTGGGGGTAGACATTGCGCGCGCCCAAACTCAAAACGTCAACGAGCTGACGATGAGTGGCAGCCATGGATTTGCGATACACAAGTGTCAGTCTTCCAGGTCAATTTCATCTTCAGGCGCCCATCAAGCGTCGAGCAGGGCGGGGGGAGGATCGTCCGGCATGGTTATTCCTCCAGTCATGAACGCAAAGCGTAGCAGGCGGGTAGGGCTGTCGAGGTGGTCATAGCCCTGGTCATGGACGTTTTATAACGTTTGCCTCAAGCCGGCAGGTAATGCGTTTTAATTCTCCGTTGACCCGACAGCTGCTCGGAACCAACAACAGACCTTTCAGCCGAAAGGGGTTAACGGGGGATTAATGGACTTCTGGACCACCACGCAAGTATCGATTCTAGGGCTGGTTGAAGGACTCACAGAGTTTTTGCCGATCTCCAGTACAGGCCATCAGATTATTGCCGCGGACTTGCTCGACTTTGGCGGTGAGCGAGCCATGGCGTTCAATATCATTATTCAGTTGGGCGCTATTCTGGCGGTCGTCTGGGAGTTCCGTCGCAAGATTCTGGACATCACCACGGGTTTGCCGACCCAGCGTAATGCGCAACGTTTTACTCTGAATTTGCTGATCGGTTTCTTGCCGGCGGTGGTGCTGGGGGTGATGTTCGCCGACAAAATCCATCAATATCTGTTCAACCCGATCACCGTGGCCGTGGCGCTGGTGATCGGCGGGATCATCATGTTGTGGGCTGAACAGCGCGAGCACGTGGTAGTGGTCGATCACGTGGACGAGATGCGCTGGACCGATGCCTTGAAAGTCGGATGTGCACAATGCCTGGCGATGATTCCCGGCACTTCGCGTTCGGGATCGACGATTATCGGCGGGTTGCTGTTTGGCCTGTCACGCAAGACGGCCACCGAGTTTTCGTTCTTCCTTGCGATGCCGACAATGGTGGGGGCCGCGGTGTACTCGGGCTATAAATATCGCGACCTGTTCCAGGCCGCAGATTTGCCGGTGTTTGCCCTGGGATTTGTCGCCGCTTTCGTCTTTGCGATGATTGCCGTGCGCGGGTTGCTCAAGTTCATCGCCAACCATAGTTATGCGGTGTTTGCCTGGTACCGGATCGCCTTCGGTTTACTGATTCTGGCGACGTGGTTTTTGGGTTGGGTGGACTGGAATCACCTCTCGGAAGGGGCGTAGGTTTTCCTGTGTTGATAAAAAACGCCGCTTGTTGAGCGGCGTTTTTGTGTGAGCAGCTAAAAGCATCTAAAGCTTGTTGACCCGCGCCAGTGGCAGGCTGATTTGCTGTTCACGCTGCAGCAAATTCATCATCAGCAGTACCCGTTCTTCACCGTCCATGGCCAGGAACACCGCTTCGAGATCGCAGAACGGACCTTCAGTGATGCGCACCGCATCTCCGTGTTTCAACAGCGTGGTCACGATCGCCTGGCTGTCTGGTTCCTGGAGTTCGTCGATCAGCGCATCGCGGATCGGCAATGGCTGACCGCCAAACCCGACGACCCGCGAAACGCCGCGGGTCGAGCGCAGTGGACCCCAGCTGTCCTGAAGGCTCAGTTGAATAAACAGGTAGCCCGGAAACAGCGACTCGCTGATCACTCGACGTTGCCCGCGCAACATGCGCTCACGTCTGTAGGTCTTGCGAAAGCATGCATAGCCTTGGCGCTGCAAATGTTCTTCGGCGCGCTCATCTTGTTTGGGCTTGCACTGGACCAGGTACCAGGCTTTGGTGGCGTGTTCGGCAATCGCGTTCATTCAAATGCCCTCCCTGCATCGATCTGCCCCAGCAGCTCGGCGGTTTTGCGCTGCAGGAGCGAGCTGTCGCCCCGACTCTCCACGGTCAGGCAAGCTACGCAACCCTCGCCCGAGAGGCGCAAGCTGAAGCGCCAGTCGGCAAAGACCAGGTTCAGCCCGCTGCTTTCGTTGAGGTCGAGGGCGTCGCGGGCGTAACGCTGCTTGATGCTCGCCAGCAGCGCCGGACCATCCTTGACTTGGCGGCGGATCTCCCCGGAGGAGGGGAACGCGCCGATGCGTTCCACCAGCAGTACCGGTGGTTTTCGCACGCGGGGGAAAATCAGTTCCGACGCATAGGCGCGCACGATGCGGTACGCGAGGTTGTGCTTAAGGTCAGCGCTATACGGGTGGCGACTGTCATCTGCCTTGAAACCGCTCAACGTATTCATAGAGGCTTCGTCCATAAGGTGATAAAGACCATATCGGGGGACAGCAACATCACAGGGCGTTTTGATGCAGATGCTCGAAGCAGAAGTTGGTGGCTTCGATATAACCTTCGGCACCGCCACAGTCGAAGCGTCGACCCTCGAACTTGTAAGCCAGCACGCAGCCGTTCTGGGCCTGCTTCATCAGCGCATCGGTGATCTGGATTTCACCGCCCTTGCCAGGTTCGGTGTCAGCGATCAGGTCGAAGATGTCGGGGGTCAGAATGTATCGACCGATGATCGCCAGGTTGGACGGAGCGTCTTCCGGACGGGGCTTTTCGACCATGCTGTTGACCCGGTAAATCCCCTCGCGAATCAACTCGCCGGCAATCACGCCGTACTTCTGAGTCTGCTCGCGGGGTACTTCCTGGATCGCTACGATCGAACAGCGGAACTGCTCATAAAGCTTGAGCATTTGCGCCAGAACTCCATCCCCCTCCAGGTTCAGGCACAGGTCGTCGGCCAGCACCACGGCGAATGGCTCATCACCGATCAACGAGCGGCCGCTGAGAATGGCGTGCCCCAGGCCTTTCATTTCCACCTGACGAGTGTAGGAAAAACTGCAGGTATCGATCAGCTCGCGAGTGCCGTGCAGGAACTTTTCCTTATCGGTGCCACGAATCTGATGCTCCAGCTCGTAGCTGGTATCGAAATGATCCTCCAGCGCGCGCTTGCCGCGACCGGTGACGATGGCCATGTGTTGCAGGCCGGCGTCACGCGCTTCCTCGACGGCATACTGGATCAGCGGCTTACTGACGATCGGCAGCATCTCCTTCGGCATGGCCTTGGTGGCGGGTAAAAAGCGGGTCCCATAACCGGCGGCGGGGAACAGGCATTTACGAATCATGGAAGCGTCCTTGAAAGTAGACTGATGGAATAGCTGATGGCAGTAGGAAAGATTCGATCCAGGCTGGCCGAACCGGTCACGCTGGGGAGTGCGGGCTCGAAGCGGCCCGGTCACTCAAGAACAATGTTCGCAACGCGCCAGGGGCTGCGAATGGTCTGCACGCCATGCTTCTCGCCAGGCGCGGGCAGGGGAGACATCGAGCAGCCGATTTGCCGGCGAGCATGCCCGGTTGTTCCACGGCATGCTCGTGACGTAACCCGCTGTAAATAGAGTTATTGCCCAAGGCGTCCCTTACCCAACTACTAACCAAATGTTCGACACCCTGGCAATGCAGTAGCGGAACGGCTATACATTAGTCATTCGCTATTTCAGTATAATTTAGATTGAACAGTCGCCAGAAAACGACAACCGTTAGAAATTGTCTGAATAAATTCACTAACTGTTATTTTTGTACTCTGGAGAGTGCGATGTTATTTTTTGTCTGGATAAAAAGTTGAGGGCTGTTCAAGCGTCATGGTAATAAATACGCATTGATTGTTTGAAAGTTTCAGTCGCAGTTCCTGGTCGTTATAAATGCCCGGGCTCATTCGTAATTTAAAGCTCTTATGTTCGGCAAGTGCTAGGTCACCGCCAATGTTGACAAGACGGGGAAGGTCATCTTGCTTAAAAGGGTTTTGATTGTCTGTGTTGGCAATATATGCCGCAGTCCCACCGCGGAGCATTTGCTGCGTGGGGCACTCGTCCATTCCGATATTCAGGTCAGTTCAGCCGGCCTTGCCGCCCTGACGGGCAAGCCCATCGAGCCGACAGCACACGCCGTGCTCACAGAGCATGGTCATCTGCCCCATGAGCACCAGGCCGTTCAGCTCACTTCTCAAGCCGTCAGTGAGGCGGACTTGATTCTGGTGATGGAGCGGCGACATGTCAGTGGCGTGCTCAACATTGCCCCTGAAGCGCGGGGCAAAGTGTTGCTGTTGGGCAAGTGGCAGGACGATCGAGAGATCAGCGACCCCTACCGTCAAGGCAAACCTGCTTTTGTGCACGCTTATGCGTTGATCGAAGAAGCCGTACACGCATGGGCACAGCGTCTGGCACGCTGATGGCCACTTCCTTTTTGAATCGTAATCAAGGCAAAGAATCCGACTTATGCAGCAAGCACCGGTAGTCAACGTGCGGGACGACGACAATGACGAGATTGATCTTCTCGGCCTGTTTGGAACACTCATCGACCATAAATGGCTGATTGCCGCGGTTACCGGCGCCTTCATGGTCGCAGGGGCCGCGTACGCAGTGCTGGCGACACCGGTATTTCAGGCGAATGCGCTGTTGCAGGTCGAAGCGAAGAAGAACGACTTATTGGGCTTCTCGGATATCGGCAGCATGCTGGGCAAGGAGTCTCCTTCGGCCACCGAAATCGAGTTGATCCAGTCCCGCTCCGTGATTGGTAAAACTGTCGATAACTTGAAACTTGATATTGTCATACAGCCGAAGTATTTCCCGGTTTTCGGTGAGTTCCTGGCGCGTCGATTCCAGAATAATAATCCCGGTGAAATAGCCGAACCCTTGTTGGGGTTGAACAGTTTCGCCTGGGGAGGGGAGTCGCTGAAGATCTTCAAACTGGATCTCCCCGATTCGCAACTGGGCAAGAAATTGACCCTGACCACGGGTGAAAATGGTCATTTCACGTTGGTGGATGAAGATGACAACCTATTGGCGGCCAGCCGGGCCGGAGAGCTTTTCGAAAAAAATGGCGTAACGTTTCAAATAGAGGAACTGCACGCCAATCCTGGTACCCGCTTCCGCATTATCCGTAACTCCCGCCTGACCAGTATCCTCGACTATCAAGAGGCCCTGGATGTAGTTGAGCGCGGAAAAGAGTCGGGCATGATCGGTCTGGCGCTGGAAAGCACAGATCCGGACCAGGCGATTAAAATACTCAATGAAATCGCCGCTATATATGTACGGCAAAACGTAGAGCGCACTTCAGCAGAGGCTGCGCAGAGCCTGGCGTTTCTCAAAGAGCAACTTCCTGAGGTCAAGAAGGATCTGGAAAAAGCCGGAAATGCGTTGAATGAGTACCAGACGCGCAGCAAGTCCGTGGACATCACGCTCGAAACCAAAGCCATTCTTGATCAGATAGTCGGGCTCGATACCAATATTTCCGAGTTGAAGTTGCAGCAAGCCGAGATGGACCGCAAGTTCACCCGTCAACATCCTGCCTATCGCGCATTGTTGACCCAGATCGGTGAGTTGACCAGCAAGCAGAAAAGTTTGGCGTCCAAAGTAGAGAGCCTTCCCTCTACCCAACAAGAATTGCTGAGCCTTACCCGGGATGTAGAGGTCGGTACGGCCATTTACACCCAGCTGCTGAATAAGTCTCAGGAACTGGATGTGATGCGCGCGGGCACTGTCGGTAACGTACGCCTGATCGACACCGCGGACGTCAACTTCCTCAAACCGGTCAAGCCGAAAAAAATCCTGATTGTATTGATCGCCACTCTTCTTGGCGGCTTCCTGGCGGTGGCCCTGGTGCTGGTACGCAAGGCACTGAACCGGGGGCTGGAGAGTCCGGAAGCCATCGAGCAACTTGGGTTGCCGGTCTATGCGTCGATTCCCTACAGCATTCTGCAGAAAGCCGAAGAAGATAAAGTCTCCCGCGGACGAGGGCGTTCCAATGGGGCTTCATTGCTGGCCGTCACTCATCCTACCGATCTGGCAATCGAGGCATTGCGCAGTTTGCGTACCAGTCTGCACTTCGCCATGCATGAGGCCGACAATAACCGCTTGATGATTTCCGGGCCCAGCCCTCAGGTGGGCAAAACGTTTGTCTCGGTCAACCTCGCGGTGGTGATAGCACAGACCGGGCTGCGGGTATTATTGATCGATGTCGACATGCGCAAAGGCTATTTGCACAAAGTGTTAGGTGTTTCTTCAGACAATGGGCTCTCCGATGTTCTGGCCCGACGCTGTGATGTGGCCACCGCCATCCATAAGACCGCAATCGACAACTTCGATTTTGTCAGTCGAGGCCTGATTCCTCCCAATCCTTCCGAGTTACTGATGCATGCCAATTTCAGTGCGCTATTGGAGCAGGTGAGTGAGCTTTACGATCTGGTGATTCTCGATACACCGCCACTATTGGCAGTGACAGATGCGGCGATCGTCGGGCGTCTGTCCGGGACCAATCTGATCGTGACGCGCTATGGCCTGAACCCGGCGAAAGAAATCGAGTTGACAGTGCGCCGGTTCACCCAGAACGGAGTTGCCATTAAAGGTGCGATTTTTAATGGCGTAGAGAGAAAGGCTTCCAACAAGTATGGCTACAGTGATTATGGTTATTACCACTATGCCTACGCCTCCGACAAAAACTAAAGGGTATTGAACAGGTCGCGTCATCCGTTCAGATTTTTACGGTATTGCTGTTGTTCTTGAGTTTTTGTCGTTTATTGCTGCGCTGGATCACTAGCCAATAGGCATGATCAAACCGATAGTTCATGAAAGCACCACGTCCTGAGGAAGATGACGAAAAATCCTGGGGCGGTAGCGTGCTTAATGCCACGTCCTTCCTCACCGGCCATTCTTGCCGCCGGACTTGAAGGCTAGCAAGGAATCCAGGATTCCTTGGGTTTCCAAGTGGGTGGCGTGAGCCAAAAACCAACATTTGTACCAAGGTAATCATCATGAAAGTCACTGTATTCGGAATTGGCTACGTAGGCCTTGTTCAAGGGGCGGTGCTAGCCGAGATTGGCCACGATGTAATTTGTGTGGACGTAGATGAGCAAAAAGTAAGAAATCTGGAGCAGGGGATTATTCCAATCTATGAGCCTGGACTGGAAGTTTTAGTCAAAGAGAACTACACCGCCGGAAGGTTGAAGTTCACGACGGACGCGGCATCAGCAGTGAAGCATGGGAAGGTTCAATTCATTGCGGTAGGCACACCGCCTGATGAGGACGGATCTGCGGATCTAAAATATGTGCTGGCTGTTGCCGAAACGATAGCAAATAATATTGAAAGCAATTGCATTATCATTAACAAGTCTACCGTTCCTGTTGGAACAGCCGATAAAGTGAGGGATCGAGTTGCGAGCGTACTGGCTCAACGCGGCCGTACTGATCTCTCATTTGACGTTGCATCGAATCCAGAATTTTTAAAGGAAGGTTCTGCAGTATCGGACTGCATGCGTCCGGATCGGATAGTTATTGGTACGGAACAGGCGAGTACAGAAGAAGTCATACGTGACCTCTATGCTCCTTTCAACCGTAATCACGAAAAAATAATCGTCATGGACGTTCGCAGCGCTGAGCTGACGAAATATGCAGCCAACTGCATGCTTGCAACAAAAATCAGCTTCATGAATGAGATTTCTAACTTGTCAGAAATGCTCGGTGCTGATATCGAAATGGTGCGAAAGGGCATAGGTTCAGATCCCAGGATTGGTTACCACTTCATCTATGCAGGATCCGGGTATGGTGGCTCTTGTTTTCCTAAAGATGTACAAGCCCTCATTAAGACATCCGAGCAACTGGACTTTGATGCAGTAATTCTGAAGTCCGTAGAAGCAAGGAATAATGAGCAAAAGAGTGTAATTTTCAGGAAAATAATTAATCACTACAATGGGGATATCGCAGGAAAAACATTCGCTCTTTGGGGGTTGAGCTTTAAACCCAATACTGATGATATGCGTGAAGCACCCAGTCGAGTACTGATGGAGGCACTGTGGAAAAACGGCGCCAAGGTGAGAGCGTATGATCCGGAGGCGATGGAAGAAACTCAGCGAATTTACAATAATCGTGATGACTTGAGTTTGTGCGGAACCAAAGAAGAAACTTTAAAAGAAAGCGATGCCTTAATCATAATAACTGAATGGCAAGCCTTCAAGGCACCCGATCTGGATCAAATTGCAAGCCAACTTAGCGAGCCTATAATATTTGATGGAAGAAACCTTTTCGATCCTCAAAAGCTTAAAGATAAAGGTATTAAATATTACTCCATAGGCCGCCAGTAATATTACAAGTTGAAGTGGGGGCTTTGGCCTCCGCTTCAAACAAACCCCATCGCAATAATGTCCCTGTTCCAGCATCTACCCGGACCCATATGCTGCTATATGACCTGGATCTTGCTGGTTGTCTCAGCCAACTTGGTCAGACACAAAAGCGATCAAGCTATTGAAGTCAACTGCTTAAACAATTGGCTACCAAGACCACAATGAATATACTGAAATCGAAATCACTTCACTTGCTATGCGTTCGAATTATCGGCGCCGTAGCCGTGCTGCTTGCAAATATTGTTATTCTGAAAATAGAAAGCAGTGATTTGGCGGGCTTGTTTCTTGTTGCTTATACTATATTTCAGATTTCCGCAGTTATAGCGCGCTTCGGATCGGACATCCACCTGGTAAGAAATTATTATAAGCAGTCAAGCGAGGCAGTACAGGACTGCTTCAATCAATCAGTAGTAGTTAGCCTTCTGATGGGGTCAATACTGAGCCCTATTACATATTTCCTTGGAGATTTCTATGTCCAGCACTGGAGTAGCCTATCAAGCGCTAGTAGTAATCACTCGTCAATACTTCTTATTTTTATACTGATTCCTGTATTTTCCGCCGCTAATACTGTTTTTTTTATATATCAAGCCAGGCATAAGACCGTCACCCAAATCCTGGGTATAAATGTCATTCAGCCCTGGGCTTTTTTGGCTTTTTATCTGGCGATTAAGCTCGCAACTCACCTTGATTTTCTATCGTTAGCTCCCGACACAACCATTGTAGCCTCCTTCTACGCCTCCATTTTAATTTACCTGATTATATCTGTTGTGTTTGCAAGAAAAGCAAATATGACGTGGGCTCCGATATCTGCGCTATCTAAAAAGCCACTCAATAAAATTCTAGCTTCACAATTGAAGTATGCATCCGCAACAATAGGAACGCAGCTAGTAGGTTGGTTGCCATATCTGTTGGCCTCCTTGCTTTTAGGAGCTTCATTTGCTTCCGTCTTCAACATACTCCAAAGACTGGCAATGCTTTCAACCTTCATATCGGTATCAATAAATTCTATATCTGCGCCTCGATTTTCAGAGCTTGCCAGTCGATCAGACTATCGAGCCATAAAAAAAATATTTTGGTCCAATACAAAGAAGTTGACTTCCTTCTCCTGCATTTATTTGGTTTCGCTGCTGGCGTTAGTCAGGTTTAGTGAGCAAATACCGGAAAGCTTCCACGTCGCATGCTACATCGTATTGTTAGGCTTTTTTGTAAATTGCTCTACATCAGTGTGCGGATATTATTACCAGAACGCTTCAAATATTCACCATCTTAACGTGGCGCTGTATCTGACTGTCGCACTATCTCCGTTCGTGACTTATTGGCTTTTAGGGGGCTGGGGCACGTTGGGTGCAGCAGTTGCCATCGGGAGTACCATTGCGTGCGTTAATGTAATCTTATTCCCTCTAGCAACACTAGACCTTAATCGGCGCACATCGACAAATGTCATTAGTTCAACTCAATCGTAGCTAAACCTTCAGGTTTGTCATGACACTCACACAGAGCCAGCTTGTACAAGTTAACTTCCTTGTTGTGGTTTACTCTACCAACCCTAGTTTAACCACTACGCTCAAATCGCTAGCTACCCTGGATTTTCAGTCGGCAGGAATTATCCCAAAGTTTTCAATTTGGGATAATTCTGAGCAGGGATTCGGAGAGGCATCAATCCCAACATTGCCTGGCCAAATAACGTATCACCACAGTGGAAAAAACGAGCACCTTTCGAAGGTATACAACACTCTGATCTCCAATAGTGCAGGCTCGGACTATTTTATAGTTTTGGATGACGACTCCAGCATAACTAATGATTATATATCAAGTTTGGATTTGTTTTTCAGGAGTCGTGTGCCAGTGGCGGTGCCGCAAATTTTGTTCAATCACAGCCTTATATCACCTGGAACCATAAAGGGGGTTCGTGGCAGAGCATTGAACTTACAGAGTTTGGCGACAGGTCCCGTCCCATCTAAAAATATAGTGGCAATGATGAGCGGGACTGTCATATCTAAAGAAGCGCTGTCGCGGGGCCTAAAGTTTGATGAGCGCTTGAGTTTCTATGGGGTTGATACACGATTTTTTATCGACTACGCGAACTGCTATAACGAAATATTTATTCTCAAGACATCAATTCCCCATAGCTCGGCACTCAGAGAGGGCGGACAAGCTTATGCCAAAAAGGTTCAGCGATTCCGAAACCTCATACTGTCGAGGCCATTGGTTTTCGATTACGTAAAATATCATAAATTTAAAATATCATTATATGTTCTGTTGTTTAGCCTGAATACATGCCTTAAAGAAAGAAATATCAGGTATTTATCACTGATGTTACTTGCGCTACATGTGCTGAGTCCAAGGAAATCATATGCGAGATGAAATACTTTGCCTTCATCAAAGCTCCGAGCTGTACGGTTCAGATCGAAGTTTCCTTACGGCAATTGAGTCGATCTCCGTAAAAAAGAGAATTTATTGCATTCTGCCTTTTCTTGGGGACCTCTCTCCGCTAGTTAATAGCATGGGGGCCGAAATAGAGTATTACC